>JABMPJ010000096.1 GCA_013203785.1 Lentisphaerota bacterium | reverse complement strand
ACCTTTAATGTTATATGTTGAGACGTGACCCCTCCAGCACCTCCAGCATGCGATTCGGATGTTGGCCCCTGCTGGCTAGGCGTAGGAGAGTACGGGGGCCATGCTTCGTGCAGTCAATCCTGCACGATGCATGCGCAGCCGTTCTATCTCTTGCAGGGTGTCTGCTGTGAAATAGCTTTCCCCGCAATGCGGACAGACCTGAAGTGGTATTCCATCAATCACTACCACTTGATCACCCTTGCCAAAACTTCGGGTAATGTGCTTCAACATCACTCCTGTTTCCCCACAGCAGTCACATGTAATCTTACTCTTCATAGTGCGTACACCGTGATGATAACCAGTTTTCCCGTCACCGACAGTTTTCCCACGACTTCCACGGGTGCTCCGCCCAGTGACGACCCTCTGAGTCGATACTTCGATTCAGATGACTCAACGTCCTTCTGTCTTTCCAGTATCTCTCCCGTGAGAAATACGCTTTCCACGTCCCACACGGTCAAATCATCTGCCGCCATTTCGTCATACGCATGTAGCGTGACGACATAACGGCTGCCGAGAACAAGCCCGCGAAGACGTTTCAGCATCCGAGAGTACATGTGGTCAGTGTGTCATTCTAGTGCCCTGTGGTCAAATCATCTCCGGGCCAACGTGTGCCTGAGCGTGCGCGTCCCACGCGCTACGCTCGAGGCAGATGATACTCCGCTAAGTCCTGTTTCGTAATTCTAAAGGTGTTAAGGTCGCCAAAGACGAGGTGCATTGAAAGGAGGCCCCTCGCTCACGATCAAATTGTAGTGATGTTGGACGCATCATAAACCGCAACAGACAATGAGGAGGAGCCATATTTTCGTATTACCAGACTACGAGTGAGTATAGCTGTGGAGTAGACCTGCACTCAAGGCAGATGTACATCTGCGTCATGGCCAATGGGCACAAGCCGCTCAATTGCGACACAGGTGTTACCAACAGAAACGATTTGAGGTATAGCGAGGGAAACAGCCCTAGGCTCGTATATCTCGCCCTTGGGGGGGCTTTTGTGACAGGCTCTGGTTGGGGCTGATGAAGGTAGGGGCGGCAGCGAGGCGATCACATGCGGGCACACTATATACAGCATGTCCCGTTCGAGGGGTTGGGGAGTATGGCGCCCTGGCTTGAGGGTGCGGGCTATGCGGTCACCCGTACGCGGCTGTTTGCGGGCGAATCGCTGCCGGCGCTGGATGGGATTGATTTGCTGATCGTGATGGGTGGGCCGATGGGCGTTAACGAGGAGGGTGCCTATCCCTGGCTCATCGAGGAGAAGCGGTTTGTGGGTGAGGCGATCCGGACTGGTGTGCCCGTGTTGGGCGTTTGTCTCGGAGCGCAACTGATGGCGAGTGCGTTGGGGGCGCGGGTCTATCCCAATGCGGTCAAGGAGATCGGTTGGTTCCCTGTGGAAGGGGTGCCGACGGGGGGGGATGCGAATGCGTTCGCGTTTCCATCATCGACGGAGGTCTTTCACTGGCATGGCGAAACGTTCGACCTGCCCGAGGGTGCTGTTCATCTTGCGGGCAATGCGGCATGCCGCAACCAGGCGTTTCAGATGGGGCGTTCGGCCATCGGGTTGCAGTTCCACCTTGAGACCACGCTGGCATCGGCGCAGGCGATTGTGGATAACTGCCGGGGCGAGCTCGTGGTGGCGCCCTATGTGCAGTCTGAGGCCGAGATTCTGGGCGCGCCTATTGATCGCTACGGGGCCATCAACGGCCTGATGGCGGATGTGCTCACGTACCTGACCATTCGCACGACGTGAGCGCTGGGAGAGAACGGCGCTGAGTTGAGTCGGCTTTTGGGTGGTTGAGGCTGCCCGGTTTTGGTAGACAGTCACTGAAAGGAATGACTCTCGCCCCAATCGGGCAATCTCAATGATCTTTATGGAGCACGGAATGACACGGCATATACACACTGCCACGCAAGAGAATCATCGCGAAGCGATCGAACTGGCGTTGGCCGGAGGCACCCCGGAACGGGTCCCTTTCTCCTACTATGACCTCCTGTTTCCGCCGGATTTCGACCCAGCCTCCCTTCAAGCGAAGGGCATGGCCATCTGTGCGCGCCGGGATGTGTGCCGTAAGCGACTGCCGAATGTGAAGGTCACGGAGATCACGGAACGCGACGGCAGCTTGCGGACCTCCTATGAAACACCCGTCGGCACGCTGACCTCGCTCTTTCACCAGGCACTGGTTGGCATGGCGCCAGCCGAATACCTGATCAAGCGGCGCGAAGACTATCGAGCCGCGCAGTTCATCGTAGAGGATACAGTCTACGATCCCATGTACGACGCCTTTCGTGAAGAAGAACGGAAGATCGGCGTCACGGGAAAAGTCATTGGACATACCGGATACGACCCCATGCTGGATTTGCAGATCATGTGGATCGGGCAGGAGCAGTTCTGCTACGAGCTGGCGGACAACGAAGACGCCTTGATGGAGCTTTACGAAGCCATGGTGCGACGCGACAGTCGGATGTTCGACGTCGTTGCCAAGGGGCCCGCCGATGTGGTTCTCTATAGCGGTAACCTTGTTCCCGAGATGGTGGGTCCAGACTTGGTCCGGCGCTACATCTGCCCGGTGTGGGATGCTTTTGCCGACGTGCTTCACGAACACGGCAAAAAGCTTGGTGTGCACTTGGACGCCAACAATCGCCTGATACTGGACATGGTGCGCGACCTGCGTATCGATCTGGTCGAAGCCTTCACCCCTCCCCCTGACTGTAACGTCACTGTGGCCGAAGCACGGGCCGCCTGGCCGGGGAAAGTGCTCTGGATCAATTTCCCATCCAGTGTGCACCTTCAGTCTGAAGAGGTCCTCCGGAGCGCAACTCTGGAGATCCTGAACCAAGCCGGTGATCGCAGCGCTTTCCTGATGGGTGTCACCGAAGATGTGCCCCGCGTGCACATGGATCGGAGCCCCGCCATCATTCTGGATGTCTTGAAGGAGCAGATGCGGTCATAGCTCAACGTTGTTCCCAAAGGGCTGAGGCCCCGGAAGCCGCAACAGCAGGAGCATGACTCGCGCGACGTATTCAGATATATCGAGGCCTTCTACAACACTTCTCAACCTGCCGTTTAGCGCTAGGAGAAGCGACCGCGTGGTGAGGCTTCGTCCTCTTTCCACCAGCGCGGTTGGGTGGTGGCGATCTTGGAGATGGCTTTGCCGGTCATGTGATTGCCCATGGCCTTGACTCCCTTGACGGCGACATCTTCCGGGTTGAAATGCTGCTGATGGATGCGCTGGCGTTTGGAGGGCTTGTACTTAACGAAGATATCTTTCGGGGTGCCTTCCTCGAAGAGCAGGACGGTGGCGGGATCGGCCGCGCAGCGGTAGTCGCGGTCGGTGATGGAGCCGCCGAAGGTAAAGCGCTTGAGGAAGACGAAGAGGTCGTGTTTGTAGGCCATGGTAAAGACGTGGTCACGATCGGCTACGGCGCAGTAGATCATATCCTTGTCGACGAAGAGTTTCTCCGGCGGCTTGATGACCTTGTAGCGCCCGTCGCTCCATACCAGCAAGAGTTTGTCGTAGCGTGAGCAGGCCAGGAGCGCCTCACCCTCGGTCTGGTAGCCGAGATAGCCGCTTTCGCGATCGTAGGCGATATCGAACTCTCCGGCCGCGAGCTCTTTGATCTTAACCTGATCGAAGCTGGTAATTTTGGTGTGGCGCGGGTAGTCCTTTCCGTAGGTTTTCAGGAGGCCGCGCAGATAGCTGATGACGTAGCGGCGTAAGCTGGCCAGGTTCTTTTCGACCGTGGCGAGTTCTTCGAGCAGCTTCTCTATATCTCTGTGGTTCTTCTCGAGATCGAAGCGGGAGATACGGCGGATACGGATGCCCAGCAGCATCTCGACATCTTCATCGGTGATGGGGCGTCGCAGCCGTTTCTTAAAAGGCTCAAAGCCCTCCAACACGGCTTGGCGCACGGCTTCGGCGGTTTTACACTCTTCGATGCGCTTGTAGATCCGCTCTTCGACGAAGATCTCGACGAGGGTTTTGGCATTGATCTCTTCGCCGAGCTGATCGCGGCGATGCATGAGCTCCAACTGGAGGGTCTCTTCCAGCTGGCGTGTATTCTCGCGCAGGATGTCGGGAACGGTCATCTCGACGGGGTGGCCCTTGTGAATCACGACGATGTGGCTGCTGACCGTGGTTTCGCAGCCGGTATAGGCGTAGAGGGCTTTGACCGTAGCGGCAGGATCCGCGCCAGCGTTGAGGGTCAGTTCAATCTCGACCGTTTCGGCGGTGAAGTCGCTGATCGACTTGATCGGCAGGTTGTGTTTGCGGATCGCCTCTTCAATGCCGGTAATCAAGGATTCCGTCGTGGTGGCGGCGGGGAGCTCGTTGATGACGAGGGCGCCAGCTCGTTTGGTGTCGATGCAGGCGCGCACGCGTGCGCTGCCATTGCCATCGACCATGCCGCGCGTATCCATCAGGCCGCCCTGCGGGAAGTCGGGAAAGACCTCGAAGGGCTTTTTCTGCATGATGCAGATCTGGGCTTCGATCAGCTCCACGAAGTTGTGGGGGAGGATGCGCGTGGAAAGCCCCACTGCGATGCCCTCGGCACCGAGCATGAGCAGCAGGGGCAGCTTGGTCGGCAGGACAACGGGCTCCTTGTTGCGTCCGTCGTAGCTGGGGATGAACTCGGTCAAATCCTTGTTGAAGACCTCGCGGCGCGCCAGCTCGGTGAGGCGGCACTCGATGTAACGCGGCGCGGCGGCGGCGTTGCCGGTGAAGATGTTGCCGAAGTTGCCCTGTCCCTCAATCAGATAGCCCTTGTTGGTCAGCGTGACGAGGGCATCGCCAATCGAGGCGTCGCCGTGGGGGTGATACTGCATAGTGTGGCCGACCACATTGGCGACCTTGATAAAGCGTCCGTCGTCTTTCTCGAAGAGGGCGTGCATGATGCGGCGCTGGACCGGTTTGAAGCCGTCGACCAAGCTGGGGATGGCGCGCTCGCAGATAACGTAGGAGGCGTACTGCAGGAAGTTGTCGTCCATCATCCGGCCGAGCGGGCCGGAGGCGTGCGGGTGGGTTGTGAGTGAGGGGGCGTCCCCGTTTGTTTCGACGACTTCCTCGCTGTCCAGTTCATCCGCGACGTCGTCGCCCGCGAAGAGGTCGTTCTCTCTCGCAGGCTTCGAGGCGGATGGCTTGTTGCCTTTTTTCTTTTTGGGTTCAGCCATACCGGGGTCCTATGCGACGTCTGAAATCAGATTATCCATGATGTATTGTCGGCGCTGGCTGGTGTTCTTGCCCATGTAGAACTCCACCACCTCGGGCACGCCGGTCTCGCCGCGCGTGCTGACAACGGTGGTGCGCATGTTGGGTCCGATGAACTGTTTAAACTCCCCTGGGGAGATTTCACCCAGCCCCTTGAAGCGAGTGACCTCGCATGCGCGGCCCAGCTTAGTCATGGCCTTGTCGCGCTCGGCTTCCGAATAGCAGTAATGGGTCTCTTTCTTGTTGCGGACACGGAAGAGGGGGGTCTCAAGAATCCAGAGATGGCCGGCCTCGATCAGGGCGGGAAAGAAGCGCAGGAAGAAGGTGATCATCAGGTTGCGGATATGGAGACCATCCACATCGGCATCGGTAGCGAGGATGACCTTCTGGAACCGTAGTTTTTCGACCGACTCCTCGATATCGAGGCTACGCATGAGGTTGTAGAGCTCTATATTTTTGTAGAGGGCATCCCGCTTGAGCGAGCAGACGTTGAGCGGTTTGCCCTTTAGCGTGAAAATCGCCTGTGTCTTGGCATCGCGGCAGCTGATCACGGAACCGGCGGCCGATTGCCCCTCGGTTATGAAGACCATGGAGTCGAGCCCCTTGGTGCGCTTGATGTTGAGGTGGTGCTTGCAGTCTTTGAGCTGGGGCACATGGATCGAGACGGCGCGTGAGCGCTCTCTCGCCACTTTTTTGACGGCCTGCAGCTCTTTGCGCAACTTGCTGGTTTCATCGATCTTGGTGAGTAGCTTCTCGGCCTTTTGGGGATCGCGGTGGAGGAGGTCTTCCACCACCTGGCGCGCCTGAGCGACCAGCTCGGACCGGATCTCTGTGTTGCCCAGCTTGTTCTTGGTCTGCGATTCGAAGATCGGCTCTTTGATGCGGATCGCGACGGCCGCGACCAGCCCTTCGCGGACGTCTTCGCCGTCGAAACGCTTCTTGGCGAAGTCGTTAATTCCTTTGAGGAGGCCCTCGCGGAAGGCACTCAGGTGCGTGCCGCCGTCGGTGGTGAACTGACCGTTGACGAAGGAGTAGTACTGCTCGCTGAAGCGGTTGGTGTGGGTGAAGGCGATCTCGAAGGTCTTCTCCCGAAAATGGAAGGGGGTGTAGAGCTTTTCAAACTGGCACTCATCCCGGATCAGGTCGAGCAGGCCGTCCTGGGAGAAGAACTCCTCGCCGTTGAGTAGTATCTTCAGCTCGGGATTGAGGTAGGCGTATAGCATCAGGCGACGACGCAGGTGCTCGGTGTCGAAGCTGTAGCGGCCAAAGATCTCCGGATCGGGGGTGAACTCGACAAAGGTGCCGTCGGCCTCTGACACGGAGCGGAGCTTTTTCTGGTCGATCAGTGCGCCACGCTCGAAATGGGCCTCGGCGCCCTTGCCGTCGCGGTAGCTACGGACCGCGAAGTGGGTCGAAAGTGCGTTGACGGCCTTGGTGCCGACGCCGTTCAGTCCGACGCTGAACTGGAAGACGTCGTCGTTGTATTTGGCACCCGTGTTGATGCGCGAGACGCATTCGACCACCTTGCCCAGCGGAATGCCGCGGCCGAAGTCGCGCACCGTGACGGTGTCATCCTGGATGGTGATATCGACGCGCTTGCCGTGGCCCATGATGAACTCGTCGATGGCGTTATCCAGGACCTCTTTGACCAGGATGTAAATCCCGTCATTGTAATCACTTCCATCGCCGGTGCGCCCGATATACATACCGGTGCGCAGGCGGATATGCTCGAGCGAGGAGAGCGTTTTGATCTTGCTCTCATCGTAGACAATCTGCTTGCTCTGTGCCATGAAACGAAGCCTCTCGCTCTGCCAAGATCTGCGGGAAAGGCGGCACTATATCAGGTTGCAGGAGGGGGGACAAGTGGGGAGGGGCCGATAGCGAGTTATCGGCTGAGGTCTCTCCCAATTCTGCTTGCGCCATCGGCGTCATATGGCACACTGCCCGCAATGGCAACCGGGCCTCTGACGGGAAGAAGTGTAGGGATCTACGATGCGTGAACAACGGGACGGAATGAATTATGCGCCCGATATGGGGCCGGCCCAAGCCGCGGTGGGGCCGGGCGAATTCATGTTTGCGGCGTCGCATTTTGATCACGGCCATATTTACGGTCAAATCAACGGATTGGTCGGGGCGGGGGGCACGCTCAAGTACATCTACGAGCCGGATGTGTCGCGGCACAAGGCGGTGCTCGAAGCGAACCCGGGTTGTACGGCGGTCGAGCATTTTGAGGTGATTCTCGAGGACGACGCCGTCAAGCTGGTGACCTCGGCGGCGGTGCCGTGCGATCGCTATGCGGTCGGCCTACAGGTTTTGGATGCGGGGAAGGATTACCTGACGGATAAGTCCCCTTTCACGACACTTGATCAGTTGGCCGAGGCCAAAGCGAAGGTGATCCAGACCGGGCAGAAGTACATGGTGTGCTATAGCGAGCGTCTCCTAAGCGAGTCGGCCTATCACGCTGGCGAGCTGATCCGGCAGGGCGCGGTCGGCAAGGTACTGAGCGTGATCAACTTGGCGCCGCACAATCTGGCGGCGGCCACCCGGCCGGACTGGTTCTTTGACAAGGACAAGTACGGTGGCATCTTGACGGACATCGGTTCGCACCAGTTTGAGCAGTTTCTGACCTATGCCGGGGCGCTGGATGGCGTGGTGAATTACGCGCAGGTGGCCAACCTGGGCCATCCTGAGTTTCCCGGACTGGAAGATTTTGGCGAGGCCTCGCTAAGCACGGACACGGGTGCCTCGTGCTACTGCCGGTTGGACTGGTGGAATCCGGGCGGCCTGCGAACGTGGGGCGATGGCCGGACCTTCGTGGTCGGCACCGAGGGGACATTGGAGATTCGTAAGTATATTGATGTGGCCCGCCAGACAGGCGGCAATCTCATCTTTCTGGTGGACGGCAAGGGTGAGCAGGAGATCGATTGCACCGGTAAGGTCGGCCAGCCCTATTTCGGCCAGCTCATTATGGATGTGCTGAACCGGACCGAGGAGGCGATGACGCAGGCGCACGCCTTCAAAGCGGCGGAGCTCTCGATGGTGGCGCAAGCCATGGGGGAGGGAGTAGGGATTAGGCGTTAGGCGCTAGGTGTTAGGGGGTCGGGATTAGCCCTTCGGGAATTCTTGACAGAACCACGTGAAACAGGAGCAGAGAAGATGCATATGAAGACGATGACGATGGTGGCGTTGCTGGTGGGCGCGACGGTGGCGCAGGGGGGCGTGAGCTATTCGGCCGTGACGCGGGAGAAGAGCGCAAACGGCAGGGAGCGTGAAGTGTCGAAGATGCGCGCGGTCGTGGATGGGATGAACGCACGGATCGACATGGCCGCGCAGAGCGATAAGGTTCCGAAGGGTGGCTATCTGCTGACGCATGACGGGGCCAAGACGGTCTACATGGTGAACCCCAAGCGAAAGAGCTACATGAAATGGGATGTAGATAAGCTCGCTGGCATAGCGGGCAGCATCATGCAGGGCACAAGCGGTCTGCTGAATATGTCCGTGACACAGCATCAGAACGAGAAGCTGCTGGATGAGAAAGGGCCCAAGCTATTGGGGACGGCGACGCGTCACTACAAGTTCCGCACCAGTTACTCTATGGAAGTGAGCGTGATGGGCTTCAAGCAGAAGTCGGATGTGGAAACCGAACAGGAGATCTGGGCGGGCCAGGGGTTGGAGGATGATGCCATGGCCCTCTGGAAGCGTGTGACCCTCTTCAAGACGGGCATTGAGGATATCGATAAACTGGTGGCCGCCGAGACGGGCAAAGTGCAGGGCTTTCCGCTGAAGACCATTGTGATCAGTAGCACGACCGATAGTCGCGGCCGCAAGCAGACGACCGAGACGACTACGGAGGTTACGGAGATGAAGTCCGTCACGCCAGCCAAGACGGTTTTCGAGATTCCGGAGGGCTTTACCGAAGAGGATATGGCGATCCCCGGCATGTCTGCCGAGGGGAGCGACGAGACCCCTGCCGCCAACGATGCGGGCGCTGCGATCAACAACATGCTGCGCGGTTTTGGACGCATGAAGCGGTAAGGCGCGAGGGCCGCTCTACTCCAATTCTATGAGCAGTGTCTGCGCGGAGGGATGTTGCAGGCGCTGCTGCAGAGTGAGCAAGGTGGGATAGTCCTCGGGCCGGACGACAGCCGGGCGCAGATTAACATCCTGGGTCAGCGTGATGTGTCGTCCGTCGTCGTCGGTCCGCTCGGTGAACCGGATATCGCCAAGCCCGCTCGGTCCCTGCCAGTCAATCGCGGGGGGCAAGAGGTGGACCTGCCGGGTCGTGGCGGGCAGCTTCACATCGTAGCGCAGGGTGGTGCGCAGGGGTGCGCTGTGGTAGAAGGCCTGCTCACGATGGTCTGCCCTGAGCCCGAGCACGTCTCCCACACCGTCGGGGAGGGTGACATAGAGGTACTGGCCTGCCCGCATCCCGTAATGGGGAATCTCTACCGTAAAGGCCCGGAAGCCCGGGTAGGTCTCGAAGTCCGTCTCCAGCGCTCCGCGCTGCCGGGCGGCCTGCGAGAGCGAGGCCACCAGCTCTAAAAAGTGGCGCCGCCGCTCCTCCGGCGGGAGTTCTTCGTATAGGCTACGGGTCGCGCCGAAGGAGATGCCGTAGTAGGTCCGGGTCGCGGTTAACAGTGCATCCCCGTTGGCGCTCAGCTCGATGAGGTAGTCGGCCCGCTCCCGATCGCGGAGGTCACGCGGTGGGGTAATTACACGGGTCTGCCCATCCAGCCCCAGGGCGGGTTTTCCTTCAAAGGGCGTTGTGCCAAGCTCGGCATACTGGTCGGTTTCGTTGAGATAGAGCGTGCGGTTGCCATCCATGACTTTGACCAGCAGATGCGTGAAGAGGTCGCTTTGCGGTGTGTGCAGCAGGGGTTGGGTCAAGGACTCCAGATCTGGAGCCCAGGAGGAGGTCAGCACAAACTCGGCCTCTATGTTGATCGCACGCAGCATGGCGACCAGCACGATGGCGCGGTCGGTGGTGTTGCCGTACCCGTCCGCGAGGGTCACATCCGCTGGGGTAATGGCTGTCAGCGGCAGGCTGGCCAGGGAGGGGCCCGCGCTACGCACGTTGCGGGCGACAAAGTCGCGCAGCACGAGGATGCTGGCCCGGTCGCTGTCACACGCAGCGGTCAACGTCTGCGCGCGCCGGGCCGTCTCGGTCTGGTTGAGGAGGGCCCTGTCAAGTTGGTTGCTGATCGTGGCGGCATAGGACGGCCAGTTACCGGCCGAGACGAGCAGCGTAGGCAGGTAGTCCCAGCCCGGGGGTAGATCCTCCTCCGGCTTGAGCGGGTCCTGCGGGTCTATGCGCCAGGTGTGCGTGACACGCTCTGCATTCTCTTCGGTGGTGTATCGACTCGCCCCGCTGCGGTCGGTGATCTGCAGGGCCAGGTGAGTGGGGGCGCTGATGGTGACGGAAGCCGCGTCGATCGGCTCCATGCCGCGGAAGGTCTTGAGCAGCGAGAAAAAGGGCTGTCCGGAGATTTCGCGTACGATCTTGTAGGAAATGACGCTGCCTTCTTCAACCCCGGGTAGGCTGACCACGAGCGTCCGCTCGGGAGGATAGCGCGGGGCACCGCCGACCCAGGAGGCGTCCATCAGATTCATCTCCTGCTCGGCGATCTCGTGAACAGAGCCGTCCGGGTTGACGACCCGTGCGGAAGCGAGGTGTACGGTTTCCCAGGCGGGGTTAAAATCGAGCTTCAGCTCGGAATGATCCTTCTTGCCGGCGTAGGTCAAGACCTGTTTGGTCAGGTTGTGCGTCAGGGTCCAGTGCGTCTCGTCTTCGATCTCGACACGCGTGTCATCCGAGAGAATGCGGATGTCGTTGCCCGCTGCGGCACCCGAAGGATGCGATAAGATGACACGTTTACGTTGCTCGTACTCGCGGTCTTTTAGGAGCTCTTTGAGCGCGCTGTAGGCGGTGGGGGCGAATTCAACCGAGTCGATGGCAAACGTCGCGCTGCCGTGCAGGCGATGGTTTGTGATGCCAAGGCTTTGATCGTAGTGGATGCCCTCAGCCGCCAGAGCGGCGCTATCGGGCGCTGTGGCGGCCACACCGAGAGCGGGGTCCAGTGTCACGTCGAAGGTTTCTTTTACGCCGGCTGTGACGCGCGTATAGAGCGGGTACTTGCGGGTCTCGAGTCCGGTGCTACCGAGCAGGAAGTTGGCGTAGCCTAAGCTGGTGCCGAGCCAAGGTGCCGGGACCATGGTGTGGGTGTCGCCGCCAATGGGGTAGTCGTCGGCCTCATACTCCAGAGTCACCGCGAGGGGTTCCGCTGTATTCTGCATGTCGGCCGGCGCGAGCGTGAGCCCGGTCAGCGAGGCACCGGCGATGCGCCGCTTGAGTTGCCCCTCGAAGAAGCGCCGACGCTCCTCAGGCTTGAGGCGGGTGAAATGACTGCGGTAGGCGTTATCGTTGATTCCCGTGAATGTCAGGCGACTGGTGAGCTGCACGCGCCCGTCGGCGCTGAGTTGGCCGGTCGTGGCAATCGTGAGGAGGTTCTCAGAGGCCGGTACCACGGGCGAGGTGCGCAAGCCTTCGCCGTCGGGGTGGGCCACCAGATAACTCATGTAGCTCAGATAGGAGGGAAACAGCTCGGTCGTATTTTCGTCGGTCGGATCCATCAGGGTGTAGGTGCCGTCGTCGTTGCCGACGGCGACCACGGCATGGTTGAAGTAGGGCTGCGGCACCTCTTCATCTTTGCGTGGCCCGGCATTGATCAGGACGGGGTAGGCGGGTAGACCGGCCAGGCGGAGCATGGCGACGAGGAGGGCCGCTTTGTCGCGGCAGACGCCGTAGCGGCTGCCAAAGGTAATGCTGACATCGTGGGGTTCGTAGCCCGGTGCGGTGGTTTCGGTTGTGATACCCATGTAGCGAATTTGTTGTGAGACGAAGGTGAAGAGCTTCTCGATTTTTGCGGCAGGCTCGCTGATGCCCTCGACCAGCTCAGCGACCTTGGCGACCATCTCCGGAGTGGTGGCCTCAAGATGGGGTTCGCTCAGCTCCCAATACCAGCGCGAGATGGCCTCCCAGTCCGGGATGGTGCTCACCAGAAGGCGCTGCACAACGGTATGCAGGGCTGGCATGTTGGGCTCGGGGAACATCCGAGGCACGTCCCGTATTTCCCAGCGGTAGTGGTTGCGCTTGCGTCGGTGCTCCTCGCTGAATGTGACGGTATTGGTGATGGCGTCATGCAGTTGAATGTTGACCAGGGGCAGCTCGGTGGGACCATAGACATCGAGGACGATGTGTTTGATCGGGGCCGTGTATTCGAAGACGTTGTAGTCGCTCCAGGTGTCGGGTACCCGCGCCTTGACGATGTCATGGAACGAGCGGATATGGAGCGTGTCGCCAATCTCCAGCCCCGGTACACTGACGCGCAGGATCTTGCTGTTCGGATTGTAAATGTTGGCGCTCATCTGGCCGGGATCGACCATGACCCGGCTGTTGGCCGTCACATCCACCTCCACGACGGAGCCGTCCGGTTTGATGACGGCCACATCGGTCACCTCAACGGTTCCGTAGGACAGCGTGAAGTACTGCGAGACGGTTTGGTGGCTCCGCTTGCCCTTTTCGGTCAGGACCTTGACGTATTCGTCGTCCCACGTCTGTGAGGTGCCGTCGGCTTCGTAGACCACGTAGATGTGTTCATCCACCACCACATCATCCGCATTGGGATAAAGCGCCGTGCTGATGTCCATGGCGGCGGCAATGACCTCCGCGCGGTCGAGGAGACGGGGGGGCTTTTCGGCGGCAGACGCGGCGCTGCTCCATAAAACAAGTAGGGCGAGGAGGAGCGATGGAAGCTTGCGAGGCGGGACGTTAAGGTTCATGATGGAGACCTCTCATGTGTGATATGAGCGGACAGTCTATGCTATTGCGCGCCATACTGACTACCCTGCTTTTGTGCGGGGCGGCCGGGGCGCAGCGGTTGTGGGACGATGATTTTGATCATGAAGCCTACGAAGAGCCGGCCGGAGCGACGTTTGCCTTTCTGGTTGGCCCCTCCGACGACATATACGGTATCAGCGTTGGCTCCGGCACTTGGTTGGCTGACACCCCTGTTTTTGGGGATTATTTTGTAAGCCTGTTCTATAACGGTTTAGAGGAGGCCTCGTACAGCAGTGTGGGCATGACGATTCGGCTCCTCCCGCACTGGCGGGTGGCCCCTTTTGTCGGCGGAGGGGGGAGCTATAATTACTCGTTCAACAGCGTCGAGGATGAGTCGGCCGACGCTACGTTCGTGGTGCAGGGCGAGGAGTATTCCACGTTGGGTGAATCGTACTGGGGCGGCCATGTGGAGGCTGGCGTGCGGGTGACTTTTGGGTCGCGCCGGCAGCTCTTGGAGGTGATGGGGCGCTACACGTGGAGTTCCAACGAGGGCGATCTGGACTATTGGCTGGTTGGGGTGAGTACGGGCGTGGGCATTTAGGGTGAACAGGCAGAGATGTGTAACCGTTACAAAAGGGGGTAGCTGATGAGGCGTACTATAGGTGTGTTGATCGTGTGGGCGTGTGCGGCGACTGTGGCGTATGCGGCCAGTGGGGATACGGGGCTGACACTGAAGGCAGGTACGCCCGGTATCGGTGTCGACCTGACGGTGGGTCTGAGCGACAGGGTGAACGTGCGCCTCTCGGGCAATGCCTTCAGCTACACCTATGATGACTATGAGTTTGATGAAGAGGATGTCGGTGCGGATGTGGTCGCATCTGTGGACAAAGTGGAGGCCACTTTGGATCTGATGACGTTGGGGGCCTTCCTGGACTGGCATCCGGGTGGCGGAGGCTTCCGGTTGTCGGCAGGGGCGTTCTATAACGGCAACGAGGGTAGTCTCACCGTGACGGCAGGCGACACGGTCATTATCAACGGGGAGGAGTACGAACTCCAGCGCTTGGACGGCGTGATCGATTTCAACACCTTCGCGCCCTACGTCGGCATTGGATGGGGCAACGCGGCGCAGGCGGATTCGCACTGGCATTTTGCTCTCGATCTCGGGGTGCTCGTGCAGGGCAGTCCCAAAGTGATGCTGAGCGCGACCTCCACGGACCCCTTTCTACAGGCCAGTTTGAATTCCAACTTGGCTCAAGAAGAGGAGGAGATCGAAGAGGACCTCGATCCTTTCGTTCTTTACCCCGTTCTGACGCTGGGTGCCTCGTACACCTTCTAAGAGCCCACTGCGATTCTCGGAGGCTGTGGGTTACCGCCCGACTGCTGTTGGATGCCGATAGTGAGGTTGGTGGCTCGCCTTTCTTGCGGGGAGCGAATAACCGTCAACGGCCCTGTGTTTCCTCTGGCAATCCGGAAAATGTATGGGCATACTTTCTCTCCGAATGAACACACCGACACCAGTCATTATTCAGGGCGGCATGGGCGCGGGGGTCTCGAGCTGGACCCTGGCGGGTGCCGTATCGCGCCTGGGTCAATTGGGCGTAGTGTCCGGTACCGGGCTGGCGCACGTTTTGGTCCGTCGCCTGCAGGATGGCGATCCGGGCGGCCATGTCAGACGGGCCTTGGAAAACCTGCCGTTTCCCGCGATGGTGCAACGTATTGTATCTGACTACTTTATTCCCGAGGGACGCGCACCGGACGCGCCATACCCCCGGCCGCGCATGGACGTGGTTGAAGGTGATCGCGAGTCCGAAGCGCTGAGCATAGCGTCCAATTTTGTAGAGGTCTTTCTGGCCCGCGAAGGGCACAACAATCCGGTGGGTATCAACTATCTCGAGAAGATTCAGTTTCCCCATCTGCCCTCGCTCTATGGGGCCATGCTCGCGGGCGTCGCGGTCGTGATCATGGGGGCGGGTATCCCGATTGAAATTCCCGGTGTAATGGATGCCTTGGCGCAGCATGACCCGACCAGCTATCCGGTCTTCGTACACGGGGCCGAAGCGGGCGACAGTTTACGGATGCGGTTTGATCCGGCAGCGTTTGCAGAGCCGGAGACGCCGACGGCCGCCCTGCCGCGTCCCGCCTTCTTTCCGATCGTCTCATCGGGCGTGTTGGCCAAGACGCTGTTCCGCCGCTCCACCGGATCGATCGAAGGATTGATCGTTGAGGGGTGCACGGCTGGCGGTCACAACGCGCCGCCGCGTGGTACCGCGCAGTATGATGCCCTCGGACAGCCCATGTACGGTGATCGTGACGTGGTCAATCTTCAGCAGATCCGCGACCTGGGGCTGCCGTTCTGGCTGGCGGGTGGTTACGGATCCCCCGAGCGGTTGCAGGTTGCCCTCAGCGAAGGGGCCACAGGCGTCCAGGTCGGTACGGCCTTCGCGCTGTGCGAAGAGTCCGGACTGGTCCCGTCGATCCGGCAGACGCTGGTTACGCGCGCCCGCAAGGGCGAGGTAAAGGTGTTTACCGACCCCGTTGCGTCCCCGACCGGTTTTCCTTTCAAGGTGGCGGAGCTGGAGGGATCTCTCTCCGATCCGGAGGTCTATGCCGCCCGTCGGCGCATCTGCGATATTGGTCTGCTGCGCGAACTCTATCGCAAAGAAGATCACACGATCGGGTATCGCTGCCCGGCCGAGCCGGAAGCGGCCTATGTGGCCAAGGGGGGCGCGCTTGAGGCGACCGTCGGCCGCCAGTGCCTCTGCAACGCGTTAATCTCAAACGTCGGTATGCCGCAGATTCGGCCGGATGGTCGATCTGAGCTGGCCCTTGTCACCCTGGGTGATGACGTGGCGGGCATCGGGCGTTTCTGTAGCGGGTCCAGCCCAAACTATAGTGCGGCGGATGTGCTGCGTGTCCTGCTTCAGTCGGCCTGAGGCGCGCCGCCTCGTACTCGCCACTTGTCACCTATCCCTGCCGACCTTATGGTTCCCGGATGGCGCTACAACAGACACCGTCACCCGGCAGATTCCTTCGGCGGTTTCGCGGGGATACGATCACGTTCAGGCTGACCGCTCCCTCAGGTGGCGCGGGAGCGGCGTTTCTGCGCAGCAACATTGGGTGGGCCGCGGTGCGGCGGCAGGAGATTATCTCTTACGTGGAGCGGCAGACGCCGGTCCTGGATCGCGACTGGCACGACGTCCCCATGCACGAGGTGGCCCCTTCGGAATGGGAGCTGACGCTGGGACTGTGCGAGGTGGGCCGCTTCGAAGCCAAGCCATTCCTGCTGCCCTCGCCCGGCGCGGAACCGGTATGGGAGAGAGGCGACAATGTGGTGATCAAGGTGGAGCCGGCTGAAACGGTCTGCGCCAATTCGCTCTACACGGCCTTTGTCCGCCAGTTCGGGCCCAATCGCGTGAGGGGTGCGGTGTCGCCTGAACAGCAGGCGGCGGCTGTTAAGCTGGATGCCGCCGGATTCACGGTGATCCCGCGCTCCGGTACGTTCCGCGACCTGATTGGCGAATTGGACCACATCATCGGCACACTGGGCTTTCGCGCCCTGCACCTGCTTCCGGTTCATCCTGTACCCACCACGTTTGCCCGCATGGGGCGCTTCGGCAGTCCATTCGCCCCGCTCGATTTCATGGATGTCAATCCGGCTCTAGCAGAGTTTGACCGGCACACCACACCGCTGGAGCAGTACATTGAGCTGGTGGATGCCATCCATGCCCGCGGTGGCCGTGTGCTGATGGATATTCCAGCCAACCACACCGGCTGGGCCTCCCATCTTCAGAACGAGCATCCGGAATGGTTTGCCCGCGGACGGGACGGGGATCTCCTCTCACCCGGCGCTTGGGGCGTGACCTGGGAGGATCTGTCCGAACTGGACTATGGAGCGGGTCAAGCGCTGTGGCTGGCGATGGCCGAGGTCTTCTTGCGCTGGTGCCGGTTCGGGGTGGACGGCTTCCGCTGCGACGCCGGCTATATGGTTCCGTATAACGTCTGGCGCTACATCACGGCCAAGGTGCGGTCCGAGTTTCCCGATACAGTCTTTCTGCTTGAAGGGCTGGGCGGCCTGCGCGCAACAACCGAGCAACTCCTGGATGGTGCCAATCTAAACTGGGCATATTCGGAACTATTCCAGAGCTACGACCTTCCCCAGATCGATGCCGAGGTGATGGGTGCCGCACGCATGGCGGAGAGCCGCGGGCTGATGGTTCATTTTTCCGAAACGCATGACAACGCCCGCCTGGCGGCCTCCTCGCCTGGCTATGCGCGGCTGCGGACCGCCCTGGCGGCCCTCAGTTCCATGGAGGGTGCGTTCGGCATTACGGCTGGCGTCGAATGGTTTGCCCGCGAACAGATTGACGTGCATGGCGCGCCATCGCTGAACTGGGGGGCCGTGGAAAATCAGGTGCCAGAAATCACCGCCCTGAACGGTCTCCTGGCCTCTCATCCCGCCTTCGGGGCTGGCGCCAAGTTGCACCCCATTGCCCAAGAGGGAGCCCATGCGCTTGTCTTGGTGCGGTCGAGCGAAAATAGCGAGCCGGTATTGGTGTTGGTCAATCTTCATGCCGAGGCCCCGCAGACTGCGCGCTGGAAGCCGCATGAGTTTGGCGTGGCGGCTGACACGGTTGACTTACTGACGGGGCGGTCGATCGCCACCGACGCAGCCGAGGGCGGCTACCGGCTGATCCTGGCGCCTGGTGAAGCGTTTTGTCTGGGACGTCCATTTGAATCGCGCACCGGCGGCCGTGAGCCGCGTGCGGTGCTCGATCAGCGTGCCCGTGCAGCGGTTTTGGAATTGCAGCTCTTTATCACCGGGGGTGGTGATGTGGGCGACCTGAATCTGAGGGAGGAAGCCGAGTACTATCTGGCTGACCCAGCCGCCTATTGGTGCGCCCGTGCCCCACAGGGGAGCTTCGCACTCACCACATGGCTCTGGCCACAGGACCTCGCCCGCGATGTTATGTGGCCAGACGGCCACGCCCTGCTGCTACAGTCTCACCACCCTCTCAGGGCCGATCTCGAAGAACAAGGCGTCATCACCCATCGTGCCCGCAGCTTCGAGACGGCGGGCCAGCACGTGATCCTCGTGCCCCCGCGTAAACCCCCGGATGCGGCGGCGGGTGCCCGCCGCGCTGTGCTGCATCTCTGCGTCTATGATCCCGCCGGCACGCGCCGCGGCGAGGATACACTCCTTCTGCTTCCGCCGCGCGGGCGGGGCCTGCAGCTCGAACTGCCCGGGCAGGAGGCCATTGCCCGTGGCTGTTACGCCTTGTGTACCAACGGCCGCGGCGCCATGGTCCAGGTGCGGGCCGGTTGGGGTGAGATTGAGAGTCAGTACGATGCTCTGCTGGCCGCGAACGGCCATCCTGACGTACCGGTTGATCGCCACGTCATGCTGACGCGCTGCCGGGCCTGGGTGATCTATCAAGGGTACTCTCGGGAGCTGAGCCGGGCCTGCCTGACCGCCTTTGGCCAGCAGCCGGATGGCGAGGTGCGCTGGCGGTTTGCGGTGCCGGTTGGCCGCGGGCAGGTCGTTGGTGTATCGATTGCGCTTCGCATGCCGAGAGGTGAGAACCGCATGGAGCTGCGTTTCAGCCGGACCCGAATTGTGGATGAAGATAGTTTGCCCGACACCCACGCCGTGCGGCTGGTCGTTCGTCCGGATGTTGAGGATCGGATTAACCACGCCAAGACCAAGGCCTACTCCGGTTTGGAGGGGCGGTGGCCGCAGGCCATCGACTCGCGCCCGGATGGCTTCCTGTTCAGCCCCGACCCCTCTCGGTCGCTTGATGTAACCATGAAGGGCGGCCGGTTTCAACAGGAGCCGGAATGGACCTACATGGTCGGTCATCCGCACGAAGCTGATCGGGGACTGGATGGTGCCTCCGACCTGTTCAGTCCGGGCTACTTGGCGTGCGAGCTTGGTGAGGGGCAGTCGGTTCTGCTGGAAGCCTCTATTCAGATTGACGGTGCCACGCCCCGTCTGCCGCCACCCGACCCGCCACCGCCGCCCGATGGCGAGGCCACCGATCTACTGGCCTCCCTGCGGCGAGCGATGGATGCCTACGTGGTGCGGCGCGATGACTCGCTGACGGTCGTGGCCGGCTATCCCTGGTTTCTCGACTGGGGCCGCGACACGCTAATCTGCCTGCGCGGGATGATTGCGGCGGGGATGTTGAGCGAGTCTCGCGATATTCTGCGACAGTTTGCCCGGTTCGAGCGTCAGGGAACCCTGCCCAACATGATTCGTGGTGATGATGACTCCGACCGGGATACCTCCGACGCGCCGCTCTGGTTCATCGTCTCCTGCGCGGACCTGGTGGAAGCGGGGGACTCCACACTGCCGGATATGGATTGTGGGGGACGACCGGTGCGCGAGGTGATCCGGTCGATCGTGGCCCACTACCGTAGCGGTACGCCCAACGGCATCGCAATGGATCCTGCCAGCGGGCTGATCTTCAGCCCCTCCCACTTCACTTGGATGGACACCAACTACCCGGCCGGTACCCCGCGTGAGGGGTATCCGATCGAGATCCAGGCGCTGTGGTATCGGGCCCTTTCGTTTATGGCGCAGCTTGAGTCCGACAGCGGGTTGGCTGAGCTGGCGGCGCAGGTCCAGACCTCCATTTTGGCGCTCTATCCCAGGGGCGGGCCTCAGGGCGGACTGTCGGACTGTCTGCATGCTGCACCCGGCGTGGTGGCCGCCGATGCTGAGGCAGACGATCATATCCGCTCCAACCAGCTTTTGGCGATCACGTTGGGTGCGGCTACTGAGCGGGAGTTATGTATCGACATTTTGAGGAGTTGCGAGCAACTGCTCGTGCCGGGGGCGATTCGCAGTCTGGCCGCCCGCCCCGTCAGCTACGTCCTGCCGGTCCATCGTGATGGGGAACTCCTGAACGATCCGCAGCAGCCCTACCAGGGGCACTATCGTGGTGACGAGGACCGGCGTCGTAAGCCGGCCTATCACAACGGGACGGCGTGGACATGGCCCTTTCCCTCCTACTGCGAGGCACTGGTTCAGATTCACGGACCGGCCGCCCGCGAGAGTGCGCTGGCCCTGCTTCTGAGCAGTGAGATCTTGCTCAACCGGGGCTGCCTGGGGCAGATCCCCGAGATCCTTGATGGCGATGCCCCGCACGCCGATCGCGGGTGCGGGGCACAGGCGTGGGGCGTCACCGAGCTCTATCGTGTGCTTGCACTTCTCACGCAGAATCCATAGAATTCACGCCGATTTGGACACGTACACTGGCGTTCACCGATTCCATGGGCCCTCGCGGGGGGCAGAGGCCGAAAGGTGCGCCATAGGATCACATTTAGAGGGAGCGATAAGAGATGACAACAAAAGTTAAACGGCGTCGCGTTGCTTTCAGCATTCGAGCCGCTGAGGAGAGTTCGGTTTCCGTCGCAGGTACCTTCAACGGTTGGGCCCCCGCCAGGCACGTCCTGAAGCGGAAGGGTGATGTCTATACTTTGAACATACTTCTGGAACCGGGCCAATATCAGTATAAGTTTGTGGTGAACGATGTCTGGTGCGTGGATCCAGAGTGCCCGGACTGGGTGCCCAATGAGCATGGATCGCTCAATAGCGTGGTGGATGTCGCGTAGTCCGGCCTGTTGGGCGGGACCACCGTGTGAAACATTTTAGATAGAGAAGGTGAATTGATGAAGAATATCCAGTTGTTCAATGTGGCACCCTCGGTGCCGAAGAAGCTGAGTTTCCTTGAGACCCTGGCCCACAACCTCTGGTGGTGCTGGTGCCCCGATGCAATCGAATTATTTCGCAGGATTGACCCCTCACTCTGGGCTGAATGCCGACACAATCCGTTGAGATTCTTCAGTGAGGTGCCACCTGAGCGGTTTGCAGAGCTGAGTGAAGATGCCGGCTTCATCGCCCATATAGGTGAAGTGCAGGAGCAGTTTGAAGCGCAGGTCCTCAAGACGCGCAACGGAGAGCCGACGACTCCCTCACGCAACGGCGTCGCCTATTTTTCTTTAGAATTCGGTATTCATGAGAGTGTACGCCTCTACTCCGGCGGCCTGGGTTGCCTGGCGGGCGATCATCTCAAGTCGGCCTCCGATTTGAACGTACCTCTCGTGGCGATGGGGCTGATGTATCGTCAGGGCTACTTCCAGCAGTACCTGGACGCTGACGGTATGCAGCAAGAGGTCTACCCGGAGACCGAGATGCATAACCTGCCGGCCACCAAGGTGTGTGATGGCGAGAATCGGCCCATCCAGATCAGTGTGCCGCTGCCCGACGGTCAGCTACATGCTGAGGTCTGGCGCCTGGATGTCGGCCGTGTGCCCCTCTTTTTGTTGGATGCCAATATTCCCGCCAACGCGGGTGAACTCCGCGGTATCACGGCGCAGCTTTACGGTGGCGACCAGATCATGCGCATTCGTCAGGAAATGCTGCTTGGCGTGGGCGGCGTGCGCGCCCTGTTGGCGATGGGATATGACCCGCATGTCTTTCATCTCAACGAAGGCCACGCCGCCTTTCTTGGGTTGGGACGCATTGCGCACTTGGTGGCCTCACAGGGCATGGATACAAAGACAGCCTTCGAGGTCATGTCCCGCACAAACGTCTTCACCACGCACACCCCGGTGGCGGCCGGTAACGAAACGTTCCCGGTGTCGATGCTGAAGCCCTACTTCACCGCGCTTGAATCCGAAGTTGGGGTCAAGGCTGCTGATGTGGTGCGCTGGGGTCAGGCCCCTGGGGCGGATTCCTCGGAGGATGTCTCGATGACCATCCTCGGGATGCGCTTTGCACACTACTTCAACGCCGTCAGCGCCCTGCACGGCGTCGTGGCCCGTCGTATGTGGTCCTATCTCTGGCCGTCGCTGCCGGTGGAGGAGGTGCCGATCGGCCACGTGACCAACGGCGTCCACATATCCTCCTGGCTCTCGACCGAAAACGCGGCTCTGTTCGATCGTTACCTCGGGCCGGACTGGCGAGATCACTCCGGGGATGCGAGTGTTGTGAAACGGATAGACCGCATTCCTGCGGAAGTGCTCTGGCGCACACACGAGCTGGGCCGCGCTCGCCTGGTGCGCGCCACGCGCGAGTATGGCGAGCGTCAATTCAGCGTGCGCAATGCCACACGTAAGGAGCTCGATAGCATTGCCTCCGTCCTCGATACCGACACCCTCACCATCGGGTTTGCACGTCGCTTTGCGTCCTACAAGCGCGCCACCCTCCTGCTCAAGGATCCGGCCCGCCTCGAAGCCCTGCTGACCAATGACGCGCAGCCTATTCAGTTCGTCTTCGCCGGGAAGGCGCACCCGGCCGACCAGATGGGCAAGGGATTGATCAAGGAGCTGGTGGACTTCGCCCGCAAGGATTCCGTGCGGCATAAGATCATCTTCCTCGAAAACTACGATATTCAGCTCGCGCGCTATATGGTGCAGGGCGTGGACGTCTGGATGAATACACCGCGCCGTCCGCAGGAAGCCAGTGGCACGTCGGGCATGAAGGCGGCGGTCAATGGAGGGCTGCACTGCAGCATCCTGGATGGTTGGTGGGACGAAGGCTATACGCCCGACACGGGCTGGGCCATCGGCAATCGTGATGACTATACCAATGCGGATTATCAGGATGCAGTCGAGTCACATGCGCTGTACAACCTCATTGAGGATGAGATTATCCCAACCTTCTATAACCGTGCCAAGAACGGCGTACCGCAACGCTGGGTCGCGATGATGCAGGCCTCGATGAAGATGGGGCTTGGCTTCTTCACGACGCACCGTATGGTGGCGGACTATCAGGGCCGCTACTACAACACGGCGTTGGCGGTGTATGATCGGCTGACCGAGGAGGGGGGGCGGGAGGCGAAGCAGCTGGTGGCTCAACGCGAGCGCCTGGGGGGCTCCTGGAGCGGCGTTCGGATTGCCATGCCGGTGGCGGATCGCGATATCGCCTCTCTCCATGTAGGCGATACGTTCGCTGTGACGAGTGTCGTCGAACTGGGCGATCTGAAACCGGACGAGGTCGATGTAGAGGTTTACTATGGCCTGGCCGACTCGAAGAACGAGATTATCGATAGCGAGTCACTGGCGATGGCGATGACAGAGGATCAAGGCGATGGCCGCTATGTCTATCGCCAGGAGTTGCCATGCAAGCGCCCCGGGCGCTATGGTCTGACCGCACGGGTGGTGCCGCGTGGATCGGACTGGTCAAGCACCATGCCCGGGTTTACCACCTGGGCCAATGGGGCGTAAGTTGATAAATAATCGTACAAGGAAGGCTGAGTGAGCATGGCACGCAATCCGCGAATTCTGATTGTAACGCCGGAAATAACCTACCTTCCCGATGGAATGGGCAACGCCGCTCACCACCTCAAGGCCAAAGCCGGTGGTTTGGCGGACGTGTCGGCCTCACTCGTGTCAGCCCTCTTTGAGCTGGGGGCCGATGTGCATGTGGCGCTGCCCCACTACCGGCGCATGTTCAGTGTTGACGTAGGACGTCTCATTAACGAAGAGCTGAGGATCTACAAGCGCGTTCTCCCCGACTCGCGGATTCATTTGGCCCAGGACCGTATCTTCTACTACCAGAGCGAGGTATACAGCTCCTCGGTGGACGTCAGTCACAAGCTGGCCCTCGCCTTCCAGCGAGAGGTGATTAATAACATCATCCCCAACGTCAACCCCGATCTGATTCACTGCAACGACTGGATGACCGGGCTGATTCCCGCCATGGCGCGTCGGCACGGCATACCGTCCCTCTTCACCGTCCATAACATCCACACGCAGCAGCTGACCCTGGCCGCGATTGAAGATTCTGGCATCGATGTGGCGGAGTTCTGGCAGTCGCTCTTCTACCGCTGGTATGCCCCCGACTACAACTCGTCACGCTGGGGCAATCCAGTTGACCTGCTGGCCAGTGCCATCTTTGGCGCCCACTTCGTCAATACAGTCAGCCCGACGTTTCTGCATGAGATCTGCGATGGTCATCACCCCTTTGTGCCACCGGCGGTGCGTGGCGAGATGACGCAGAAACTGATCGCGGGCTGCGCGGCGGGCATTCTAAATGCCCCGGACCCCGCCTACAATACGGCCACCGACCCGCTGCTTTCAGCGCGCTATACGGCGGCTAACCATGTTGAGGGCAAGCGGCGCAACAAGCTGCATCTGCAGGAACGGCTCGGGCTGATTCAGGACGCAAAGGCCCCTCTGCTCTTTTGGCCATCGCGGCTTGATCCGGTGCAGAAAGGGTGTCAACTCCTGGCCGACATCCTCTGTAGCTTGGTGTCGCACTATGGTAAAGAGAAGTTGCAGGTCGTGTTTGTCGCCACGGGGCCGTTTCAGATCTGGTTCCGCGGCATCGTCAATCGACATCGCCTGCACGACCGTGTGGCAGTGTATGACTTTGACGAAGAGACCTCGCACCAAGCCTATGCGGCCTCCGATTTCATGCTGATGCCCTCTAAATTTGAGCCCTGCGGCCTGCCGCAGATGGTGAGCGCGATCTATGGATCGCTGCCGATTGCACACGATACGGGCGGACTGCATGACACGGTCAGCATGCTGGATATTGCGGGCGATAGCGGCAATGGGTTCCTGTTTGAGACGTATGACAGCAACGGGCTGTGGTGGGCGATCGAGCGCGCCATGGACTTCTACCGGCTCCCAGCCGAGATCAAGCAGGCGCAGGTCGGTCGGATCATGCGGGAGAGCACGGCGCGCTTCACCCACGCCAATATAGCACGAGAGTACATTGATATCTATGAACGCATGCTCGACCGCCCCCTTGTCCATGATCAGCCGTGATTCCTGGCTGGAACCTTATAGCGACACGATCCAGCGACGCTGGGACCGTGTCAACGATGCCGCTGCGCGGCTGGCACCGAGCGGGGATCTGGCCGGGTTTGCCTCCGGCTATGACTACTATGGCCTGCATCCCACCCCCGACGGCTGGGTCTTTCGCGAATGGGCCCCCCACGCCACGGCCATCTACTTGGTTGGGAACTTCTCTGAGTGGGCCGAATTGGACGGCTTTGCCCTGCACCGCCTGAACGATAAGGGCGATTGGGAATTGCATGTCGCGGCCAATGTCTTGAAACACGAAGATCCCTACAAGCTCCGCATGCACTGGGATGGCGGTAGCGGCGATCGCATGCCGACCCACGCGCGACGCGTCTGCCAGGATCCGGGCACGCATATTTTCAGCGCCCAGGTCTGGTCGCCTGAGGAGCCCTATCAGTGGCGTTATGGCAACCCGCCGCGCCCGACACCTCTGCTGATCTATGAAGCCCATGTGGGCATGGCACAGGAGTGGGGCCGCGTAGGGACCTACAGCGAGTTCCGTGAATATATTTTGCCGCGGATCGTCGATGCGGGCTACAACGCCGTTCAGCTCATGGCCATCACGGAGCATCCCTACTACGGCTCTTTCGGCTACCACGTCTCCAACTTCTTTGCCGCCTCCTCGCGCTGCGGAACACCGGACGAGCTGCGCGAGCTGGTGGATGCGGCGCACGGAATGGGGCTCTTTGTCATCATGGATATCGTCCACTCCCACGCCGTCAAGAACGTGGTGGAGGGGCTCTCAGAATTTGACGGATCACGATACCAATTCTTCCACGACGGGGGCCGCGGCGATCATGACGCCTGGGACTCACGTTGCTTCGACTACGGCAAACTGGAAGTGCAGCACTTCCTGCTCTCCAATTGCCGCTTCTGGATGGATCAGTACCGTTTCGATGGCTTCCGCTTCGACGGGGTCACCAGCATGCTCTACCTCCACCACGGCCTGGGCCACTCCTTCTCCAACTACGGTGAGTATTTCGACTGGGCTGTGGACGAGGACGCCTGGGTCTATATGGCCCTGGCCAACCGATTGATTCATGCGATCAATCCCGAGGCGGTGACGATCGCCGAGGATGTCAGCGGCATGCCCGGCCTGGCGGTACCATTCGACGATGGCGGCTGCGGATTTGATTTCCGCCTCGCCATGGGGGTCTCCGACTGCTGGGTCCGCCAGCTCAAGGAGGTGCCGGACGAGCACTGGTCGATCAACACCATCTGGCACGAGTTAACCAATCGTCGCCAGGACGAGCAGACCATCAGCTATGCCGAGAGTCATGACCAGGCTTTGGTTGGCAGCAAGACGCTCAGTTTCGAATTGATGGATGCCACCATGTACAGCCACATGTCAGTGGATGACGCACATCCCCGCGTCGATCGCGGTATCGCGCTGCACAAGATGATCCGCCTCGCCACGTTGACCACCGCAGGCGAAGGCTATCTCAATTTCATGGGCAACGAGTTCGGGCACCCCGAATGGATCGATTTCCCGCGCGAAGGCAACAACTGGTCCTATCATTACGCGCGTCGCCAGTGGAGCCTGCGCGACAATCAGGCCCTCAAGTACCACTACTTAGCCGATTTTGATGGCGCCATGGTTGAGATGGTGAAGGATGACCACATTGTGGGCGCAGGCCCGCCGCGCCTGCTATACATCCACAACGATCAGAAGGTGCTCGCCTTTGAGAGGCACGGCAGCATCTTCGTCTTCAACTTCCACCCAGTCGATTCCTACCCGGACTATCATATCGAGGTTCCCCTCGGCCGCTATGTTGTTACGCTTGACAGTGACGAAGCACGCTTCGGCGGCTTCGATCGCCGTATGGCCAACCAACAGCACGCTACGGCGGCGCTCCTCGAAGGCAACCAGCTACGCCACACACTGCGCCTCTATCTCCCCGCCCGAACCGCCATCGTCCTCAAACAGAGCGCTGGCCCCGATGAAAACCAGCTCGCCGCTGCGCGGGAGATCCTGGCGCAGGTGCGCTAGAACTGGCCGGTATTCAGCAGCACCAAGGTACATGCCTCTTCCGTGCGGATCCCATGTGTTTCCAGCGCCGTCTTTAGATCTGGATTCTCGGCACCCGGATTGAAGATCACTCGCGTGGGGTGAAGCTGGACGATGGCATCGGCCAGTGCCGATGATCTCGCGGCAGAGAGGTAGAGCGTCGCCGTGTCCACATGGCCCGTGATATCTTCCAGGCTGGCAACCACAGGAAGCCCTTCGATTACCGAAATGGCTGGATGAACAGGCACCACATCGTGACCGTATTGAGCCAGTAGACGCACGGCACGATTGGAGTAGCGCTCCGGTTTGTCGCTGGCCCCGATCACGACGACTCGCTGTTTCTTTGATTGCATGATGTTCCCCTTGTTTGCGTGACCCCCGCCCGCTCTCTACGCGCCGCCCTGGTTCAGCACTATTTCGAATCGTTGATTCATAAATTCAATCGTGTCACCTGCGACGAGTTTTTTTCGCCTCCGGGTTTCAAGGTCACCGTTCACCTTAACCTGACCATCGTCGATCGCCGCTTTGGCTGCACCACCGCTGGCAGCCAAGTCCGCAAACTTCAACACTTTGTAAAGCTCGGCCGGCTCCTTCGAAATAGCGATCTGTTTCATGGAAGGACATTCTAGTGATTGTGGTGTCCCATGTCACGGCGCACGTGTCTAAAGCAAAATGAGTTGCCCGACTCATGGGCGCGTGGCCATCCGCTTGCGTCATCCCGACTCCACGGTCGGTTGTAGCGGCGCGGCGCGCAGGCAGCGCAAGGCGGAGCTTCCGCTTTCGCCATTCCATTGATGTCACATTGTACCTTCCATGTATTCCGTGCCTTCCGTGGTTCACCTCTCTTCTCAGGGCCGGGCCACCGCTGCCGTCGGCATGGTGCGCAGGCGGCGCACGGAGTTGGCGATCACGACGGCGTTGCTGAAGACCATCCCAAAGGCGCAGAAGGTCGGGGAGAGCAGTCCCGAAACAGCCAGGGTCACACCAAGCCCGTTGTAGAGGAACGACCAGAGGTAGTTCTGTCTGATCCGCTTGCGCAGCTCGCCCAGTGTTTGGATGAATGTCGCCAGGCCGGAGAGGTCCGAGACAAGGAAGGCCCCGTCTGCAGAGAATTTGGCAGGCAGTTCGCCCGCCAGCACGGCCAACCCGATGTCCGCAGCGGTGAGGGCCTGCGAATCGTTGACGCCGTCGCCCACCATCATGACCGTGTGTCCCTCGCCATGCAGCTCCCGTATGTAGGCCAGCTTATCCTCAATACTCATATCCCAGCGCATCTGCGTGATTCCAAGCTGCGCCGCCACCGCCTCCACCATGGGCTTCCGATCACCCGAGCAGAGATGGGCCGTCGGAATCTGTTTGAGCAGGGCAGGAATCTCGGGGCGCACGTCATCCGCCAGCTCAATCACAAGGTGACAGCATGTGGCGTCACCGAAGGCGACAAGGGTCGAGGCGGCTTGCTCTCCACCGGCTTGAGCGATGCCGCGCTTCTTCAACTCCTCCTCAAGTCCGTCATAGAGAGAGGGTTTGCCGGCCTGATAGAGGCTCCCTTCGCAATGGCCCCGAACGGTGGTGCGCTCAAAATCGCGCCCATCGATAGGGCAAAGCCGTCCCAGCCTACTGAGTGCACGCGCAATGGGGTGATCCAGTCCGCTCTCCAGCGAGGCGAGACGATCGAGATCCAGGGGGTCCTCTGGAAGAAGCCAATGCAAGGCGCGGACCTGAAGATCACCCGTGGTGAGCGTTCCTGTCTTGTCGAAGATCACGATGTCGGGCTGAAGGCGTAGGACGGCGCCGTTGAAGATCTGAATGCCAAGCAGTCGCACGCGATCGACCGCCAGGGTCAGGACGAGCGGTTCGGCGATCCCGAAGGCGCAGGGACAGGAGACGACGAGCACGGCCATGAAGCGCAGGACACCGCTCTGTAGGTCCCCGTGCAGTGCGAACCAGACCAGCGGAATTAGCCCTACGCCGATCACCACCGGAACGAATATCTGTGAAATACGATCGCCCAGCGAGAGCTGTTCGACCCGCGTGTCGAAGGCGGAGACCGTGCCTTGGATCATACGGTCGATCAGTGACGTGACGCCTCCCGGCGGCACATAGAGTGTGGCGGTTTCGTCCAGCAGGCGGCTGCCGGCCCCGACTAGCTGTCCTGCATGCAGATGGATCGCCCGGCTCTCACCCGTGACGTGGCTGAAATCGAAGGATGCGTCGGCCTCGAGTATCCCGTCGGTGGGCACCACTTCGCCCTGCGTCACTATGAAGGGCATACCGGCGGTCGCCTCGTCGAGCGGGACGAAGCGGTCATCGACCGTATGGATCTTCTTGGGTAGGCAGTGGCGAAGAGCGTGAACGCGCCGCCGGATCTTCTCATAGAAGCCGGTCTCGATAGCGGATCCGGTTTGCAGGAGCATAATCAGGAGGCAGACCACATCGAAATAGAGTCGCGCGAAGCTGCCGTGCAGCAGGGAGTTGAAGGAGTAGAGGATGGCGGTGGTGGTGGAGAGCGTAATCAGGCTCTCCATACGAAACTGGCGATGGCGTAGCTGCCGGATTCCGCGCGAGAGCGTGGCACGGCCGGGGCCGGCAATCACCAGCGCTGTGAAGACCACGAGCAGCAGGGCGCACACCGCCGCCATCGCCGCGGGCACCTCCCAGAACTCGGCCGAGTAGACGATGAAGGAGAGCATCATGGCGTTGAGCGCGTAGAACCAGCCCAGTCCGAGCTGGAGCAGCGAGTTCCGGCCCGAGCTCACCTCGCCCTCGTGTACGCCATAGCCGACCGACTCGATCTCCTCTACAATCCGGTCGCGCCCGACCACCATGGGATCAAAAATGACCTGGCAGACCTCGGACATGAAGTTGATCGTCACACTCTGCACCCCAGGCAGTTTGCTGAGGCAGTAGTGGATAATCCACGCGCAGGCCGGACAGACCATGTCGGCGATCATCAGGTCGAGGGTCTGGAGCTCTCTTCCGACAACCGCCTTGCGGAGGGTCTGGGGCTCATCAAAGAGCGCGTTCAGCATGGCTTTGACGCGCGCACTCTTCTCGTCGTCACCGACCGCCAGGTTGCCGACAATCTCGTTGATCGCGGCACAGCCCTGGCAGCAGAACTCAGCATCTTCGCCCACCACGGGGCGACCACACAGGGTACAGGCCTTCATGCCGTTAAGCTAAACCAGGACAAACGATGAAGCCATGAAATTGGCACATGTTGCGAGATGAATCGACTCTTGTCTGACGAGACGAACAGTTGTGCTCGCCATTCAAGCTCGAAGGCGAGTAGGGACAGGTAAGCTGTGCAGGCGGTGCATCATTCCCATTCGTGGGTGGCTGATTCGCTCAGGTACAGTTGACTAGCCTGGGCACGCAGTAGCGCGGGGCCGTCCCGGCCCCAGCGCCGAGCGAGGAACAGGCACAGATGGCGCATGCCAAGACAGAAGACCGCGCATGCCCGAGACGTGCACCCTCCTCGCATGCCCTCGGGCCTGGACGGCCCGGGGCTACTTGAGGCAATCAGGCACCCACGATCTTGAATGCCTTCCCGCAGGGCGGGCAGATGATCTCATGCATGCTTCCTCTGGGCCGTCCGTCAGGCACGCTCCTCTTTCCGGAACGAATGTCCCGTCTTCAGTCCGGCCACGAACAACACAAGTGCCACGGCTCCCAGGAAGAATACCATATCACCCGGCACGCGCATCCATCGCAGGGTCTGCATCAGATCGGTCTGCATGAATTCACTGCTCCGGGCGTACCAGTAGCTGTGTTCCACGGAGGCCTTCGTTTGCATCAGACCGACGGGCAAGAGGCTCAGGATGCACATTCCCATCAAGCCGCCGTTCAACGCCCAGAACGAGAACCGTAGCAGGCCATCTCGCCATTCCCTACCGGGGATCAGCACGCGCAGGCAAATGAGCATGAGGCCAATGCCCAACATCCCGTAAACACCGAACAGGGCCGCATGTCCATGGAGCGGTGTCGTGTTGAGTCCCTGCATGTAGTACAGGGCAATCGGTGGGTTAATCATGAAGCCGAATAGTCCCGCTCCGATCATGTTCCAGAAGGCCACAGACACGAAGAAGGCAATCGGCCACTTGTATCTCAGGACCCATGGTGACTTGCGCGATCGTCGCAAGTCTTCAGTAGCGTCAAAGCCGACCAGGACGAGCGGCACCACTTCCAACGCACTGAAGACCGATCCCCACACCAGCGCGACAGTCGGTGTCCCCGAGAAGTACAAGTGGTGGCAGGTCCCGATGATGCCACCTGATAGAAAGATGGTAGCCGACATTAGTGCCGCTGACGCCGCGATGCCCGGGCGAATGAGATTGAGCCGCATGAAGATGAAGGCGATGACCGTCGTAGCAAAGACCTCGAAGAACCCTTCCACCCATAGGTGAACGACCCACCAACGCCAGTATTCGACCATCGACAAGTGTGTGTGATGTCCCCATGTCAGTCCTGCGCCGTAGAACAGGGCGATAGCACCCGAGGCAACCGCCAGCAGAACAACCAGCTGCTTGGCTTCACCGGTCTTACGCAGGGCCGGAAGCAGTACCCGGATCATAAGAAACAACCACAGCAACAGTCCGACCAACAGGGCAATCTGCCAGACCCGGCCCAGATCGACGTACTCGTAGCCCTGATGTCCCAGGTAGAAGGAGACCGTATCGGTCATCTTGTTCTGAATGCTCAGCCATTCGCCTGTGAGTGAACCCACCACCACCAGCAGTAGCGCCCCAAACAGCACATTGACGCCGAGTCGTTGTCCCTTTGGCTCCTCACCGCTGACCAGCGGGCCGATGAACAGCCCCGCGGCAAGCCACGCCGTAGCGATCCAGAACAAGCCCATCTGAATATGCCATGTTCGCGTCACGCTGTAGGGCAGCCATTCCGAAAGATGAAAGCCATAGAATCCATCGCCCTCGACGCCGTAATGCGCCGTCACGACCCCGAGCAGCATTTGCACCAGGATCAAAGCGGAGACGACCCAGAAGTACTTAATGGTGGCCTTCTGCGACGGGGTGGCTTCCCAGAGTGCCAGTGGATCCGTCTTGGGAGGCGTGGGCTCGGCTTCTTCACGCCGCTTCGAAGCGTACCACCATACCATGGCCGAGATGCCCGCCAGCAGCATGATGATGCTCACGCCGGTCCAGACAATCGTGTCGCCGGTAGGTCGGTTTCCAACCAATGGCTCATGGGGCCAATTGTTCGTATAGGTGCTGATATCATTGGGACGGTCCGTGGAAGCCGCCCACGCCGTCCAGAAGAAGAACACCGACAACTTGCGAAGCCGATCCGGGTCAGTCACAGCCCCCGCAGGAATAGCGTAGTCGACGTTGCCGTCCGAGAAGACCTCGGTGTAATGGGCGAGATTGGCCTGGAAGGCCTCGACTCGAATGGGATCAATCGTGACCGCGCCGGTCGATGCATCATACGTGTTCGTGTGCAGCAGCTTCGTCAGGCGAGCAACGAGTTGTGCCTTCTGTTCATTGTCGAGCTTTTCGAACTCGGCGTCGTAGTCAGACATGGCCCAACGGTCAAGAATGAAGACCGCTTCCCTGTGCAGCCAATCCGCCGTCCAGTCAGGAGCGACGTAGCTGCCGTGACCCCAGATGGAACCGACTTCCATGCCTCCCATCGTCTGCCACACATTCTGCCCGGCAGTGATCTCGCCGCTGCCAATGAATATCTGGCCGTCTGCCGTCACGAACGCCTCTGGAATGGGCGGCATTTCCTGATAGATGCGAGTGCCAATCCACCCAAGCACCAGAAACGAAACCACCATCACCGCCACGAAAGCCATCCACAAACGCTTCATCTCTTCCTCATTTCCTTACTGATCTATATATCGTCATCTGATCTGCTGCGAAATCGCTGCTCCAGAGACAGGGGCGCACGCCCGTTGAGAGCATTCTGAAAAAGGGTTCTCGCAGCTGGGAGTGTCAACATATCGGGTCGACGGGTCAAGAACGGAGTGGAGACGCGATTTGTGGCGGGCGCATCTGCGATTCGTTGCAGGGCAGTGGATTCGAAAGCTTCACTATTTTCCGTCGTGGGTGGCTGATTCGCTCAAGTGCCGATGATTCGCCCGGGCTCGCAGTAGCGAGGGGCCGTCCCGGCCCCAGCGCTGAGCGAGGAACAGACACAGATTGCGCATGCCAAGACAGAAGGCCGCACATGCCCGAGACGTGCACCCTCCTCGCATGCCCTTGGGCCGGGACGGCCCGGGGCTACTTGAGACCATCAGCCTCCCGCGTTATTCATAATCGTAATCGTGCTCGGATTTCGATCACGAGCAGGATTACACTTACGATTGGGACCTATGCAACGAAACGCTGATGCGCCCATTTGTGGCCGATATCCCCCCCGGCGAAGGCAAGGGACGCGAAGGTAAGAGGCACGAGTCGGCACCAGTGGGCGCCAGTGGGGACAGACAAGCTGTGAAGATTGGCTCGGTGATTGGGGCCAAACAGGCTGGGTAGAGCTGCCCAGATGCCCTGTCCCTAAGCACCCTCAGTGTCGGAGGAATCTTGATTCTTTAGCGCTTCGAACTTGGCTGCCATCGTGGGGTTGGGCCGGGTCAGCTTCTTGATCGTTACGTCCTGTGCCTTGTCATTGGCCAGACGAAGGTTCCGATCCGTGCCGAGCAAGGCGTCCTTCGTTTTCTGTAGGTGGTCAATTGATTTGTCAATCTCATCGATGGCCGTTTTGAAGCGCCTCGACGCCAGATCATAGTTCTTCGCGAATGCGGTCTTGAATGTTTCGAGATCGTTCTCAAAGTGTGTGATATCGACGTTCTGAGCCTTAACGAGCGCAAGTTCTGTCTTGTACTCAAGCGAATTCATCGCGGCGTTCCGCAACAGCGTAATGATGGGTAGAAAGAACTGCGGCCGGACGACGTACATCTTCGGGTAGCGGTGAAACACGTCAACAATACCGGTATTGTAGAGCTCACTATCGGGCTCGAGCAGTGAGACCAACACGGCGTACTCGCAGCCCTTTTCGGTGCGATCTTTATCAAGCTTCTTAAGAAAGTCCTCGTTTGTTCTCTTGGTTGTGGTGGTATCGCTCTCGTTCTTCATTTCGAACATGATGGATACGATCTCTGTACCCGCCTCATCCGAGTCTCGAAAGATGTAGTCGCCCTTGGTTCCGGTACTGGCGTCGTTGTCTTTTTCGAAATAGGCCCGTGGAAACGCCGTCGCTCGAATTCGGTTGAACTCGATCTCGCAGTGCTGTTCGAGGGTTTCGCCCACCATCTTGGTTGAGAGGCGAGCCTTCATGTCCCGCAGGCGCTCGATCGATTCGTCGCGATCCTTGATCTGTGTTTCGTACTTGTCCTTGAGCGACTTCTCTGCGAGTGCCTTTTCAAGCTCCGTTCGTTTAAGGCTGTTGCCCAGTTCGTCGCGCTGGCGCTCCACCGCACTGACGGCCTCAGTGATGGCCAACTTGTGCGCCATGTCGTTGGTGCCGAGCTGTGCCTTCAGCGCCTGAATCTCGCCGTCTTTTGTGGCGGCGGTCTGCTGCAGCTCTTTGGCAAGGGTTGCCTCGGCGAGTGTGGAGGCGGCTTGGCGATCATGCTTCGCTTGTTCCAGTTCGTTGGCGAGCGCGTCGCGCTCTTTTTCTATGGCACGTAGCGCCTCGGTCACGGCCAGTTGCCGCGCGACCTCACTGGCATCAAGTGTGGCCTTCAATCCCTGGATCTCGGCATCCTTGGCCGCGGCCGCCTTCTGCAATGCGCTGCTGACCTCGTTCTTGGCGAGCTCAACGGCGGTACGTTTGTCCTGTTCGGCAAGTTCAAGCCTCTCGTGCAACTGCTGATCGAACTCGCTGTTGCGAACCTGCTTCACAATGTCCGCATACCCGGCTTCATCAATCTTAAATGCTTTCCCGCAGTGCGGGCAGATGATCTCATGCATGCTTACTCTCTCTCCTTTGTGACGAATACGTGTATGGGGGACATTGTGTGATGCTCAGGTGTTTCCGCTAACCGTGAACCACAGATTGAACATGAGAAGCCCGATGGCCATAGGGGGAAGGTAGGCGACGTACGCCTTGTCTATGAGGTTCAGCCCCGCGAGACTCAGCGTAACGATGAGCAAGCGGCGCTCGAAGACGTACCGCTTGCCTTGAAGAAGCTCGGACCGCAAGGAGTTGTATTCAGCAGCGGGGGAGTATTCCGTGCTCATCGCATCTTCCCTCTCCAGATCAAGCAAATGCTTCTAGTGCGCTATCAGTTTCACCGCGATCATGGAGGACTGGGATGGCATGTCAATTGATATATTGTTGGGCTTCAGTCCATCCTTCCCTCTTCTTGGCTTGGCGTGACTGTTTTGTGCCTATTCGTCGTGCTATGATGCGCTATCGATAGCATTCACGAGCCGCTTCTTGAGAGCCATTCTGATGGATTCCTTAAGTCTTGGAACCTTGTCGTGCCAATTGACGGGTCTGGAGGCACTCTGCTGCAACTTCGATAAGAGAATCGCGAAGTGGAGCAGGGCCAATCCCAGGAAGATGCCGGAACACATTGTAGACTCCCCGCGTTCTCTTCTCGAATCTAAGCCGAATGAGCAATCCACACAGATCATTGAATGGGATACTAAAGAGCAATGCGTGAAGAGTCCAGTGAGTTGATATTTGAAGCACAGTGCGATATAGTAGTTCATGCATTTCGAGGTCGTCGGCAAGATCGAACAGGTTGAGACCATTGCCGTCGGCGGTAGCATTCGTGACATTATGCGTATCCGCCGCCAGTTTGGTCCCGGGCGCTGGCGCAAACTCAAAGGCATTGCCCGGGTGCGCACTGGCGGCGGTTCGACCCGCAACGCTGAAGTGCACTGGTACGAGGCCCACGGTGTTGGCAAGAAGAAGATGAAGATCAAACGCTTCCTGAGTTAGCAAAATGAAATCAACAACACAGCCCAAGTTTGTCATGTGCGTGCGGAATGAGGAATGCGAGGACCTGGATCTTCGTAAGATCTACCAGATCCTGCCTGACAAGCGCGCAGCACGTGACGGATACGTCCGCGTGATCGATGAATCCGGAGAAGACTATCTCTACCCGGAATCATACTTTGTCAGCGTTCGCCTTCCTCAAAAAGCGCAGCGCGCCGTAGCGGCGGCAGCGTAGGCAAATCGCCCAACAGCCTTGCCCGCGTTGACGAAGAAAGGCCGAGCCAGAGCGCGGTCGTTCTTTACGGATGACCCGAGGCACAGTGTCCGTGTTTTCCGTGGTTATTCAATTGCCGACTACAGCTTCGAAAAGAAGATCGCGAAGTAGAGCAGGGCCAATCCTAGAAAGATGTAGGGCAGCACGGTCTCGATTCGCTCCTTGATGGAGTGGTGGATGCCGTGGCCGGCGATGAGGACGAGCTGCATGACGACGGTGATGGTTAGGCAGTAGACGAAGAGCAGCACGCTGCCGGTGATGATTCCACCCGTGCCGACGGCGGCCGCGAGGGCGGCGTAGAGTACGCCGCAGGGCAGAAGCGAGGCGGCGCAGCCGCTCGTGAAGAGGCCGACTTTACCGAGCAGCTTCTTGAGTAGGGGCGTAACGCTACCGGCCACGCCACGCTTGCGTAGGGCACCGACGGCTAGTGCCAGAAACATGACGGCCGGGATCAGGGCCGAGAATATGGGCGGTGATGTTGCGTTGCCACAACAGCTCACCCCTGCCTTGTTGATCAGAAAACCGGCCCCGCCAGCCACTGCCCCCAGAATGGTGTAGCCCAGGAGGCGTCCTAAGTTGAAGATCGATAGCGCCCGGATCGGGCGTTCGGAATGAATGCAGCTGACCGTGAGGTGGAGCGCACCACACATGCCGAAGCAGTGGGGGATCGAGACCCACGCCAGTCCCACTCCGGTGATGAGGGCGGCTATGATGGCGGCGGGCGTAGGCATCAGCGCCTCACGCCGGCCTTACGAGGTGGGTGAAGAAGTAGATCACACAGGTCAACACCAGCACTGCGGTCACGACCCAGATCATGGGGTGGACGCCGTGATCGCCCTGTTCAATCTCGTTGGTCTCTTCGAGTATATCGTCTTTTTGCATGACGTCTCGCCTCCGTGCCTCCGTGTGCTCCGTGGTTAGTTCCCCGTTCCCCTACTCCTCATAATCATTCAGCAACTGCCCATCTTTGTCCTTCCGCCAGTTGACATTCCGTCCGAGAGTCTGAATGTAGGCCGTCAGGTCTTTGATCTGCTCATCGCTCAGGTAGGCGTATGAGGGCATGATCGAGGCCTGCTGCATCTTGGACTCGGGGAGGTTGCGAAATTTTTCACCCAGGTCGCGTGGATTCTTGAAGTGGGACCAGTGCCATTCGGAGGAGTACTTTCCCCCTACGCGTCCCAAGTCGGGGCCGGTGCGTTTGGTGCCGATGAAGTGGGGGTTGTCGTAGGCATACTCCCAGCCCTTGGAGGGCGGCGCATCCACGAGGCGCCACCCATAGCGTTTCTGGTCCGATTTGAGGTGACGAATCTGCTGGGTGTGGCAATAGACGCACCCTTCGGCCAGGTAGACCTTTCGGCCGCGTGCCTCCTGTTCGGTGTAGGGGCGCATGTTGGGTTTGGGGTCCATCAATTCACGGTCCACAAAACGTGGCAGAACCGTGGTGCAGAACACTCCAACCGAGAAGATCCCGAAGGCTCCCACGGCGAGGATGGCGATGTTTCTTTCAGTGAGTAGCTGCATGTCAGGCGACCTTCTCTTCGATGGGCTTCATGAAATAGCTTTTACCATACAGCGTCTCCCACAGGTTGTAGAAGAAGAGCGTCTGGGCCAGCAGGATGAGCGCTCCGGAATGCATCCGGATCATCCACACCCAGCGCTGCTCGGCCAGGATCTCAAGAAAGGTGCGCTCAATATTGAGCCAGGCCAGCCCCTGCATCGGGCCGCTGACGTACATCGGGAACATGAAGGTGAGCAACCCGACAAAGGTCATCCAAAAATGAATATTGGCCAAGCGGGGTGAGTAGAGCGGCCGCTTGACGATGCGCGGGATGATGTAGTAGGCCCCCGCCATGGCGATCAGCCCGAAAGCGCCGAGCAGAGCCATGTGGGCATGCGCGACCACCCAATCCGTCTTGCTGACCACGGTGTTGACTGTGCGGATGGCCTGGAAGGGTCCCTGCAGGCAGGTCAACAGGTAGTAGATCGTACCCGTAAAGAGCAGTTTGGACTCGGCCGTCTTGAAGCGGGTCGCCCGTGGTGCGGTGGCGTAGGTGCCCAGGAAGTTGGTGACGACGGCCATCACCGGAATGATCAGGCTCCAGGAGAAGAGGATTGCCACTGTCTCCAGCCAGTAGCTGTTGGGGCCATGAATCATATGGTGCGCCCCGGTCCAGCAGTAGGTAAAGGCGATCACCCAAAACCCGATCAGACTGAGCTTGTGCGAGTAAATGGGTGTGTTGAGCACCTTGGGGATCAGGTAGTAGGCCGCCGCCAGTCCACAGGGCGTGAAGACGAGGCCCACCGCATTGTGTACATAGAACCAGCTCAGGTTGGCCTGGTTCAAACCGGTCGTGTACTGCGTCAGGATGCTGCCCGTAATGTAGACCACGGCGGTCCACAAGAGGGCTCCGACCACATACCAGACCGATACATAGAAACTGCGTACCGTGCGCCTCAGGATGGTGGCCATGATGTTGACCAGAAGCATCACCCAGGCCAGCACGATCATGTAGTTGAAGGGAGGCGCAATCTCGGCATACTCGATGCCCTGGTTGATCCCCATCAATATCCTGATCACACCCGCTCCGACGGCCACGTTGTAGACGGCCCAAGTCGCCACCCCCAGTTTCTCCGAGAAGAGCTTGGTGTGGAGTAGCCGCGGTATAATATAGAGCATGATTCCGATGTCGACCTGCAGGAGGAAGGCAAACATCACCAGATTCGTATGGGCCTGGCGTATACGGCCGAACGAGAAGAGCGGATATTCGCCCAGGAGCGGGAAGAGGAACTTGAGGGCCACAAAGAGGCCCATCCCCATCCCGATCAGCAGGCAGACGCAACCGGTCGTCAGGAAGAGGTAGGCCGCGCGGTTCTCTTTAAGCTTTGTCACGTTCATAGACTCTGGTCCTGTCGGTTACTTGGTCAAATTCCTGATATACGCGATCATGTCCAAGAGGGTTTGGTCGCTCAGATGGCTGTGCGAAGGCATCGGTGTGCCGGGCACACCCAGGATGATCGAGCGGTAGATCCGGCTGTCGTCCATCGCATCGCGCTTCATAAAGCGGTCATTCAGCAGGTTGCGCGGATAGACGTTGCCGAGCGTAAAGGCATTGGGACCCTTGCCGTTGGCCAGCTTGCCGTGACACCCGGTGCAGTAGGCTTGAAACGCGGTTTCGCCGCGCGCCGGATCGGCCTCCCTGACCGGCTGCTCCGTCATGCGATCGATGTCGCCGATGCGGGGCAGGGCGGTCTTGAGCCGGACGAAGGGAGCCCCGGCGTTACCGCCCTCATCATCGGCGGTGCTGCGCAGGGTGATATAGTCGACGACCATGCCGATCTGTTCTTCGGTCAGGATCTTCTGCCATGGCGGCATGGCGGTACCCTTGATGCCGGTGGCGATCGACTCGGCGAAGCGCTCTTTGTAGCTCTCTACAAACTGGCGGCGCGAGAGATTGCGTGGGTAGGGATCGAGCAGCCGGTAGTTCATGCCGCGGCCCGTCAGGTCGTCGCCGTGACAACTGGCGCAGTATGTGGTGTAGATCCGGTTGCCACTGTCGGCGTTCGGCGCGACGTAATCGAGCGACTGCAGGTAGAGCACCAGGCTGTCGACCTCCTTGTCGCCGAGCTCGTCGAAGGCGGGCATGATCGAGTCGGGTTCATGGCCACGCGAGTTCTGGATCTGCTGCCGGAGATAGGTCGCATCGCGCGCCCGTCCGGCGTAGGTCAGTTCCGGACCAATGTGGCCGCCACGCAGTGTGCCATCCGGTTCGCGCACAGTGTGGCAGTTGATGCAACCGCCGCGGCGCGGTTGGTCGCTATCCTGTACCGCGAAGAAGATTTTGCGCCCGGCCGTCATCGAGGCGCTGTCGATCGAGGCAAACATCAGCTTGGGTTGGATGGTGCCGACGGGAGCCATGGCGTATTCCTTGAGGCGCGTCTTGCGCTGGCTCTTGAGATAGACCGTCAGAGCGGTTACGGTTTCGTCATCCTGGACCCATTCGAACTGGGGCATCCGGGAGCTGGCGATGTTGGCGGCGGGATGGACAATCGACTCGCGCAGGTAGTCCATGCCAAAGCGGGCTCCGACATCACTCAGGTCGGGGCCGATCTTGCCAGTTGAGACGCCGGCGATCGTATGGCACGACCAGCAGACCTTCTCGATGTAGAGACGCCTCCCGAGGTTGAGTTCGGGCGCACCGGCCAGTGGCTCGGCATTCGTGTCATGACAACGGATACAGTTGGCCTGTACGGCCGACCCACGCAAGAGTGGTGCGGGCCACATATGGAAGTGGCCGTGGGCATCCTCCTCGGACGTGGCGCGGCCATTACCGTCGTGGCAAACCACGCAGCCGATCTTGGCGAGGTCGTGCGGATCTTCGTTGGCGCCGGGGACGATTGGACCGTGCGCGGTGAGCGGCGGCTCGAAGTCGGCTGCTCCCGGATTTGCAAAGCCGACGTGACAGGTGGTGCAGCGATCAATCAGGGTCTTGCCGCCCACATTGACGTTAATCTGTTGAATGCCGATCTCATAGTTGGTCACATCGCAAAGTTCGTAGTACTCACGTTGATGCCCGGCGAATTCAGAGTGTGATGCCTTAACCACGGCCAAGATGGTGGCGGCCAGCGCAAGGAGTGAGGCGATGATGAGAAACTTGTAGTCTTTGATCATCTTAGTGCCCCCCTCCGCTCAACACTTCCCATGGCATCATGAAGTCCCAGTTGGGTCCTCGGAAGAGGGCGCCGATGATGATCAGATAGGCCATAAAGAGTGTCACGGCAATGCAGACGAGGTTCTGCGGCCAGCGGTGGCGCGAGAACCAGACACCCGACCCGCGGATCTGCTTACCCATGAAGACCCCGAAGGCAATTTCGACATAGGGCACCAGCATCGCCAGCACCACGATTAGGCCCGGAATCACGATGCCCCCGACGAAGCCGTTGTAGCTCGTTAGTTCCTGCAGGCCGATGAAGTACCAGGGCGCCTTGGCCGGATTCTCGGGATGAGCCGGATTCGCTGGCCCCTCCAGTGGGGCGTCAAACCAGACGGATACGAGCGAAACGGCCGCCAGTACCAGCATGAAGAGCACCAGCTCGCGCACGATCAGTTTGGGCCAGGCGAAGACCATCTTATCGATCGGCTCATCCACCTTTGGCTCCCTGCCCTGGACCACCTCTACCAACTTATAGGAACGGGTCGAGTGGAAGACCGAGCTGTTCTTGACCACGCCACACTCCTCTGTTGGGATCAGTGTGGCCGGATCGAGATCGACCGGGTGGGCCAGTCCGCCGTCCTTGCGAATACGCCAGAAATGCAGCCCGATCAGGAGCGTCATCACGGTGGGCAGCAAGGCCACATGCAGCACATAAAAACGGAGGAGCGCCTCACTGCCGACATCCGAATCACCCAGCAGAAACTGGCGGATGATATCGCCGCCAGGCGCAATGCGGGCGATCTCGGTGCCCACCTTGACCCCCCAGTAGGCGAGCTGATCCCACGGCAGCAGGTAGCCGGTGTAGGACATGAAGACGGTCAGCAGACCGAGCACACAACCGACCAGCCAGTTGAACTCGCGCGGTCGGGAGTAAGCGCCCGTGAAGAAGACGCGTAGCATATGCAGCCAGACCGTCAGCACCATCGCGTGCGCCGACCAGCGGTGCATGTTGCGCAGGAAGCTGCCCCAGAAAATGTTGCTGCGCAGGTTCAGCATGCGCTGGTAGGCCACCGGGTAGCCGTCCGCCCCTATCGTGTCCGAAGGCACGTAGTGGAACATGAGCAGGATGCCGGAGAAGACGAGAATCAGGAAGAGGTAGAACGCGATGAGCCCCAGTCCCAAGGTGGTCCGGAACTCCAGACTACGCTTGTGCACCTTGACCGGCTGAATGTGCAGCAGGAAGTTGCTGAACATGATCTTCGACTTGGTTAAACCGGTTCGATCGAAGTTGTGCCGTAAGAAGGTTTTCACGTAGACGTCGGCCAGCTCGCGTACCTTGGCCGGGACGATGCGCTCCATCAGCTTTTTGCCACCCGTTCCCATCGTCGTCCCTTTCTATGCCACCGGGTAAAAGGTGTTCTTCTCAACGCGTCCACCGGAATCGATTTCGACCTGGCCGCCGGGTACCTGCTTGATCGGTAGCCACGCCAGCCCCACGGGGGCCGGTCCACCCACCACTTCCGCCTCGTTGTCATATTGCGAGCCGTGGCAGGGACACTGGTAGCCGGTCGCCACGCGGTAGACCGTGCAACCAAGATGGGTGCAGATCAGTGAGATGGCGCCTAGGGCCCCTTCGCCGTTGCGAAGCACAATGACGCGCTGCTCCGGATAGACCAGCTCGTTGCCGGGGGTCGGCAGGTCCGCGACGTTCACGAGGAATTTCTTAGGGGTCAGGTAGGTGACCGTGGGCAGCATGAAGCGCGCCACGCCCGCCAGCCCGGCGGCGCAGGTCAACCCGACCGCACCCAGACCCGCGCTGCGCACGATGAACTCACGCCGCGTGGTTTTCTCGGTCGCTTCAGTCTCGCGTTGTGTCACTTCGTCTTGCATTGTTCTCTCCTCTTGACCTGCGCGTCGAACTCCGCTTCCTCGTCATCGTCCTCTCGAAACATCAGATATTTTGCCTCTTCGGGATCCTTGAACTGACCGCCTCGCACGGCCCACACAAAGAACCACAGGAAGAGCCCGCCCAAGGCCAGCGAACCAAAGAGTAGAATCATGTGAAGCATACTGTGGTGTCCCTCAAATACGATTACATCACTCCACGGTCATCCCGAGCTTGCCGAGGGATCTCCGCGACATGACTGGTCTGAGATTCCTCGCTACGCTCGGAATGACAAGAAGGTACACATGTTGAATCCCAATTTGTGTTACAGAGCAATAGTTATGCCTCAATGTAGGTGTCGGTGAAGGTATTGACTGACATCTTGCAGGCGCCGGTCGGACATTTTTGGGCGCACATCCCGCAGCGCACACACTTGAGTGGATCAAAGAGCATCAGCGAGCCCTTGCCCGCGAACTCATCCTGCTTTCCAAACTGGGCCTCAAGTGCCGACACCACGACGTCGTCCCCATCAATACGTCCCGCATCCACCATGCGTAGACAGAAGGAGGGACAGACATCGACACAGCCACCGCACAGGATGCAAAGATCGGAGTCAAACGTCGGGTGGATGTGGCACTCGAGGCAGCGTCCGCCCTGGGCCTTGGCCTCGCACTCGCTATACTCCTGAATCACCTGCAGTGCGCGGGGGTGTTTGGGGTCGTAGGCGTCCTCCTCGCGGTTGATCCAGTCGGTGTTTAGATAGCCGGAATCACGCTCATAGACCTCTTCGTCTCGCCATGTGATCTCGCGGTAGCGTTTGTGGAGCGGGGCCTGGCTCAGGTAGGCGTCGATGCCGAGGGCGGCCCGGCTGCCCTCCGCCACGGCGTGAATAAAGAGCATGCCGCCGTTTTGAATGTCGCCGCCGGCAAAGATGCCATCGACCGACGTCATCAGTGTTTGAGAATCGGCCTGGATCGCGCCACGGTCGGTCATCGCGATGCCCAGCGCCTTGAGTGAGTCGCTGAAATCGGTCTCCTGGCGCACGGCCCAGATCATCAGATCCGCTTCGACAAAGCGGATATCTTCATCGATCACCTGCGGATCCAGCCGCCCGCCCGCATGGGTGAAGACGAGGTGGGGTGCGCCATTGACCTTCTTCATCTTCAGGCCACGTAGGACGCCATCTTCCACCACGATCGATTCCGGCAACGAGCTACCGTTTAGAATCACACCCTCTTCCAGAGCACCGACCAGCTCGTCTTCGGTACAGACCTGTTCATTGCCGCGTCGTCCGCGCAGGGTACGGCTCCATAGCGCCTCCATGCAGGCCAGCTCCACGCGCGCCGCCCCGCAGCGTACGGCCGAGCGGGCGGCGTCCATGGCAGTGTCGCCGCCGCCATAGACCAAGACCTTCTTGCCGGTCAAATCCCACGGCGTATAGAGGTTGAAATCCAGCAGGAACTCCATCGCTGTGGCGATACTCTTGTGGTCGGTATGCTCGAAAGGCAGTCGCTTGCCGGCCATGAGGCCCACGCTAATAAAGACCGCGTCAAACTGCTCCTTAAGCTCCTGCAGGGAGAGATCTTTGCCGATGTCGATACCGGTTTTCACCTCGACCAACCCCAGTGCGACGATGGAATCGCACTCGGCCTGGACCACATCGCGGTTGAGGCGGTTAATCGGTACGCCCTGCACGAGCTGTCCGCCCAGTCGCGGATGACGCTCGAACACGGTGACACTGTAGCCCATCCGCGCCAGATCGTGGGCGCAGGTCATGCCCGCGCAGCCGCCGCCCACCACGGCGACCCGTTTGCCGTTCGGCTGCGGTGTGGTGTTGCCGCGTGCGGTTGAGAAAGCAAGGGGGCTCTTGAGGTCGCCCGTTTCAGGTCCGTGGCGCTGGGTCAGAAAGCCCTTGATGTTGCGAATGGCCAGGGGTTGATCTACGTCGCCGCGCCGGCAGGCTGTCTCACAGGGCGCCCCGCAGATCACGCCACAGATCGAAGCGAAAGGGTTGGTAGCGCGCGAGATGGCGTAGGCGCCCTCGTAGTTACCCTTGGCGGTCTCAATCAGGTAGCCGCGTGCATCGGTGCGGGTCGGGCATCCGGCGCGACACTCCACCTCGTCCTCATAGAAGTCATGGTCGGGGAGGGCGACGAAAAAATCGCGGCGAGAATCCTTTTCTTGGTATACCGGTTTCATGACAGGGCCCTGATTCCTGTTGAATAGATTATAGTTCACATACACGCTGGGCAGAGGAAGGCTCCCTGTCTAGTGGTATACGTTCATAAAGTAACAAGAACTGGCGCCGAGCGGCAAGCGTAGATACCCGGAGACTTGCCCCGTCTTTCGGATGAAGCAGGACAGGAGATCCCTCGGCAAGTCGGAATGGCAGAACGGCTTGAAATCGTCCACCAATGAAAATAGCTATCTCCGGACACGGCGCAATTGACGTTGCCACCCTGTGTTGTTAACTTTCAGCCCAGTAGGCTTTCTATCCACGGAGAGACGCAATGACGACCATGCTGGCGGATCTGAACACCGTCCTGAACGACCTGGTATGGGGCCCTTACATGCTCCTGCTGCTGATCGGGGTGGGCGCCATGTTCACGCTGCGCACCCGCTTTATCCAGTTCTCCAAGTTCGGTCTGATGTGGCGCGAGACGGTCGGCAGCCTCTTCCGCAAGAGCCCCATCAAACGGGCCGAAGGGGATGTTTCGCCCTTCCAGGCGCTGACCGTGGCGATGGGCGGCACGGTGGGTGTGGGCAACATCGCCGGTGTAGCCACCGCTATTGCGGCCGGTGGCCCGGGGGCGCTCTTCTGGATGTTGATGTCCGGTCTTGTCGGCATGGCCACCAAATATGCTGAGGTCCTGTTGGGCGTTCACTACCGCCGCCGCGAGCCCGGCGGGCCGATGATGGGCGGGGCCATGATGTATATCGAACGCGGGCTGGGCCCCAAGTGGAAGTGGCTGGCGGTGCTCTTCAGTCTCTTCGGCGCTCTGGCGGCCTTCGGCATTGGCAACATGACCCAATCTCACGCCGTCGCCGCAGGTATGCAGACGCTGGGGATGCCGACGTGGATCACAGGCGTGCTGCTGGTGATTGCGGTAGGGCTCGTCACGATCGGAGGGATCAAGCGCATTGCCAACGTGGCGATGTTCTGCGTGCCCTTTATGACTGTGATCTATATCGGGGCCGCACTCGTGGTGATCGCGATGAATATCGAAGCGGTTCCCACGGCCGTGGGTCTGATCTTTAAGCACGCCTTCACGCCGACTGCGGCCACCGGTGGCTTCGCTGGCGTGGGCGTCATGATGGCGGTGCGTTTCGGCATTGCGCGCGGTGTCTTCAGCAATGAAGCGGGTATGGGCAGCGCTCCCATGGCGCACGCCACGGCCACGACCGATCATCCCGCCCGCCAGGGGCTGTGGGGCGTCTTCGAAGTCTTCTTCGACACGCTCGTCATGTGCAGCCTGACGGCCCTGACGATTCTACTCACCGGGGTGTGGACCAGCGGAGAGAGTGGGGCCGAATTGACCATCATGGCCTTCTCCCACTCTTTCGGAAACCATACCGGCAGTGTGATCGTGACGCTCTGCATGGTCCTGACCGCCTACGACACCATTCTGGCCTGGTGTTTCTATGGTGAGACCTGCACGGCCTATCTCTTCGGAAGCCGCAAGCTCATCCGGACCCTCTACCGTATTGCCTGGCTGCCCTTTATCGTGCTCGGTGCCACCGGCCGGCTCGACGTGATTTGGAAGGTCTCCGACACCCTCAACGGTCTCATGGCCCTGCCCAACCTGATCGCCCTCGTTGCCCTCTCCGGCCTCGTCATCAAGCTGACGCATGGCTTCCTCAAAGGCGAGCCGTACGAGCCGCCCGTGGATTAAAATCGCCTAACCGATATCAGACCGGGTTTGGCACGAAGTCGCCGCGGCAGGCTTTGAGATACTGCAGGCCACGCACCTGGCCGCTCATCTCCAGTTCGCCCTGCATGACGGGGTCATGCCAGCCTTCGATATCGATGCAGCCCTTGAAATTCACGCGGCGCAGCTCGGTGATGATATCGGCCCAATTGCTGTCGCCGAACCCGGGCGTACGGTGATAGGCGAAGGGTGGCACGCACTGGGTTTGGCCCGGCAGGGCAATGTCGCCGTGCATCGAGGAGTGCACACCATACTTACGCACCACATCCCAGTGGATGCTGGCATCTTTGCCATGCACATGGAAGATGTGTGGGGCCCACTCGCGCAACTGCGGCATGGGATCGATCAGGCTGACCATTTGATGGCAGGGCTCCCACTCCAGCCCGATGTTGTCGACCGGAAGGGCATCAAACATCATGGCCCAGGCGGTCGGGTTATGGGCAATGTTCCAATCGCCCGACTCCCAGGTACCGCCCATGTCGCAGTTTTCAAACGCAATGCGGACGCCTTTATCGGCCGCCCGTTTAGCCAGCGGTCCCCAGACGCGCGCATACGCCTTCATGCTCTCATCGATCCGTTTGCCGCGCAGGCGGCCTGTAAAGCCCGCGACGATATCGCAGCCGAAGAGATGGGCGTTGTCGATGCAGCTGCGGAAGCTCTTAAGCGTCTCTTTGTCCTGGGCTCCAGATTCCAGCGGATTCCCGAACAGACCCAGAGAAGAGATGACACCGCCCGTCCCGTCGAGCACGGCGTTGACCTCCTTGGCGAGCTTCTTGAAATCGACGCCTTCACAGCTCTGCCAGAACGTCAGGCTGAACGACTCAAAGCCATGCGGCAGAATCTGTCGAATATACTCCGGTGACTTCATACCGGCACTGACCAGCGTACCAATCCGAATATCAGGCTCGAGTGACGTAGGTGCTTTGCTCATGAAAACGGTTCTCCTTGATTTGCGTTAAGGCATTAGAAGAGAACAGCTCGCACCAAACAAGGAGAAAGTAGCGCCCAATCTGGTTTCACTACTACTTCAATGATGCTCAAGCGCTGACGCCTGATCATTAGTCCCTTCGCCACGGTCGTGCGTTTCTACTTCAGAACCCCCTGAACGTCTT
>JABMPJ010000095.1 GCA_013203785.1 Lentisphaerota bacterium | reverse complement strand
TTCCTCTTCGACCGGCAACCATTGCCAGGTTACCCATAGAAAAACCTCAGCTCGGGATCCTCTTAGCGCGGCACTCCAGGCTGCTCCGCTTTGACGAGCTCCAGATTAACCGGTTCCGCCAACGCCGCCCGAATGGTAAATACGCGGGCAAAGTCACCCGAATCCACAAGCGGCTCACTTGTGATCTTGGTCTCGTCCGTGAAGCAAGCCAGCTCCCGCAGGCGAGCCGCAAACTGCTCGGTCGCCGTGGCATCGGGTCGATCCTTCAGCTTGTCGAGAAAACCGCGCACCGAGATGTCGACATGCGTTACGCGCGCCTCCTCGATCACAGGTACGAGCGCGGTCAACCACGTCCCATCCAGCATCGCGCCCTGGACCGCGCTCACCATTTCGAGCCACGTCGTACGCGCCCGGGTCACCGAGGTCAGCTGGTCGGCCTTGGCCTGAATGATATCGTTCTTACCCCGCGCCGTCTTGAGCTTGCCCGCCCAACCATCCAGCCCGCCCACGCGGGCCTCCACTTTATCCACACGGGCACCAAGCATCTCGCGCATCCGCAGGAAATAGACCCACCAGCACAGCATGATCAGTACGATCCCGAGGGCCGTCATGGCGAAGAAGGGCTGGCGGCGACGCAGCGTTTTTTTGGCCACGAGATCGGGCGGCAGTAGATTGATTTCGACCGGACAGGTCAGCGTACGACGCAGGGCCAAGCCAGCCACCTCACCCAGAAGCTGAATGTCGCCGCTGATGCGCTCCTGATCGATCATGGGACTCACAGGGATGTTGGCAAACGGATTCAGCGCCTCGACCGGGACCTTGAGCTTCTCCCTGAAGAAGGTGTCCATATGGGGCAGGACCGAGCTTCCGCCGGCCAGAAAGACCCGCGCGGGGGGACTGCCGCCCTGCTGGGAGCGATAAAAGTTGATCGAGCGACTGACCTCGGCGTGCAGACGCGTCACCACGCCGCGCACAATGCGCGAGACACGGTCAGCCACCTTGTTATCGGGCCCGGCATAGACCCCGCCCAAGGCCACGAACCCATGCTGGCGCTTGAGTTGCTCGGCCTCTTCATAGCCGACCTCAAACTCCTTCATGAGCTCCTGTGTCGCCGCGTTGCCAGCTACGGGAATGCTGCGACTGAAGATACGGTTCTCTTCGACGAAGATCAGATTGGATGAGCGCGCGCCAATATCCAACACCATCGTGCACCCCTCCAGACCGGGGTAGTTGTAGCGCACCGCATTGTAGAGCGCCATGGGGGCCACATCCACAATCTCAGGCTCCAAGTTGGCCGCCTGGATACAGTTGGTTAACCGCGTGATATTCTCGATTTTGGTGGCCACGAGCATCACGTTCAGCTCGTCTGTGCCAATGCCGCTGACCAGTTGGTAGTCCCACACGACCTCTTCAATCGGAAACGGCACGTTCTGTTCCGCCTCGTAGCGGACCATCTGCATGATCTTGTCGCGGCCAACGGGGGGAAGTTTGACGTAGCGAGGGAAGACGGCCTGACCCGAGACGCTCATGACCAGCGGCGCTGGCTTCATGCGGTGCTCACGCATCATCTCGCGAATCGTCGAGACAATATAGGCGGAGGTGTCGGCCTCCCAATCAGATCCGATATCAAGCGCGCCGACAGCGTAGTCCATCAGTTGGGGCACGCCGGACTTGGTCACCTGGAACTCAGCCAGCACCAATTTACTGGCACCGATATCAAGAGCTAGGAGTCGATCCGATCTGAACATGTTCATTATCCTGCGCTGACGACTACCCTCAAACAGACCGGTCAAGTCTCGCAACTGATGGCTGATACGTGGTCACTGACGACTGTCTTCTGATTCCCATTACTGTTTGATCGTCTCGTAGGCATCGACATCGACGTATGCAAATGGCGAGCGTGCCCGGTTGAGCAGCACGCCATCGCGCTTGGAGACCAGTGGACTGTCAATGACCTGGGGATCCTTCCACCACAGCTTGGAGACCTTTGTCGCGGCCTCAGTCTCCTGTAAGACCATCTGGCCATTGTGGTAAATCTCGACCGCAAAGGCCGCGGGCTCCCCGTAGCGCTCCACCGTGTTGGGACGAAGGAACACGGTCGCCTTATGCCCCCGTCCCTCTTTGATGTCGATATAGGAGACGCGGGCACTATAGAAGGAATAGGCTTTTTTGCCCTCCACCACCCCCACACCCAGGACGTAGAACTGGAACGTTAGATCGTCGATCCACTCCGGCTTGGTGTCGTACTCCACGGTGAATTGCCACCACTCCCCCGGCACGGTCACCCCCTTGGAGGCCGTCGTGCGGTATTCCGGGGTCTTGACCTTGGCTTGAGCGCCCTGCCAAACCAGCTTACGCAGACGCAGCACATCGCGGGCATCCTCGGCCTCTACAGCTCCCGCAGCCGGGCGTTGCTGGCCCAAGCCGTGCCCCGCCACCAGTACGGAGGCCAATGAAATTACCAATGTAAGCGTGACAGCCGATCGTTGCATTATGCACATCCCCTCTCATCCGCAGCGGCACTGCGAAAGACTCACCTCAAACAATGGTGGCGACTATACGAACCCGCGACAAAAAAATCAAGGACTGTCGCGAGCCCCACGGCTCTTCCACGCCAGAAAGCCCCCGCCAGGCGATCATGCGATCCTCTCACTACGGCTGGGCCCGGGATTCCTGATGGCCGTCGGCGTAGACAATGTTAGCCCGTCCGTTATGGCGGTAGGCAAGATTATTGGTCGTGACAAAGAAAGACCCATCATCCGTCTTCGCAAGGCGAGCCTCCGTAACCTCTCCAAAGAATATCTTCTGGCTGGCATCACGAATCGTCAGCACCCGCTGATAGCTCCCCCCCCCAGAACCACACATGTCAGCATACATGGCGTAACTCCGCACCACGACCGCATTGGTCCGCACATGCGTCGGACAGGAATAGACGGCGATCTGGCCGCCCATATAGGGCCACAGTGTCCCCCCCTTGATATTGCTTTCCGCTTCCGCGCCAGTATAGCGATACGAATCCGGCGAATCCCAATCTACCCAGTGAATCCACCCGGAATGCCTTCGATCATATTCGTCGATGAAGCTGCGGCCGCGCGGATACCAAGTCTTTTCTGCCCCATGCGTCAAGGCTCCCGCGTACAACTGCCGTAGATTCCCCGCGCAGCGCTTCTCCCACCCCTTTTCCCGCGCGCGGGTCACACTGGGCACAATCAAAGCCACAAGAACCCCGAGGATGACGATGACAACAAGCATTTCAATTAGAGTGAACCCACATCGTATCTTGTTCACACCTCACTCCTTAAATTAGGAAAACAGAAGAAATCATTGTCCCCATCGGCACACTGCACGGCCCCACACAGTAGATCATCGCACACCGTTTCTCAAGGCATTTAGCCTTCAAACCGCGCCGCGAGAATCACAAGCCGCCATTTAGAAGCCACATGGGCACATGTGTGGAGCCAAAACTTGATAGATCATACCCAATATCGAATTGACTCTCGATCCAAGACACGCTATTGTGTTCCCAGAAAAATTGGTCAGCTATGTCTGTTCCATCCTAGGATGGCTTGGTTAATTCATATTCTGGAGGTATTCACATGAAGTCTCTCATATACAAAAACAGCCACGCAGCCTCGGGGGCCGTTCTGTTGCTTCTCGTGGCGGCTCTGCTGCCAAGCGGAAGCGCTTGGGCGGCAGGCGCCATCAGGACAAATTCTGTCGCTTATGCACAAGATTTCGAGGGGATTGGTGAAGGGGTGTCGATTGTAAGCGCTTCACCGCTGGGCTGGAGTGGCAGCGACACCAATTTTGCGGTTGTCGTGACCACGAACAACACCTCTTCGAGTTTTCCACTGGAGGCGTCCGCCCACACCAAGGTGGCTAAACTCCAGACCGATGGCAACACAATCACTAATATTCTCGAATCCGTGGATGACAAGATCTGGATCGATATGGGAATACAGATGGTGCCGAGCGACGCGACACCCGAGTCGTTCACCAACGATACAGAGGTACAGGTCGCCATGTTCCTGAATGCTTCGAGCAATTTAGTCGTTTACCACGGCACGATGGACGGGGGATACGCGCTGGGCACATCCAACGTCTATACCGTTCTTGATCACCCCGCGATTGAGGCAGGAAGCTGGCACCGCCTGACCGTTGAGATGGACTACGAATCGGCGAATACCGCGTTTGGCCCCGGCTACTACCTCGAGTTCTTCAGAGTGCTTCTCGATGGCACCGCCATTTCAAATGCGCTCTGCTGGGATGACCCCGGTATTTTGGGGACGCTGGGCGGCACCGGCACATGGTTTGTCTGCGCGAACCCTGACGACGCCATCGAGCGCGACCTCAATGCCACCTCCCTCTCGGGCACGGGCTATTTTGATGACTTTGTTGTTACCAACGGCCCGGTGTCGTACAGTGTCAGCTACACCATTGCGGCGTCCGTCTCGCCCGCCGCCGCAGGAAGCATCGATCCTGGATCCAGTAACACCACATCCGGCGCGAATGCGACCTTCACGATCACCCCGGCGGCCTACTGGGATATCACCAATGCCGTCCAGGACGGTGTCACCAGCGCCTGGAGCTCAACGAGCTACACATGGAGCAACGTCACAGCCAATGGCTCGCTCGTCATCCAGATGGACGCGCAGCGCAGTGTAAGCAATGTTCCGATCTGGTGGCTCGCGGCGATGAACACCTCAACCAACGGCGATGACGACACCGACTCTGACGGACGGAAAGGCTGGGAGGAGTGGTTGCTCCAGAGCGATCCGGATGACAGTAACTCGGTCGGACAGGTCACCGTGACCGTGACGAACGGTAGCAACGTGGTCAGCTACACGGCCGATGGCATGGTCGATCCGGAACTGCCCCCGCTGAAGCTGGACCGCAGCACCAACCTGCTGAGCGGCCTCGTCGAGGAAGCGGACATTGATCGCTCACCGAGTGGCACCAAGACATGGGTCGAGGCGCTCACGGACGCCTTCTACCGCGTTCGCGGCACCAACTAGCAGGCCTCTCTGAATTGAGAAATGTGACGCGGCCCCGGACGACACGTCCGGGGCCGCTTTGCTTTGTTTGCACAATATTGACATCCCTTTGACAATCGGGCGCTCGCCTTGCCGCTTCTATTCATCTATATTATAGGTAGATGGAACAGGTGCACGGCCCCGCTTCCATGGGCATGGGAATTGCTCAAGAAATACTAGAATGTAATGGTTGATGACGACAGTGAGGCGCTCCATGCGTAAGACAGCACTAGTTCTCTGTTTCCTGGCGGTACTGATAGTCGGCGTCGCGCCCGATGTGCGGGCCGCTGCGTACAGCCAGAATTTTGAGACCGGCTGGACGACCGTGACGTTTGGCAGCCAGACCAACGCAGACGGCTGGATTGTTTCAGATGGATGGGTTCGATCGGGAGGAGGCCCCGGCTACACTCCCGCGCCTCCCGAAGGGTCATCGGCGTGCTATCTCAACGATCTCGAAGGCGACACGCCCCCGCCCCCGTATATTCAGTCCCCCGCTCTGACGAGCGGCGTGGGAGCCCTGGCCCTGTACAGTCGTTGCAAGGCCTTCCCGCCTCAGGAGGTGACCATCTACGCTTCCACCAACGGGATGGACTGGACACCGCACGCCGTCATCACCAACGAGGTCACAGGGAGCTGGCCTCTCTCCAGCGTCGTTCTGAACCTGTACGGGACGCAGTACCTGCGCATCAGCAAGACCGCCGACCCCGGCAACGTCGGCGCCTATTTCGGCATCGACGACATACAGATTAGCATCCCGCCCTCTTACGTAGATGTCACAGGTGTGGCGATCTCTCCCCAGCAACCCGTGATTCTCACGCCCACGACGAATACCGCGACCATTATTCCCTATCAAGGCGCGGCCAACCTGCAGCCCGTGCTCTGGTTCAGCACCGACAGCGGTGACACGTTCAACCCGAACGTCCTGCTGGGGCCAGGTCTAAGCAACAACTTCGTCACCACCTTTCCCGGCATTCCCTCACAGAGCGCGCCTGGCACGGTCGTCGACTACTACATTAAGACCGTCTTCGACGACCAGGTGCAGCCCACACGCACCAACTGGTGGCCTGTTGGCGCGCCCGGGGTAACCACCAATTTCGTCGTGGACTGGCGGCCGGAGCACATCTTCACCAACATGCTCTATGAAGGATGGAATCTCATCAATGGCCTGATCTATCAGAATGCAGCATGGTTCAACGTCATGGCCGAAGGCGAACCGCCCGCTTTGATCTCCCAGACCGCCTATCCGAACGGCATCGGCACCATCACGATCGAGGCAAGGAATAACCTGTCCACCAACCCGATCGTGTTTGATATCCAGCGCTCAACCGACGGCATCGCCTGGACCACCACCCTGGCGACGATCACCAACCGGACGACCACATTCACGAACCATACGATTGTGGTCAACCACTACGCGGCCGCCTATCTGCGCATCATCAAAGTAGACGATGACGACACGGCTTATCACCACCTCGTCATCAACGATCTTAGCGTGACTGAACCGGCCTCCTTTGTGACGCTGTCCAACCCAACACTTGCCCCCACCCCGCCCCTCGCCGGCGGCGCCAGTGACATCACGATTACGATCGAGCCGTTTGCGGGGGCCAATAATATTTTCGCGAAGCTCTACTACGCATTCAACAGCACCAATCGGCCGTTCACATCTTTCACGGATATGGAGTTGATCGGCAACAACCAGTACCGGACGATCGCGCCGATCACGATCTCGGTGCCGCCCGGAGAGACGCTCAACTACTACGTCGTTGCTACGTTCCAGGGCGTCAATCCGGATAGTCCGGTCTCGGCGCCATCCGGGAGCGTATACACGGATCTCGTGCGAGCGTTGCCACCCGTGGCCACATATACCAATGTCAGTGTGGCGGGGGATGCCGCAACCAACCTCTTTCTCGCGACCGATCACTTGTGGCGCGGCGTGGTCGACGCCCGAACGGGCCTGACCAATCCCGTCGTCTATTTCCAGACCGAGACCAGCACATGGGGGGATGCGCTGCAATCGTCCAACCAGACGCCGTTTGTGGGGGATGCCGAGATCAGCGAAACCATCAGCGTGCAAGAATCGCTCGACCGCTACCTCTATTTCTCGTTTACCGATACAGTCTCAAACGAGGCCTACCAGGTTTCTGAGTGTGAATACGTCAATTTCAATGACTGGAACGAGACCTCCTATGGCAACCATACGAATGCTGACGGATGGAATCTCAACGGCGGACGAATGAGTAACGGCAGTTCCAATGAAACGGGTCGCGCCTTTGATGGCCGTTACGCCATCATCAAGTACGACCAGACCAACCAATATCTTCGCTCTCCGGCCCTGCCCGGCGGACTCGGGGCCATCAGCTTCTGGTATCGAGATTGGCACAATGACGGTAGCGCTCCTGCCGGATTCCGTATTGAGAAATCTGTAGGGCCATCGGGTCCATGGTCGAGCATCGCGACCATAACCAACATCCTGTCACCGGATTGGCTCTACTTCTCGCTGCCTGTTGCAGATGATACCGCCACCTATGTCCGCATCCGGAATGCTTCAGACATCGAGACACAGTCATGGCTCTGCCTGGAAGAGGTCGCCGTCACCGAGCCGGGGTCCAGTGTGTCGTTTGGAACGGCGACGAACAGCCCGGCCGCCCCCATTTTAGGCGATCCCGTCACCGTCTCTGTGCCAGTAACTACGCAACGTGGTGCCACAAATTTGGTCTGCACAGTCCATTACCGCTCTGGCAGCAGCGCGCCGTTCTCCACCCTCGGAGCCACACTGAACGGCGGCATCTTGAGCACCGTGATACCACCATCGCCCGCCGGTGAGATTCAATACTACTTTCTCTGCACGTACGATGGCATTGAGCCAGCGCCTAGAACCGATCCCGACAATGCCCCTGCTACCGTGCACTCCTTCACCATCGCCAATGTACTCCCATCGGGACGCTTCCAAAATTTCGATGATAGTCCGGGGTGGACAATCGGCACGGTTTTCACAACTGAAACCTACAATGCATGGACGACGTGGGATGCCCGTGTACATACAGGTGCCGGTCCTGGCGGCAAGCCGCCATTTTCACCGCCCAACAAATGCGATCTTAACGCCATCATTGACCCCGGCTTGGCAGGCGTGCCGTGGCTACAATCGCCGCTCACATCGAACGGTATCGGCAGCATCACATTTGTCGCCCGATCAAAGACTGATATTGAGTCCCAGATTTACGAGGTACAAACCCTACCCGACGGTGGTGCCACATGGACGACCGTGGCCCGCTACACCAACAGCACGGAGTACTACGTCACGAACTCTGTCTACTTGAATACCTACGAAGATATTTATGCGCGCATCATAAAGATCAGCGACGGGAACCGCCCAGGGCAGGTCCTGCTGCTGGATGACATCTTGATCACGTACCCCCCCTCAGATGCGCTCATTAGCAATGTTTACCATCAGCCCGCCTATCCGGCCCAGAACGAGGCTCTTACGGTCTATTGTGAAATGACACAGATCAACCCCAACTATCCTGCGTTTGGGTTCGTCCCGAAAATTATTCACCGCCGGGCCGCGAGCGGTACGTGGAGCACCAACACCATGTGGTCGATTGGGGGCACGGCCTACGCGGGTACGATTCCCGCCTATCAGCCCGGCAACATCGAATACTACATTCGCTGCGACTTCGATGGCGTCTTCTACCAGTCCGGAAACTACTCCGAGAGTCGCAGCCCGGCCTTCTCCCCTGATGCCGCGCATACGGAGCTTCTGCCCGCAACCTTCCACAGTTACAACGTCCGCTACTACCGCTCCAACTACGACACCGTGAGCATCACCGGCAATTTCGAAACCGTCGAAAGTGAGCTCATCGGCAATGACACCTGGCAGGGGCTGCTCTATGTCAGCGGGACCAACCGTTTGGAACTGGGGCTCGACGGCCTGGGATACGCCGCCAACAGCCAGCAGTCCCCCAGCAGTACGCATTGGGGCGACTCAGCGCAGTGGCTCACCCAACTCCCCACAATCGGCACACTCAACCAAAACGGTTCCAACATCGTCGCCACCGGCACGTTTGACGGCTACTACCTGGTCCGGTTTGATCTACGGAGCGGCGAGTACCGCATTCTGGCGGCCGACTGGCAGGACTTCGATAGCTGGCCGCTGCACGCCACACTCTTTGCCGAAGGCTCCAAAGGCAACAACTCAACGAGCACGCAGCAGAAATTCAATGGCTGGACGCTGAGCAGCGATGAGATGCATGACACCTCGTTCTTGACGGGCGGCTGGACCAATTATATCGGAAACTGGAAGGATGATGCGGAGAACGGCGGAGACTTCTGGTTGGCCGATAAATTCAGGATTTCCAACGCTCACAGCAACGGAAATCCCCGCCTCGAATTCAGGCCCACCGCCGGCGAGGGACAGCTGCGTCCCGCCCCCTTCGCTCTCAAGAACTTCCCGCTGCGCGGGGCAGGAACCATGAGCTTCAAGTACCGCGCGACCGATACCAACACCTACGAGACTATCTGCACGGAACCGGGCGGCAACAACTGGACCAACTACACCTATGAAGCCGTCATCTCAGGCCTGGGCGACAACACAGACGCCGGTTGCTACTGGTCGCTCATTTACCGCTACGTCGATTCCTCTAATTTCTACGAAATGCGCACCATAACCACCAACCAGACTCAGCTGGTCATGGCGATATACAAGCATACCGCAGGTGTCGTATCTATGCTGGGTGTTCCGAGCGCGCCGTTTACCGGCCGATTGAATGATGGGGGCACCATTAAAGTGACCGTCGCCACCGTCAGCGGCAAGGTCAATCACAACGGATATTTCAACGGTGGAAGCGTGAAGGTGCAATATCTAGACGAGACAGTTGCTCCCATCGGCAAGGGCCGGATCGGCCTCTCCGCCTATGACGTCAACATGGTCGTGACGACCATCAACGTAACCGGGGATGCAACCTACCTCGAAACCTTTACCTCCACGCCAAGCGGCTGGCCGATCGCTGGCGCCTGGACCTTTGACGTCAACACGGGCACCTACCGCAGGGTCGGGCGCTACACCGGTGGAGGACTCGGCTTCACCGTGTTCTCAAGTCTGCTGGCGGGCAATGAATTTAATCTGCTCGGTGCGCCATTCTGGACCGCTCATAAGGCATACACGAACATCACCACGCTGGGGTACACCGAAACCAGCGCGGATATTCATCGCCCCGAAACCATCGTCTCCCCCATCCTCAAGCACACGACCGGCTACGGCAGTCTGCGGTTCGATGATATGGAGATGACAAGCTGGCAGGGCGACAACCTTACCAACGGCAGCGGTTCCGCCGCCTGGCTGATGTTTGGGGGGTGGATCGGCAACGATAATCCCTACGATAGCCGCTACTGCGAGCTACGGGCATCGCGCGGCATGTTTGCCACCAATTATAACCAATATCTCCGGTCGCCCCTGATGCAGACAGCGGGACCCATCACCTTTATGTATCGGACGTTGCCGACGGGTCCAGGACCTCAGATCGACATTCGCTGGGCACCCCAAGGCTCGCCTACGGCGTTTACGTCGGTCACCAATGTCACATTGCCGCTTTCCGAGGAGTGGGCCCGCTTCGCCTATCCAATCAACGTTTCATCCAGCGGCTATATACAGCTCGCCCATATCTCCACCGATCCCAACACGCGGCTCTTCGTGGATGATCTGACTTTCTTCGACTATCACGAAGCCGACACCAACACGTGGATTGCGTATAACGCCCTGCTGACGGACCAACAGCAAGACAAACTCTTCCTCGTCGAGGGCCAAAGCGGCTATCTTAACTATGACGATGATACCGAGACGCTCTATAACCGCGTCTTTACGAATGCGCCCTATATCCGCTCCCCCTTCCTCGCGAATGGCATCGGTGAAATAAGCTTTTGGTATCGCAACTGGCATATAGACGGCGGCCTTGACCACAGCACCCTGGTGATCGAAACCTCACCGGATGCCCAAACATGGACGCCCTTCGCCACACTGCTGGTAGATAGCGACATCTATACGCGCTATCTCCTCTCCCTCTACGACACGGAGAATCATTTCGTGCGGTTCCGTAACGATACGAACGGCGTGCCTGATCGACTCTGCCTCGACAGCATTCTCGTGGCCTCCCCCATCGCCACCGACCTCGTGGTCAGCAACGCATGGACCATTCCCGCCGTCCCTGTATTTAGCGATACGGTTAAGATCAGGGCTGAGTTGACGGACTATATCCTGGGCCCATCCAACGTTCATGTTCAGGCCTACTACCATGTCGGTAGCGACAATTGGGCGACGTGGAGCGAGAATAGTCCGCTGGAAATGACGCTGATCGACGAAAACACCAACGCCTCGCCGCCGGTGTACACGTACGAAACCGTCAACAGCATCCCCTCCTACCCCACCGATACGGTCGTACAGTACCTCGTGCGCGCCGAGTTTGGAGGAGAGCTCTTTGCCGACGTCACCAGCCCCCGCCGCTTCAAAGACGCCTTTGTAAATCCCACCGTCTATGAACCAGCCGACTACAACGAGCAATACGGCAACGGCACCAACCGAACTCCCTACTATGTGGTCTATTCTTGCCCGCCGGGTTCGGTTTGGATCAATGAGATCAACATTCTCGAGAATACATACCCTTGGGGCAACTACGAGTACATCGAGCTTTGTGGTTTGTCTGGCATAGACCTAGCCGGGTGGAGACTTGTGACTGAAGATACCGACTTCAATACAAATGGGGTTTACACGATCTCCGTCAATTCTGAATTGGGGTGGGATACAAACGGTTTCGGCTTCTGGATGCTTGGTGATGCAGCCCTTAGTCCCGACCAGACGTTTACGAATCTTCCTGATGCAGAAGGTAACAATCTCCCTCAAACTGGCGGCATCAGTCTTTACAGGAGTATGGGTGCGCTCGAGATGGCCGTTAGTTACTATACGGAATTTGGCAGTCAATTTGATGCTCTCGCCATGACTAACCGCGGATTTGCCTGCATTGACATCGCTGACTCCTGGCTGGACACGGAGCCGCTCGCGCTCATTGGGACGGGAAGCGCGGTCGGTGATTTCATCTGGTCCGCATCGTCGGGCGGGTACAGCCCCGGTTCCGAAAACTACTCGCAGATCCTTGTCAACGTCAATGACCTGCCCACCGTGGTCGTGATAACGGCCTACTGGAACGATACTACGAACACTTGGCTTGCTTTCACGACCACGCCACGCGATATCACCAACGCCGCCACGTGGTATTCGACAAATCTCCTGGTATCCAACTGGTTCCCTGTCTCGAATGGCCATTACAGCGGCTCGGCTGGCAGCTACACGCAGGGGTTCGACCGCATGACCAACAGCCCGGTCTACTTCTACCGCATCGATGCCCAGGACGATCAGTAGGGCATGGAAGAGACACCCGCCGAGACAGAACCAATCCGGCTATGGGAACTCTGAATGGCACGCGTGCGGCAGGACAGAGATGTCGTTAGTGCTCAGCGTCGAGGCACTTGACGGCTTCGTAGGCCAGTATTCGTTCGTCTGCAGTCACAAGTGTTAGGTTGTGCTCGCGTGCGGTCGCAACCAAGATGCGGTCGGCCGGATCCTTGTGAAACTCGCCGGGCAGCTGATAGGCACCAACGGCGACCTTGTGCGTCATCTCGATGGAACTGCACTGTAGGGCCTCGACTGAGGCTTGGATCCACTGATCGATCGACTCGTCAAGTTCAAGTAACCCAACGCTAGCCAGTCGCGCGATCTCCAATGAGGAGATGGTGGCTACATATAGTCGGGTAGCTGTTTCTAACTCCCGTTGTGCTTTGGGGCCGATCCGATCCGGTTCCACCTGCGACCAGACCCAAACATGCGTGTCAAGCAGCAGGTTCACAGTGGAGACTCCCAGTCGGCTGCGAAGTCAGCATGCACAATGTCTCCTTTGATGCGCATGCGCCCTTTGAGCGCGCCGAACCGCCGGGGAGGAGGATTATCATACACTGGCTCGATCCGCGCCAAAGGATGCCCCCTCCACGTAACCAATAGCGGCTCGTGCGACCGCTGCGCCTCCTTCATGACGGCAATGCACTTCGCCTTGAACTGAGATACAACCATTGTCTTCATGACGATATCATATCAAGTCAGGGAACCAGGTCAATCCATATCAAAACGCAATCCCGTGCTCACGGGCGATGCTTCGGTTACCTTTTATTCTGGCGCAACGCGCTGTGTGCTTCCGGGCGGGAGGACGAGGGGCCTCGCGAGCCGTAGCCATAGCGAGAATGACGGGTTCAGCGAAGGACGGGGCGAAGTTGGGAGTTGTGCACTTCGATCAGCTCTGCTACTTCTCCAGCCACGTGAACCAGCGAATGAAGCTGCGATGCTGTCCATTCTCAGCCAGCGGATCGCGCCACACGATCGCCAAAGCGCGTTGTTCAACAGCAATCTTGCTCTTGCCAGCCAAAAGGATTGCGTAAAGATTCTGCCGCGTATGCAGTAGACCACACGAATTTCGGATGAATGATTCCTTGCGGACCTCGGATGCCCCTGCGAGATTCAGAGCGCCGCTTGCGAGGACACGGTTAACAATGTTTGACCGGCCAATATCTGAAAGCTTAAGGCATTGATTCGTATAGGTGCACGCTTGAATCGAGTCACTTACATCCCCCGCTTCGAGCCAATTCACATCACTTCCGGCGGGATCACCAGGATAGTCATCCTTCTTCATACCATAGAATACGGCTCTTAGCGGTTCTCTGTCCTGTGAGTTAAGATTGACCAAACCCCGACGCACAGAATCATCCGACACGGTAAAATAGTCCAGAACCGGATCCCATCGTGTCCCATCGCCCCTGTCATAGAGCCGAATAGTGCGCCACAACCAAGGGCTCAAGGTCATCTTCATCCCCACGGTAGAGTAGATAATATTATAAAGCGTGGTGTTGCCAAAGGCCCCGCCAGGAAAATACAAATACCCCAACTCCCCGACAGATTTCATAGCGCCATTTTGTACATGCATCGCCAAGTTCGTGTCGATTAATGCCCCAGACTTGCCAAAAAAGTTCGTTGTGGCGTTGTTGATACTGCCCATGGACTGAATCCAAGGATATGAAGCCGTTGACTGCCAATGCACGGCATCCCAATTGTACACTGGATCAATAACATCAGAGCCCACTTCATTGGCGAAAGGCGTCGTCTCCGTCAAATTCACAACAGTGACGGGCAGCGTGATAGGGGGAATGCGATCAACGGTCGCACCCGTACTGTCCAGCATACTGGCTGTTACCCTTACGCTAAAGGTGAAATTGGTGGGGTTTGGCACGGAGTTTATCCCGATCGGCTGCAGAATACTTCCCCCTACCTTTGCATACGGATTGGCCGGCGAAGGGCTGAACGGGCCTTTTGTGTTAGAAATTGAGGCTGTGGCAAAGAGATTCGAAGGGCAATTTGCCCCCGGAACATAATCAACCGTGTATTGCATTGTGAAAGGAGCATGATCTGGTGGGGCCGCAAAAGGATAGGCATATTCAACAGACACCCATGATTTTCCAGCGATGATGTTCGTTGCATTGGCTGTGAAGCTATTTGTGATGGCAATCTCTGAGATCATAGGAACCGCTTCAACATACGGCCCATCTGTGACCCCGCTTGAGTTTAAGAAGCTGCCCGGAATTGAATCTTGGTCGATGTAGTCGTGCAAGTTTACAAATAGTGCATCAACTGCGGCATCCTGTAGCAGCCCAGGAGTCGGATAGTACTGCCGCACTATCTCCCGTAAGGATGAACGAATAGGGCCCTGCCTCGCAGAAGTGACGAGTTCGTTCTCGTCAACGGAGACCATGGCGGGGGGCACATTCGTAAACGCCGCAGGAAAGCGTGAGTAAGTGAAGAAGTTCCCAGTGGGGCGTAATCGATCAAGCCCCCTCACCTGAGAAACCGTACTAACATTGGCGTTTGTGAAATCGCTGATGCGCTCGTAGGGTGCCGCGACGCTGCGATGGCTCAGCAAGTTCGGGATGGAGTCAATATCCGAAAGTCGATCAAGGAGTATCTCCGCAGGATCGCTTCCCATCTCACGATTCTGAGGGTTCTGACCTGCGTACTCAGCATCCAGTAGACCAGAGAGATCAACAACTAAATACGCTATTTTCCCGGCATCGCCAACTTCCTGCCACTGTGGCTGGACAATTCTATAGAGATCCCCGACATCCCATCCATTTGTATCATTCATGCTCGTTGCGGTGATCGTGTCGGCGGCGTTATCCTTGATCTCCCAGAATTTCCGGCGCGCCCCCCCGGGTACAACCCGCTCCATCCAGTCATAGCCAGGAAGATAGTTTAGAACGCCGACATTCCATGCTGCCTTCTTATCTGTGACGGTCATGGGTGAACCAAAACTGCCCTCGACCTTGTCGATATGACCAGGCGACGGCAATTTTCCGAGCAGATGAAAAAGGCCGGAAGGAAGCAGTTTCTGTGCATCCCCAGTGTACAGGTCGACCTCCACAACAAATGGATAATAGTTCGTACGCCACTGAGTCGGATACGCAGTCGAAGTGGTCTCTCTCCATGGGGGCCCACCAGTTGTGCGCCATTTACGGGCTGCATCCAAGTCGCTCTCCACATCATCCATCGCCCGGGCTAGGGCGGTATAGACGAGATGACGGGCCTTCATGACCTCCATGAAGTTGCCGGCGGCGACGCGTTCGGTGCGCATGGCAATGACGAATGCTACGCCGAGGATCATCATGACAGATAGCATGCCTAGGGTAATAATCAGAGCAATGCCCTGCCGACTTTCGTTGCACGTAGTCTGCACTCCTCGATCTGACACGTCACACTCCTTATTCAAACCGATACCGATTGCGGTTCCAGAGGAACGCCCGCCCCGTATGATGGCGTGGCTCATCCCGATTCTTATCCCGTGTGGAAACCTTTAGGTCCACTTTCAAAGTTCGCGGTATCCCATCTTTCAGATCCGTGTAACTCGCGGTCTCTAAAACCGCACGCAGCTGCTGTCCTCCGGTTGTATCATCCTCAAAGATGTCGGATGTGATGTCCGGTACAAACCGAACCCATTCGTTGGTTCCCTTGAGCACACTGTAGGGGTTGCCCGCGACAGCGACGGGAGCCCCATTCGCCTCAAACAGGACATTGCCACCATCCCGCACAAAATAGTCCGTCAGCGCCCGCCCCACCATCATGCCCTCTGTCCGCCGTGTCCCACTGTCCCACGCCTTGGCACTGTGAGAGAAGAGATCTGCCACCGCCACCACCAGCACGCTCAGCACCGCCATGGCCGTCAGTAGTTCAATCAGTGTAAAGCCGTCTCTGTTCCGTTTTCCCAACACGCATTCACCTCGATTAAGCATTACATTCCGAAATTATACACTTCCGTATAGAACGTATTTGTGAATCCGCCTACGCCTCCATACAGAAGATTCAGCTCCACCGATGCGCGGCGCCCGTCGGCATCAAGGATGGAGGTCGCTTTGTATCGTATGTACTCCTCGAGATTTGCCTCAGCGAGGATCGGATACTGGACCTTGCCGAAACCATTCAGTTTGATCGTCGGGGCGGTTCCGATGTTGATGGTTCCGCCGAGCCCGAAGAGAGCTCCAAAGCCAGCCGTGTTCGTCGCCGCCGCAGCTTCGGCATAGATCTGATTAAACACTTCGTCTGCGAACTGTCCACAACGCGTCTCAGCCGTGGCATCCGCACTGGCGCGCAGACCTGCCGGAAAGAGGTGAAAAATGCCAAGCAGCCCCACCGACACCACCACCAGCGCCAAGGTGACTTCAATCAGGCTGAATCCGCTCTGTTGGTTATGAGCTCTCATGGATCAATAATCCACCTTCATTAGTCCCGTTACGGGATACACGGTCAACGTTGCTTCAGCCCGTGGTGATCCCTGGGCTTCCGTTAACTTCAATGTCTTTAATTGCATCTCGCTGGCGCTGCCGGCACTTCCCGTCGGATAGAAGGTAAACAGTTTGCCTGACTTATTCGCCTCGATTCCTCTAGGCAGATAACCCGTCACGCCAACCTGGATTCCAGCAACGCTATTCGTCACGAAATAGCTGTAGGGTGTCTGGGTCAGCGGGTCACCATCTATGAACCACATCTCGAGCGTTTGTCCTTTGAGAATCGCCTCCTGTCGTGCCAACCCCACCGAGCCGCGCAAGGTGTTGATGGCGCTCCGCATCCGCGAGCCCCGCCCCATTCCAAAGTAGGCGGCCGTCGTCGCCCCCATCAATACCACCATGATAGCAATGACAGTCAGCAGCTCCAACAGCGTGAAACCGCACTTCCGTTCTCTTGCCGACTTAGTCATGGCTCGCCCTTGCCGTCCTCAATAGGATACCTCTACCCCACCTGAGACTTCACCGTCATACCCGGGATAGCGCGTGTCAATCAGGATGCTGAATGCGCGGAATTCATTGTCCAAAATCACTCCGTAGGGCTGTAGCTGTCCTGGGGCTTTCTTCGCTATGCCCTCCACCTCCAAAAATGGTATTCTTCGCGGATTATTGCCGTTGTTGACCGTACCATCGATGCTCAGGCTGTTGATGATCCACGCATTGTCGTCTGCGTGCGTGTATTTTCCGGAGATACCGCCCTCTCCATTGGGTAGGGGCCATTCCCCGTACTCCACGTAGTACGCCTTTATGGCGCTCTCAATGATGGCCACCTGTGCATCAGCCTTCACTATCTTGGAGTGCTGCCGGGCGCGAGAAAAGGCGGGCAGCAGCAGCCCGGCAAGAATAGCGATGATAACGATCACCACCAGCAACTCGATCAACGTGAATCCAGATCTATTCTCTTGCATTCCAATCATGTCGATTCAGCTTTCGCACGTATCGGTACTGATTTCAGACGGTAACCGGGCTGCGGGCCGCTCACTTTTGCCAGCTTTGAATATCGTCAGTTGTTCCTTCAACACCATCACGTCCCAGCGACCATACCGCGACGGACCGAAATAGATTGGTGCCACCCGCTGTTACTTCGCCGTCGCCGTCACTGTCCAAGGCCAGGCGATATAGCCCCCCCCACTTGTCGGTGAACCCGTTGGCCAGCGTTTCGTCATCAAACTCCATGAAGCGGAACTGACGAGTGTTAAACGTTGTCTCATCACCGTGCAAGATTTGGACTCCTCCTGCGGCACCGGCCCCCATATCGCCCACAACCGGCAGTGCTCGATAGTCATCGTAGAACGCCTTCCAAGCGGTTTCAATCTGCGCCACTTCGGTGCGAACACGCGCTTTATGGGCCGCGTAGCGCGCCGCAGCCAACCCCGGCAGCAGGAGGCCCATTAGCAGACCGAGAATTGCGATGACAACGAGCAACTCCATCAACGTCATGCCCGCGCACCGTACTGCCGCCGACCCGGCGTGGTCACACCGCCCTTGCACAGCCCTATTCACTTCTCCAAAGTCGATCATACTCCCCCCCGTACTCCCCGCAACCCTGCGAAAGTCATGGCACCAGCGGAACGCCGCATCTATTCGCCCAATCCCACTCGCCCAATATCGTCGGGCGACCCAGATGCCCCATCTACACCTTTGGAGTACAACTCATAGGTTTGGTGGTCCGGACCGGGACATTTGTAGACAAACTGTTGATCCCAACTATCGAGCAACCTGAATTTCACGTTCGTAAAGCTGGCGCTAAAACCAGGAATGCTGACGGTACCAGGAAGCAGCGACCAGTCGTTGAAGCCCACCCCCCCGCTAAAATACTCATCCCAACGCTTGCGCTTGGTTTCCCGTCCCGCCAGTACCAAGTTCGTATCGGCCGCAATGTAGTAGACAAGCCCGGTATACTGGGACTCAGCATATTCAGGATAATCCTTGAGGATGTCTGTCCAGTTCGGTGGAAATTGGTCGAGCGCGGATTTCCTAAAGCCATCGCACTCTGTTCCATGATAAATCGGCGCACTGTCCGGACTATCTCCCGGACGCTCCTCCGCTTCAGGCGGATAGTAGCCCTCTTCGCGATAGAACTCCTCCAGACAGAGTTTGATATTCTCGAGCTGAACCAGCGTCTGGGCACGAGCCGTTCGTTCACCGACGAGCGTATGGAGCTTGAGGACAATGCCACTCAGAATACCGATGATGACCACGACCACCAAGATCTCCACCAAGGTGAATCCCGTCCGGTTTTGAAGCGTTCTCATATCCCATTCCTCCACTTGAAGTCTACCACAAGCGCTCGCGTTTATCCAACAATGAAGATGTCTATCTGGGTCCGAATCCCACTGTCAGGCTCGTCGTGAGCGCTCACTTGAATCCCAACTGATGCCCAAGCGCCCCTGCTGGGAGACGCTATGCAGACATCGACCCAATAATCGAGATCAGCGGCACGAACATGGCGATCACGATGACACCGATGATCAGAGCGAGCACGATGATCATGATCGGTTCCAACACCGATGTCAGGCCTTCAACGGCCGTGTCCACCTCGTCATCGTAGTTATCGGCGATCTTAACAAGCATCTCGGGCAGGGCACCCGTCTCTTCACCCACATCCACCATACTGACGACCATCCCGGGGAATACACCGGCGGACTCGAACGGAACGGCCATGGTCTCGCCCTCCTTGACCGCGTCATGTACCTTCTGAAGTGCCTGTGCAATCACCTCGTTACCCGCCGTATCACGCACAATATTGAGGGCCTGCAACACGGGGACCCCCGAACTCATCAGCGTCCCCAACGTGCGGGTCAGTCGTCCAATGGCCGCTTTGGTGAACATCGAACCAAACAATGGCATCTTCAAACGTATGCGATCCCGGAAGACGCGACCGGTCCCGGTCTTTGCGAACATCTTGTTGGCCACCACCAACACCACCACGACCACCACGACCACCAGCCCACGATGTTTGACAAAATTACTGATGTTGATGACAAACTGGGTCAGAAGCGGAAGCGCCTTGCCCTCGAGCAGATCGTTGAAAATGGCCTCGAACTTCGGAATCACGCTGGTGAGAAGAAAGATCAGGATGCCCATAGCAGCCACCAGAACCACAATCGGATAAACCATGGCACTCTTGATCTTGTTCTTGATCTTCTCGCCCTTCTCCATGAATTCGGCCAGACGATCCAGAACCACCTCCAACACACCACCGGCCTCGCCGGCGCGCACCATGCTGATGAAGAGCGGATCAAAGATCTTGGGAAATTGCGCCAGCGCCTCCGAGAAGGTCCCACCGCCTTCAACGGCCTCCCCCATCCCGCTCAAGGCATCACGCAGGGCGGGATGCTTCTCCTGTTTGAGCAAAATACGTAGTCCACGCAGGAGCGGCAGCCCCGCGTCGACAAGGGTGGCGAGCTGACGCGTGAAGACCATGAGCTGCTTGGGCTTTACGCGGGCCTGGAACAGCTTGGGCATCTTGAGCTCCATGCTCAGCCCCTTGCCCGCACCACCCCCGCCGGCCACGCGGCCGCCGCCCTTCGCGGCACCGCCCTGCTGCGTCACTTTGGTGGGAAACAATCCTCGTGCGCGCACCGCCGCAATCGCTTGCGCCTGGCTGTCGGCATCGACCGTGCCCTGCACTTCCGTGCCCTTCGAATCCATCGCGACATAACGAAATTTGGCCATTAGACACCCCTCCCCATTGCGGCTTAATCATACCGACAGAAGAGAAGGAGTGGCAAGTAGATAGAGAACAGCCGACGGGACGAGCCATGGTCTTTCCCTTTGGCCATCCCTCGGTCCGGCCACGAGAGACCGTGGCCCTCCAATGCACCCATATCC
>JABMPJ010000094.1 GCA_013203785.1 Lentisphaerota bacterium | reverse complement strand
GTGAACCAGAACCCCATATAGGGTTCGGTCTGACTGATGATCGTGCCGTTGTCGATCTCTTCATAGTTGTTCAGGATGGCCTGCGGGACATCCTGGAGATACTCGTCGTAGCCCAACCGTTTCAGGTCCTTCGGATTGGCAAAGCGGGCCAGTCCCGAGAGCACTTTTGCTCGAACATCATTATCGCGCACCTCGTCATCGGTGATGGCGGTCAGGGCCTTCCAGACCATGTCCCGCTCGGCCTTGGGGCGCCGCCCCACGCCCTCGTACATGACGGCGTAGTGATTCTGGATCTGCACGACACGGCGCCCGTTCTCGCCAGGACCGCGCGGAAAAGGGAACCAGGACAGCAGGTCGGGAGAGAGCCCGGTTGACTGGCCGATGCCGTTCAAATCGGAAACAAACCAGGTCACCATCGCCACCTCACCGCGCGCCAGGTAGTCGAACGCCCCCTCGCCGCGTTGACCAGTCTGGGCGCGCCCGACGCCCGTGATGATGTCGCCTTCAGAAAACGTGATCGCTCGACCATCCACCTTCACGGCCTTGCGGGCGATGTCGGCAGCCGTCAGGTCGATCGGCGCACCGCTCTCGGGATCGACAATCCAAAGTTTCCAGATGATGTCGTGGTAGAGCTTGGCTGCGGCCACCGCCGCCGGGGAGGTGAAATCGGACCGCCACTCGGAGGGCTGTCGGGCAAGATCTTCACCTTCCGGCGTCACGAACGACGTGGCGTCAGGCGGAAAGATGTGCGGCTGACCTGTTGTGGGACTGGTTTTAATCTGCACAACCGGGTCACCACCCGCCGATTGAATCCACGGCAGGAACGTGAACCCGTATGGCGCCAACGCCATGCCCCGCTGACCGCGTGCGGTCACGGCTCCGGGGACATTCTTGGCCGGGTCGGTGAGCTTATGACACCAGGTCATGAACTCGTCCCAGGTCTGGGGCGGATTGTTGGGGTTCAGTGCCACCGCTCGTACCATGTCGGTCCGAAAGATAACGCCCATCTGGTTACGGATGGCCTGCGGAATGCCATACACCTTGCCCTCGTGCATGGCCACGCGCCTCCAGAGCGGCGGCACCTGCTTCCACGGTTCCCAGATCGTTTCGTCATCGTCGATGATGCCGTTCCTATCGGTGTCTTCTCCAATCCATTCGTTGAGCGGATAGAGAAAGCCGTTTCGGATCTCGGACCCGATGATATGGAACCAGGATTCACCGATATCAGGCGCGGTCTTACCGGCAATCGCCATCATCAGGCTCGCCTTCGCCCCGCCGCCGGGAAGCGTAATGCCGCCCCACTCCTCCAACTCGAGTCCGGGATTCTTCTGCGCCAGGTCCAACAGCCGCCGAGTCGTCGCGCCCTCCGGCGCATTCGGGTCGTAGAAACGGGTGATCGACACCGTCGTCCGATTCTCAGGCCTTTCGGGGTTTGCAGCGCCAGCGGCTCCGATGAATCCCATCCACGTCAGGCAAAAAAAAGGGATCGTGAAAAGCGTGCGTAGCCTTGATCTCGTATTGTTCATCGTCATGTATATACCCTTCACAGAGATCGTGGTTCACTCCCGACATCCAGGACCTGTTGTATTCTGAGCGGGACCGCCAGGACCTCGTCCAGCCAGCGCCAGGCGCGGCGGTCGAACTCCGCCGACCAGTCGTGGGCGTGGCCGTCGATGGCGACGATCTTCTTGGCGGTCGTGCCCAGTCGATTGTAGACCGCCCACACGCTGAAGGGCGGCGAGACGGGATCGATCAACCCGCCGTTCATCAGCACCGGACAGTGGATGTCCTGGGCATAGTTCATCGGATCGTAGTAGGCGAAGCAACGGGCTTCCGGCGTGTCGGGCATGGGGGGTGCCGCCGCCAGATCCATGCCGTCGACCTTGGCCGCGTTGCAGCTCGACACCCACGCCAGATGCGGCTGATTCGGCGAGTTGGCGATGCAGGACACCACGGCCTGGATGCGCGGGTCCAATCCGGCGACGACCACGCCAAGCCGTCCGCCCTGACTGCCGCCAACTAGGACGATGCGAGAGGGGTCCACGTCGGGGCGCGAGAGCAGATAGTTCACCGCCTGCAGGCAGCGCAGGTGGACATTGTGGTAGTAGTGGGTCGGCGGCGCATCCTCCCCCTGGCTTTGGATCGGTGGATATTTCTCCAAATCCACGTCCTGCCCGTGCACCTGAATATCCAATGCCACGTAACCGTGCCGCGCGTGCTCCAAGGGCCGCGGACGGGCGGCAAATCCCGCGCCAGGCAACACCAGCATCGCCGGGAACTTCCCCTTCCGGGCAGGTTTGGCCAGCCAGCCGTACACGCGGCCGCCGTCCGGACCGGCGAAGTCAACCTTGCATGATTCGACCTGCTCCGCACGGTGGCCGTCGGGATCGTAGTCCGGCGGCAGGCAGGCGTTCATGACGTTGTAGTCGTTGATCGCCTTCGGGCCGAACACCTGCGTCGGGCCTTCCTTGGCGTCGAGCGGGATCTTCGCCAATTTCGCTTTCGCCTCATCCCAGAACGCCGTGAAATCCGCAGGCCGCGTATCGGCTACGGCCATGGATTCAGCCTTCCACCCGAACGTGCAGACGCCACGCACCGGGCGCTTCGCGAGCGGTTCCCTGGCATCGTTGGTCAGACCGGTATCCAGTTCGACTTTGAGGTCATAGAACCCCGGATGCAGTCCGGCGGTGGCGAGGGCGATCTGGAAGCGATTACCCGCCAGTGCCTCGGCCGTGCCCGAGCGGAACGGCTTGGCGACCATGTTGCGGTGCAGCGTCCACCGCAGCGCCACGGAACGCAACCCCGCCTGGCAGCGAAGGTCGATCGTGTCGCCCGACACAAACAGCAGGTTATCACTCTGCGGGCTGTGGAACGCGAGATAGGGCGTTTGCGGCGGCGAACAGCCATCGCCCCAGGGACAGGCAAGATTAAGGTTCATGGCAGACCCTTCCAATGAGCCGAGCTGGAGAATTCCCCCAACTACAGCCAACATGATAAATGGCGTTCTTATGTACATTATCATCAGTCTCCTTGTCAATCGCTTTGTCTCGTCGCTTTGTCTCGTCAGCGAGCGCAAGCGCGGGTCACCCACACATGACTGATCAAGCCCGGCGCGCCCTGCTCGTCCACCCAGTCATACAGTTTCATTTTGTTCATCGTTGTCATAAATCAGGTCGCCGGTTCTCCAGGGATCCAGAACGAGGTTTGGGGTGTGAGCGTCTCGGGGTCACCCTCGACCTGCAAAACGATGGTAGTGGCGAGGAGATCGCGCAACGACACAGGCAGTCCCCGCAAAACCAGGCGGTCTGCCTTCTGCTCGAAGGCGATGGGTCCACCGCCATCGAGAAATCTGGCGGATTGCACCCGGTTCTTCATTTCCGCGAAGCAGAGTTCCGGGCCGGTGTTGTTCCAAATGTGAAGATAGACCTTGTTGCCGCGCGTGGTGACCCGGCCCCAATTGTTCCAGGTAAATGGAGAGCGCGAGGAGTTATAAATGGACTCCCCATTGCGCCGCAACCAGGCACCCGCTTCGCGTAAAATGGCGGCCGATTCCCCGGGAATCGTTCCATCGGCTTTCGGGCCGACATTCAGCAGCAAGTTACCGGCCTTGGCGGCGGTTTCGGTCAGCATTTGAATGACCTGGCCTGGCCTTTTCCAGTGGCTGTCACCGGCATGGTAGCCCCAATTGTCATTGAGGGTCATACACGCTTCCCAGGCGACACCGGGCGCGGCAGGCTTGATGGCCTGCTCACTAATCTGCACATGCCACGGCTTCCCATTACGCTCGTTGATGAGCAGATGCGGTTGCAGACGCAGCATTTCTTCATTGGCTTCTGCGCATTGGAGGTTATCGGGAATGCAACCGTCATACCAGAGGTAGTCGATTTTACCATATTGGGTCATCAATTCGCGCAATTGTGCCCGGTAGTAGGCAATAAACCGCTGCCGAGCTTCGTCACTCTTCCAGTCATCCACACCCGGCCAGTCGCGAAAGCAAGATCCAGGGTAATCCGGATGGAACCAGTTTGCCGGCGAGTAATAGAATCCCACACGCAACCCAGCCGCACGGAAAGCCTCAACAAAGGGGCCGACCAGATCGCGCCGGGGGCCCATGTTGCCGACATGAAACTCGCCCGCCTTCGTGGGCCAGAGCGCGAACCCGTCGTGATGCCGCGTCGTGAGCACGGCGTAGCCCATGCCGGCATCCTTGGCCAGTGCCGCCCAGGCGGCGGGATCGTAGTTCTCCGCACGGAAGTTCTCTGCGTAAAGGCGCTTGTATTCGTCAAAGGGTATCCGCTCCCGGTTGGCGGCCCATTCCCCGCGTGCTGCAACGGAATAGGCGCCCCAATGGATGAACATGCCGTAGCGTGCTTCGTGAAACCAATTTGTGTTATTCATGCTGTCCTTTCTAACGACCCGGATTACCCCAGCGTAATGTGTACCTGAACTCTGGCCTTGTTCGTTTTAATGGGAATCAGGTTGCCTTTGACGGTCACGCCATCCACCGTCATGGCCACCACGCCCTTACAAACCCCGTTCGGATTGCTGACTGTGATGTTATGACAAACTCCCCGGAATTCGCGACTGACGGTGAACCCCTTCCACGCCCTGGGCACACAGGGATCAATCCGCAGCCCGGCATAGTCGGGCTGAATGCCCAGCAGCCCCTGACTTACCGAGGCAAACGTCCACGCCGCAGTGCCGGTCAGCCAACTATTCTTAGCCTCACCGAAACAGGGCGCATCCTTGCCCGCAATCATCTGGGCATAGACATAGGGCTCGCTACGATAGATCTCTATCTGGTCTTCCTTGGCGGACGGGCAGATGCTGAGATAGTACTCAAGCGCCCTCTCCCCCTCGCCCAGCAGGCACCAGCCCAGATTGATCCAGGCATTGTTGTGACAAAAAATGCCAGCGTTTTCCTTCACTCCGGGAGGATACGACGTCACTTCCCCAAGTTCCTTGTGATACCCGCTGTATGGCGGCTGCTGCAGCACCACGCCCTTCTTTGTGAAGAGATGCTTGTGCACGCTCTCCATCGCCTGCCGTGCCCGGCCATTATCCGCTCCCGCCCCCCCCATCACACACCAACCCTGACTCTCGATGAATATTTTCCCTTCGGCGTTTTCCTTAGATCCCACGGGCGCCCCCGCCGCGTCATAGGCGCGCCGGTACCACTCCCCATCCCACGCGGTGGTCTCAATGGACTTGAGCATGTCGGCATAGTGGGCTTCCATCCGCCGTGCGTCAGGTTCCCTGTCCTGCGCCCGGTACAATCCAGCCATCTCGCGGCTGGCATAAAGAAATAGTCCGGCAATCATGACCGACTCAGCTTTGGAATCCCGAACATCCCCCGCTGTCTGGAAGGACTCATTGGGCTCCGTCGAAAAACAATTCAAGTTGAGGCAGTCGTTCCAGTCGGCATGTCCGATCAGCGGCAGACCATGTGGCCCCCGTTTTTTCATCGTATAGGCAATACTGGTTTCCAAGTGGTGCAGCAAATCCGTCCCCGCCACCGGTCTATCCGCATAGCCCGCCGGTGCCTCCAGAATCGAGAAGTCGCCCGTCTCCTTGATATACGAACAGGTGGAGAGCACTAACCACAGGTGATCGTCATAGAAGTCCCCGCCAATATCGGCGTTTCCCTTCTTGGTCAGCGGCTGGTACTGGTGGTAACAGGTGCCGTCCGACAACTGCGTGGCGGCGATATCCAGAATTCTCTGCCGGGCGCGTTCGGGTATCAAATGGACAACACCCAGCAGATCCTGGTTGCTGTCGCGGAATCCCATGCCGCGACCAATACCAGTCTCGTACATCGAGGCGGAGCGCGACAGATTGAACGTGGCCATGCACTGGTACTGGTTCCACGTATTCAGCATGCGGTTGGCATGCTCGTCCGGACAATTCGCCTGGAACTTTGAAAGCAGAGTCTCCCAGCCCTCATTCAGCTCCCGGAACGCCAACTCCACCGCGCCGGGGCGTTTGTATTTTTCCACGACAGCACGCCCCACGCTCTTGTTCATGACAAACGGGGCATCGTATTTTGGTGCCTCGCCTTGCTCTACATAGGCCAGGATGAAACTGAAACTCTCCTCCTGCCCCGGCTGGAGCGTGAGGGTGACCTCATGTGACCCGATGGGATTCCAGCCAAAGGCAAGACTGTTGGCCGCCTTACCGGCGAAAGGCACCTTGGCTTCATGCAGGCCCTCGTGGATCCCCACAAAGGCGTCACGGCTGGTGTCAAATCCGCTGATGGCGCGGGTACAGGCGAAAAGCGTGTAGTGGTTGCGCCGTTCACGGTACTCGGTCTTGTGGTAAATGGAGCCCCCTTCGACTTCCACCTCGCCGATCGAGTAGGTGCGCTGATAGTTGGTCATGTCATTCAGCGCTTCGTAAAAGCAGAACTCCTGATAGGAGTATAGCTTGACGGTCTTGGCCTTTGCCGACTGGTTCCGGACTGTGACCTTCCACAGCTCGCAGTTTTCCCGGTTCGGCACGAAGAAAAGGGTCTCCACCTCCAGCCCGTCTTTGGCGCCCGTAATGCGCGTGTAACCCATACCATGGCGGCAATCGTAATGGTCCATCTTCGCTTTGACCGGCTTCCATCCGGGGTTCCAAACGGATCCGCCATCGTTGACATACAGATAGCGACCGCCGAGATCGTAGGGTACATTGTTGTAGCGGTAGCGAGTCAGGCGGCGCAGCTTGGCATCCTTCCAAAAGGTGTAGCCGCCGGCCGTATTGGTACACAGCCCGAAAAACTCGTCTTGCCCGAGGTAATTCAGCCACGGCAACGGCGTGTCAGGACGTTGGATGACATATTCCCGTTTTGCATCATCAAAATATCCATAGACGTTACAAGTAGACGTAGTCATATTCATCGATATCGCTCCACTGTAGCATTCAACCCCGGCACTTCCGGATCGCCGGGAAGGCTGAAATAATACCCATGATAAAGTGATGCCACGCCCGTCATACTAGCCACTTCTCGGTACGATTTCCACGCCTGATCATAAAATTCAATAGCGGCTCGCATTTGTACGGCGGCGTGCTGACCCGTCCGGTCGGCAACATAGCCAAACGCCATAACCTGCCAGCCCGCCTGGACAACTCGGAAAAGGCGTAATCCGTACTGCACGGACGTGGCGAGTCGTTCCCCCAACGCCCGGTCGGGGAAGTGGATCGAGGCCATCAGGCTGGCGATTTCCTCCCACACGGCCACCGCCTCGGCCTTCTCCCGCAGAGCCGTCTCAAACAAGTCGTGCTCGTAAAGATAGGCGAACACTTCCGCCAATTGATCCCGCCCGCCCAGCCGGTCGTCACGCATCCAAAGCCCCACCGGCGTCCGGATCCCGTTCAGCGTACGATCCCAAGCCTCGCAATAGCGCCCCTTGAGCACGGCACGGGCCGAAAGCAGACACAGCCGCCGGAATGCCGCCGAATCCGCATCTGTCAACCCAAGCCGCTCATGACAGAACTCCTGCAGGGCTTGCTCTTCTGTCTTATCGGGATGACGTGCCCACCGGGAGATCACGAACGCATTGAGGGCGGGCCAGAATTCATCCTGCAGATACGGCCCATACCAGCCACCTCCGCGCGACCAGGTATAGACGCCCTGAATGAGCGGATTACCAACAACATCCTTCAATCCGATCCGTTTCGGGAATTCCTCGAATCCGTTAATCACACCCTCCATCACATAGTTCGGATACGCCCCCTTCCCCTCGAATTCGCGCTGGCATTGAACCTCGACGATTTGCGGGTGGCGGCCCCGCCCCAGAGCCTCATTGGCCTTGATGTAGCGGTAGAAATCCATGGCCGTATGTTTGAGGCTGAAGACCAGATTCGGATGTGGCTCCACTCGATCAGTAACCGCCAGGTAATAGTCGGCGCTCGCGTGGAATTTATCGGGATGCCAATCCCAGGTCCTGAAGATCACGGTCTTGTTATGGCGCACACAGACCGCCTCGCGCAGGAACCTTATCAACTTGACAAAACGATCATGCTCGCGCTCCGGCTCGACATACGGCCCGTGTAGCGGAATCGGTCCATTGCCGACGTGGAAGGGGGTGTCGTACAGATAGGTTTCACCATGCCGGATGATGAACCCGTCCAGCATCGGGTAGCGCCCGAACAGTTCGTCGAACAACACCCGGTGAACCTCCAACGTGAACTCCTGATCCAGCGAGATACGCCCATTCTTGTCGCACAGCCGGTCGTGGAACCGTTCGATCAGCCGCTTCGGCAGCACGAACAGATCTATGTGGAAGAACACCTGAAGGCCGACCGCCTTTGCGGCGCTGATCTCCGCCTCGATCACGGCCGTGAACGGTTCCAACCAGGCGCGTTCTTCCGAGCCTTCAGGAAAGAAATCCTCACCCAGCGTCCGAAAGGTGGCGATGCAGTTGATGTGCTTGAAGACCTGGCCGGTGTATCCATGTGCAACCAGATTGGCCGGATCGAGAAAGGCCGTTTGGAACGGGGGCTCACCGGGATTGTGATGGACCATATCAAGCAGGTATTTCATAACGTTGTCATTGTCTCTTTTAACATTCCTTAAAAATACCCCAGGAGACACCGCCCAGTTTAACCACAACCACTTTGCCTTTTACCTGGATGTCCGCGCCGGAGACCATTACAGGCTCAATGTCTGCAATGCCCAGCTTCAAGGAGGCCTTGACCGGCTTTCCAGAAGGATTGATGGCTATCCAATAGCGGGTTCCACCTGTCCCGCCACGGGTATAGATCAAAGGATAAGAATCGGTTTTGGACAACACCTTCACGTTGCCGTCATTTCGCAACTCCGGGGTGCTTTGACGCAGTTCCAGCAACTTGCGGACATGGTTTAACAAAGACCCCGGATTCTTATCCTGTGCCACAACCGTTGCCCTATCCTTGGCTGGATCCAGGGGCAAATAGAGTTTATCCGCTTTGGCCGTCGAGAACCCCGCATTCGCATCATGGTTCCACTGCATAGGCGTGCGGGTCCCGGTCCGGGTATACCCACCTTCTTTGGATGGGAGCTCGGGCTGGAAACTCATTCCAATCTCATCCCCATAATATATTGACGGCACGCCGGGCCAGGTCAGGATAAACGTGAATGCCGCCTTCAACTCAGCCGGTGAACGGAAATAGTTCAATCGTTGGAAATCATGATTGGCACTGGGTATTGAAATGAAACCTTTCCCCCTGACTTTGTTGGAGGCCTTCAGATACTCTTTGATAAACGTCTTGGGAGACCCTTTCCCGGCTTCATCAAAGAAACAGACCCCAGTGGTCGGACGTCCACAGACGGCAGGATGCTTGAACATCATCTCGCCGTATCCGGGGAGACCGAAATGCAGCATGAAATCGATGTCAAAGCCCGCTTTGCCTACCGCATCCGCCGGGTTACCCCATTCCGCAATCGTGACGGCATGAGGATAGTTTTTCCTGATCCACGGGTGAAGATTGTCGTGCCAAAGCCTGATGACGGCTTTGGAGCCGGGGTCATTCTTGATCAGCGAGGCCGCCATGTCCACCCGGAAGCCGTCGCAACCCTTTTCCAGCCAGAATTGCATGACGTTTTTCAGCTCGGCGATTACCGCTCTCGGCCCCTTGCCGTTGACCGGTTCTTCCCATGGTTTGCTGGGATCGGGTTTGGCGAACCCATAGTTCAGCGCCGGCTGACTCCAGAAAAAGTTAATCATAAAATTGCCGTTCCGCGGCGCATAGCCATTGGTCCATCGGCCGTAGGGCGGCATATTACACCAGTGATCTGTCCAGATGTAATAGTTGGAATATTTTCCGGATTCCGGCATCCCCGACTGCTTGAACCATTCGCAATCCAGAGCCGTATGGCCCGCCACCAGGTCAAGGCAGACACGCAAACCGCGCTTATGGGCTTCCCGGCATAGACGTTCCATATCCGCGTTAGTGCCGTAACGCGGCGCAATCTTGTAGAAATCACGGACATCATAACCGGCATCGTTGAACGGCGAATCAAAGCAAGGGCAAAGCCAAAGCAGATTCACGCCAAGAGAAGCGATGTAATCAAGTTTACTGATTATCCCCGGTAGGTCGCCAATACCGTCGCCATTGGAATCACAATAACTCTGAGGATAGATCTGGTAAAGGACTGCGTCCTTGATCCACTCTCTGCCTGACAACTTGCTTGGCGAACTCATATTGTCCTCGTCACCCATAAATGGCTGAACAAACCAGGTGCGCCTTTCTCGGCCACCCAATCATGCAGTTTCATTTTCTCCAACGGACAAATCCAAATTCCTATCGCCTTCCACTTGAGACACTCCTCGGGAATCCGCACCGAGCACAGGGCCCCCGGTTGCCACCTGCCATCCAACCCCTTCGGAAGATCCCAATGCGTTACCGCACACAATTCCAAACGCTGTTCCATTTTCGGGGCACTGGTACTGTGAACTTCCGGTCCCGCAGGATTGAATAAATGCACTCGCTGGGAAATGTCGCGGCACTCCGGATCGAAGGCGTGCAAGTGCATCACAAACTGCCCGGCACGACCCTGCAAACCCTCCACCTGCAGCCGCAGATGCCGCCACTGCACCCAGGCCGCCACACCCCAGTCCCAGCCCTGCGGGTAATCGGCGCAGAGTTCCTGAAACCCGAATCCCTTCGCGCATTCCACCACGTCGAACTCATGCCCGAGCACTTTCGTGATCGAACCGCGCGGCAGATACAAGCCGGGATGCGCTTCGACCACCACCTCGCCCGCGTCCGGACGCTGTTGCCGGAACCAGGAGTTCATCCGCTCCCGCTCCGCCTCGCCGGCCGCGCGACCCACCACGCGATCCCACCGGCTCTTGTCCCGGATATTCCCGAACAGTTGATAGCCCGGCGCCGGCACCTTCACGCTCGGCGCGACGCGCACCACCAACTCCGCCGTCTGCCGCCGCAGACGCTCCTCGACTTCCTCGACGCCCTCGATCTCCAACTCGTCCGCACGCACGCCCCAGAGCCGGTGCCAGCACGCCAGGCGGGTGCCGTCGAACTGCAGCGGCATCCCGTTCGCGGGCATTTGGCGATCCTCGTAGTCGATGCCGCACAGGCTCTCCACGCGCACGTTCTCCCGTGGTGTGCGCACGGTCACCGCAAACCGGGCCGGCGCCTGGGTGACCAGATAGGTATAGGGTTGATGCCGGAACTCGAACGTCTGCGCTTCCAGCAATTGTCCCCAGCGGCGCCGATGCCGGTTGGGCGCGGTCCCGGCGCTGCGTACCGTCAACTCCACCCGCGTCTCGCCCGTTGGCCACTCGCGCTCGATCAACACCGCCCCGCCCACGCCGACCGGATGCGGCACGACGTCCACCGTCACACCGTTGTCTGCGGTCACCATGAACGGCCCGCGCTGTTCGTCGAGCACCGACCACACCGCCAGCGGCACGTGGCGCGATCCGCCCGTGTTGCGGACGACCACGGTGCTCCCCGCAAGCTCCACCGTAATGCCGCTTGCATCGGTCGATGCCGGGGCGCTGCCAGTCGGCTCAAAGGCCGGATAGTCCCAGTTCTTCCGGTAGTCGTACCACCGCTGCGGCACGGCGTGCGGCGCCTCCCAGACGGCCTGCCGGTCCAGACCTTCATCGACGATGGTGTCGGCCACGCTGCCAGGGCGATGGCCGACGTGGGAGCCCATCATCTCGCCGCGCCAGTAGGTGGTCTGCCGCACGAACCCGCCGCCCACCCGCAGGTGTTCGGCCCAGGGTTGGATGCCGCCGATCTCCAGCCGGCCCTTGTCGCGCTGCTCGGCCAGCCACTCGAGTGCCCGGCGGTTGTGATCGCGGCACCGGCCCGCGAAGAAGTACTGCAGGTTGATGTGGAAGAACTTCGGCACGCCGGTCAGTTCCGCCTGCCGCAGCCAATCCTCCGCGATCTGGATGAACGGCAGCGGTTCGGCGGTCGGCTCCAGCCAGCGGTCGGCCGCCTGCGCGTTGAGCGGGCACCACGGCCCTTCGCTCCAATGGCGCAGGCAGACCAGCGGATTGCGCAGTTCCATGCTCAGCATCATCACCGGGTCGGGGCGGACGCCGGGATTCTCGGGCTTGCGGTAGTCCTCCTCCGCAATGAAGTACGGCGAGAGCGGCGAACCGTAATGCGAGATGCTCCAACCGCCGTCCTCGATCACCGTCGGCGCGCAGAAGCCGAGGATATAGCGCACCCCGAGTTGCCGGCAAGCGGCCACAAAGCCATTGCCGGGCGTGTAGGTGTTGACCGCTTCCATGGGGCCGAGGTCAAGCGCGGCGAAGCGTTGCTGCGCGATCCGCAGCAGACGCAGGCACTCCGCCTCGGAATACTTCCACCAGTTCGCATCGCGGCAGGACGGGTCGAGATCGGCGGGGTAGATGTTGGGCGCGACCAGCCCGCCGCGGCGTTGGAGTTCCGCAAGTGACGCGCTATGACGCGCGGCCTGTTCGAAGCCCAGATCGGTGTCGCACACCAACCCGAGTCCGAACAGGTGCGCGAGTTCCTCCGCCAGCCGGTCGCCCGTCTGGCCCAGTTGTCCGTAGATGTGACAGTAGGATTGCATGGTCAGGGGATCAGTCGTCCTCATGATGGTCTGTCTCTCCATCTATTCGTTCCTTTCACTTTCTTCACTTGACTCTGACTCGATAGGGCGGCTCGTCTCCCGGCCGGTCCGCGCGTCGGATAACGCCGTACCAGCGCGGGTTCCATTCGTGGCCGTCCTCCGACCACATAAGCTGAGTGGGTTGGCCCTCCTTGGGCTGGTGCGTCCAGACCAGCGAGAAGCCGAGGTCGCCGGACGCAGGCCAGGAGGAAACGTCCATCAGGGCGTAGGGAATGAATACTTCGGCTTCGAGACCGCCTCCGGCGGCGCGCCAACGGCCAGCCATGCGGGGCGCTTCAACGCTGGTTTCGCCTTTGCCCAGGCCGACGGCGCCGTCCACCGCAAAGCTCAGGCCGGCCCAGTAGTAGGACCCGACGGTTCCGAGCAGTTCCGGCGCACGCGGGTCGAAGAAAAGCGTCGCCCGGTCGCCCGCCAAATCGCCGCAGCCGCGCAAGGCGATGAACAGGCCGTTGGTCCCGGCCTTGAACGCCATGTGGATGTAGGCCTCGTCGGGGCTCTTACGGTTGTCGAGCGGCCCGCCACGGCCGCGGGCCTGGCAGGGTTCGCCAACGGGCGCCCAGCGATGTCCGTCCCATTCACGCAGGTCTCCGTCAACCTTGGCCTCTCCGTTCAGCGCCTGAGCGTACTGCACATACGCGACCTCGGCGACCGCGTATCCGATCTTGCCATCCGACTCCAATTTGCGGATCAGCGGGACGCGTCCCACCTGGCTGCCTTTGGGAATCTTCACTGGCACCGTTTGCACGCCGCCCGGCGTGTTCAACGCGACGTTGACCCGGCGTCCCTCGACGGTTTGTCGTCCCGCCACAAACTCGCCGGGCACTTCGAACGGCGCCGCGATGCTCCGCACCGTGCTGCCCGTGCCGTAAACATCCACCACAGAGATGGGGTTGAAATCCTCGCAGAGATACTGGAAATACGGGAACCGCAACAGATCTTCAGGCTTTCGGACCGCAGGCCAGGCGACCTCGAACGATACGGATCCTCCCGGTTGCAGAGTGTAGGGCACGGGATCCGGCGCGACGATCCGGGCGCCTGTCGGCGCATAGGCTTCGAGGCGCCCCTCGCGTGGTTTGCCGGACGTGTTGGTGGCCGTGATGCGGCTGACCACGCCTGCGCTTGTCCAACGGCTGACGCCGGCGATGCGCAACGACGGCGGCGGTTCCTCGCCGGCCAGGGCGGCGAGAACGGCCTTGGTGAGCTGCAGATGCCCGAGGGCGTTTGGATGGATGGTGTCGCCCTGGCCGCGGCTCTCGAGCAGGGAGCTGAACGGTGCGTTGTAGGATTGCGGGTACAGCGGCCACATGGCCATCGCCGTTTCAGGGATCGTGCCGGCGCCGTTGCCCCAAATCGCGGCAAAGGTTCGGGCCACGGGCACACTGAGTCGCGTCCCGAGCCGCGTGACGGCATCGGCAAACCCGACCGTGCGGAAGGCGATTTCCGGCGGATTGACCGCGCCCTTCGTGTCGGCGCCGAAAACCGCTATGTGCGGGGTGGGCTGGAGAAAGACCGTGTCCGCATGGAACCGCGCATCGAGCCGTGCGGCCACCCATGCATACTGTTCCAGGAAGGCCGCCAGCGGCACATTCCCCGCCTGGTCGTTGAGCCCGTACATCAGCAGCCCGAGGTCCGGTGTGATTTCCCGGGTGTCCCGGTCGAAATGCCGCACGGTGGCGTCAATGGATCGTCCGGGATAGGATTTGTCGGCGAAGCTGATATTTGTGTTACCAGTGGCGCGGGCAAGGAGCATGACCAGCAGCGACTCGTAGTCGCCGGTGGCGGTCACCGAGTCGCCCATGCTCAGGATGGTAAACGGCTTGCCGCCGAGCAGTTTGTCTCCCGTGCGCGGGAGCGCCTTGCGAACCGCCGCCGCGTCGAGGGCCGGCGGCGGGGTGAGGGCGAGGAACCGCCGCTCCTGATTCACCGGTGCCCCCAGGCTGACCACGTGAATCCCCTCGCACAGCGGGGACACGCCGACCGCACCGTCCGCCGCCGTCAGTGTCAATGTGCGGTGCGGCCCGAAGCCGTCCGCCGTGATGGTGGCGACATGGCAGGGCACGGCGCCTTCGACGCCGGGCGTGACGAGGCGCGCCACGCCGTCAGTGAAGACGTAGAGAGGGGCCGCTTCTGCCGCCATGAGCGCGCACAGCGGCGCGATCAGCAGGGCGAAGGATATGAGGATGCGCCTAAACATGCACTTCTCCTGCTTGGACTTGCAGCACGGCGGCATCAACCTGCGCCAACGCGATGAACGACTGCGGGGGCAACTCGGCCGTCCTGTCGCCACGCCGGTGCCGCCAGATTGTGGCATGAGCTAACGCCCAGTGCCACAGCAGGAAAACCGCGGCGACCGCCGAGTCGCGGCTGTCGATGACGGGCCCTTGGTGTTCGTTGAAACAGAGAAAGCTACCGCCCAGCACTTCGACCCGCGAGCCGTCCGTCGCCTTGAGCAGCGTGTCGGAATTCTCCGACTTGAAGCCGAAAATCCAGACATCCGACCGGCGGAAGGAATAGAGCGCCGCCGGCAGATGCTCGGTGTTGACCATGCGGGCCCAGACGCGGACGTTCTCGAGGGCCAGCGTCCCAGCGGAGTTGTCGCTGGAGAAGCCGATGCAGCTGTTGGCGAAGAGTTCCTTGGGCGCGCCCTCGGGCCGGGTATTGCGGTAGAGCCGCCAGATCTCGGTGTCCTGGGCGGCGCCGCTGGGAAAGAGCATGCCGTCTTTGCCGGCATAGCTGCGGCCGTGGTTGAAGATGACGTAGAGATCCTCGAGAACCAATGTCCGGTCGGCAGCGTGATCCACGAACACGCCGCCGGCGCTCATTGCCTGGCGGATCAAGAGCGGCTCGGCCGATGGCTCCGCCACCCGGAACAGCGCCGGGCCATCAAACTCGGCGGCCACTGAGCGGTGGATGGCGCCGAAAAGCGCGGTGACCTCGCGGACGCTCGCAGGGATGTCCACCGTGCCGTTGACAACGTAGTTCGCGCGGGGAAACCAGACGACCGGCTTGCCGGAAGCCATGGCCCGCTGGATCGCGGCAGTATCGTCGGCGATGCCGTCGCCCACGGCGCCAAAATCGTCGACATTCGCCCATTGCGCAAGGTCGGTTTCGGGCAGGACCAGGGGCGTATCCTTGACCGGCAACCGCAACGGTGGCGCTCCATCGGGTGCGACCGCCGCTGCCGTCGCGTACTCGGCGATGTCGCCGGCGCCGACCGCGATTACGCCGTGGCGCCGCACTGCGGCGCGGTAGCCGCGGATGCGAAGATCGCGGGCGAGCAGGAACCCGTCCGGCTCGACCTCCAGCGCGACAGCCTGCTCAGCGGCGCTACGGAGTTCGCTCTCCAGCAGGATCGCCTGGCCGGCCCGGCCGGCGCGCAGCACGACGGGGGCGTTCTCGACAAGCAATTTGCGCGCGCTCAGGTTGTCGCCGCCGCCGCCCGCGCGGGCGTTGCCGAGGCGGATGGCCGTTTTGCGCTGGCCGGAGAGCGTGGCATACTCCAGGGTCACCATGGTTTCGCGGCCGGCGGCGATCTCGATGCCGGTTTCGAACCCCGTGATGCGCAGGTCGCGGTGGTAGCCGGTGGCGTTGTTGGCGTCGGTCACCAACCCGGCCCGCCCGGCGCCGTCGCCGGAGCGGATGGCCACGTTGCGGATACCGCCCCAGTTCGACGAGTTCCACTTCAAGCCGATTGCGCCGGGGTTGCCGCGGCCGGTATCGAGGGTCAGGTTCTCGCAGTAGTTGCCCAGGTTCACGTTCGAGCCGCGCTGTAGGAGGTAGAACGCGAGCAGGACCTTGTCGGCGCCCGCGTCGAATCCGGAGGCGTTGTCCTTGAGGCGGATGATCGTCTTGTCCCGGCTCTGGCCGATGATGCGGATATTCCAGTTGTTTTCGTCGTAGATACGGGCTTCGTTGTACTGGCCGCGCAGGTAGCAGCCGTCGTTGTCGTTGGCGGCGGGGGTCTTCGCGTTGCCGTGCAGGAGCGGGGGCCTGGCTGGTTGCTCGTACAACTGCCGCTCGTGCTCCGGCGACGCGACCGGGAAGTACTCGCAGTGGCTCCAGCCCTGGAGGATGTTCATGGCCAGGGCCGGCCAGCCCTGGCTGACCGTGTCGCTGACCAGGTACTCGCCGGCGGGGAGGTACACCACCCAGTTGCGGTTATGCTTCTGAGCACAGAGGGAATAGTCGTCGCCCTGGAGGATTTCGTAGTTGTCGCGGACGAACCGCAGCGCCGCGGTCAGCGCCCGGGTGTCGTCGGTGACGCCGTCGCCCTTGGCGTTGAACGGCGGCTGGGTCACGTCCAGGACGCGCCCGCCTTTGCCGGCGTGATAAAACGCCTCAGGCGGATAGAGCTGGTTGATCGCCGGCTGCCGGTCGCCCGTCTGGCCCAATTGCCCGTAGATGTGACAGTAGGATTTCATTAGCAGATGTCTTCCCAGTATTTGACGGTGGCGGGCAACCCCTGCTTGTGCCACTCGTCAAGGGTGGTGTTCCAGTAACTGAAATCCCAGTTCGGCACCGGCACCTGGGGATTCCGCCCCATCTGCGCGAATAGTCTCTCTCGCATGTTCATATTGATTCACCTTTCGGAAAAGATCGGGATGTATCGTCCTTTCGGAGTGATGCCGATCACGGTGTCCTCGCGCCAGGCGGTGGTATCATGATGACCGCCAGGTTGTTGCCGACGGGCCGCTGTTTTCCGTCGGAGGGGCGGTTCAGCACCTTGGGTTCACCGGTCGAGCCGTCGCTCAAGACCAGGGTCGCCGAGCCGCCGCCGTCCAGGGCGATGGCGTCAACGGCACCGAATTCCTTAAGGACTGTGGCCACTTCCTCGTAAGTCATCCCTGCGCTGAACTCCGGCTGGCGGCCGTCGGAGACGAACAGGATCAGGCAATGGTCGGCCGTATGCCCGACGGCGGTCTGCGGATAGGTGGCGTTGCCCCCCTTGCCCGCCAGGATGTTCCCATCCCGGATCAGCCGCACGTTGCCGGACATCGCGTTGTAAAGCTCAACCTTCGGCGTGGTCATGTACCCGGTGCTGTCGTCTTTGGCGCGTTCAACGAAGGTGACCGTATTGTCGACACCGATATTAATGGCGTCCTT
>JABMPJ010000093.1 GCA_013203785.1 Lentisphaerota bacterium | reverse complement strand
CTGTAGCGCCCATCTCGTAGCCGTTGACATCCTAACTCAGCCCGGCCTCACAAGCCAACTCCTCAACAACGCCCCAAAATCATCCAGTTAGCCGACCTCTGGCTTCCGACCTCCGACCTCCAGGGCGATTCTTCGCCGCTGACAAAGGGCGTAAACAGTTGATAAATTTGTACCATTCGCCTATGGTGTTGCCATGCGGATCAATTGGTGTTCATGTCATGTACAGGTTGGGCCTGTGGGCCGCAGTCGTTGGGCGCAGGGTAGTCGCTTCGGTCATATGTGGGAGCCGCCTGGACGCGAGGTGAATGATCATGTGCTGATTGTGATCTGGGCTGGATCGGGTCGCTTTCGCCTACCACAGGGGTGGGTTCCGTTGCGTCCGGGCGTGTGTTTGTGGCTGCGGCCGGGCTATTGTTACCGTGCGTCTCAAGACCCCGACCTGCCGGTTCGCCACAACTTTATGCATTTCAAACTGGTGGATGAGGCCGACCGCATTCGCGGGGAAGGCGCCCCGCTGCCGCCCGAGTTCATCCAACCGCCCGATCCCGAATTTGCAGAGGCGGTCTCGCGTCGGGTGGTTGAAATGTGTTTCGGGTTCAGGCCGATGGGGTATGCTGTCGTGCCGCCCCAGAGCGATGCCGCATGCCTCGCGAGCGGGATGCTCAGGTCATTGCTGATGGATTTGGACGCAGCGAGTGACCGTAGTGTGGATTCGCCGTCGCCACTCGTGTTGCCGCAGCACGAGCGGATGGTGCGCCAAGCGATTTTGCGCATAGCCGAAGATCTACACGAAACGCCATCGGTGGCCGAATTGGCGCAGTTGAGCCGTTACAGTGTCAGCTGCTTCTCGCGTATCTTCAAGCAAGTGACCGGCGAGCCGCCGGAACGGTTTATCGTGCGCACACGCCTGCATCGCGCCGAGCGGCTGCTACGGGAAACGGACATGCCCGTGGGGGAGGTGGCCATCAATGTCGGCTACAAGGACATCTACTTCTTCTCGCGTCAATTCAAGAAATTCATGGGTGTTAGCCCCACACTGTTCCGCCGCCAGCTACAGGTGGGTAAGACGAAGCGTTGATGGCTGGCGGTGGCGGAGAGGGCGCGCGGATGAAACGCCTCGCGATGCACGACCGTGGGCGGACTGTACGGGCGTGAATCTCTGTGCATGGCTTGCCCAGAAAGAAAGAGGACGCGCCGCAGGGCTTTGCCCGCGACGCGTCCGCATGGGTCGTGCCGCTTACTCGTGCAGGACGAAGAAGCGCAGGTTCTCGTCGGCTGGCACCACGATGTCCAGACCGCTGATACCCGCGAAGTCTTCGAGCGTCACGGTGGTGCTGCCACTGGTGCGCCATCCAGGATTGTAGGATGCCAGGAGATGGACATCGCCGAGACGCACGTGGCGTATCAGCGGGAGGCTATTGGTAAAGGCATACACACTGCTCTCAGGATTGATCGTCGGCACGCCATGTTTGAGACTGCTTTCCACCAGCTTGACCATGGCCAGCCCCTCGATCGCGTAGCTGATCGGCTCGGTCATAGGGATCAGGTCGGCGCGCAGATCTTCCACGTTCCGGGTATACACCGGGTACTGGTAGTCGCCATCGTCATACACATTGGTTGGGGTGGCGTCCACCTGTGGGTACTGATAGCCCCCGGCGATGGGCGTGGGTAGGGCTTGGAAGCGTGCATCGCCGCCGCCGGTGACCTCCAGAATGTAAATCGGATGGTAACGCTCGAACGTGTGTGCCGTGCCTCCACCGTCAGGCGTGATGGAGAACCATCGTCTACGATGGCGGACTGGCCTGCGGCCAATACGGGTGGGGAGCTGTGGTACAGGTTCCCCGACCAACACCATTGCACGATGCCATCGACGCCGGTGAAGAAGGTCATGCCCACCATGGCACGATAGTCTTCGCCCCAGACAGGTTGCCTTAACCACCATCGCCAGCCGCCCCCACCGCCGTGCAACTGGTTCCAGAAGAACGGTCGCTGATGCGTTACTCCGGCTAATCCGCACACGCTCCCCAAAGCCTCCTTCCGCAAGTATCCCGACGGTCTCACGGCCGACACCGGCTTCCGTGCAGTGCCCGAGGAGATGGCGAAGATAGAGAAACACATCGAGACCGTGGCCGTCCCAGGACGCGGTCAAAGTCGGGCGAAGATCGACGCGTATTGGCATCACTTCCGGGCAGGGATCGAAGGGTCGATCTCGGTCTTAAAACGGGCGTTTCGGCTTTCGATCTGCATGTATCGGGGATTTAAGAGTTTCGCGGCGGCGGTGGGCATGGCGGTCTTCTGCCACAACTTGGTGAACCTGGCTCCAAAACGAGCGCCGGCATAGCCACGGCGATGCCGTAAGGCGACAAAACGAGGATGAGAGATAGAGAGCATGGGACGGGTCTGTGAAAAACTGGTCGAAAATCGTCGCGCCAATGAGAAATGCCCTCGTTCGCGGCTCAGCGCCACCTTGGCCGCACATTCACACTCCGGCGGCACAGTGGACCCGCCCCGAAAAACCCCTTTCCGCAACAGAAACTAGTTAGCGTCATCAAAGAGAACGGCCTTCCACCCTTGTGGAATCTGGAACTTCACAGAGGAGGCTTTGTCGTTAAAGCCTTTTGTCCCGTCATCCGGTGATGCATCGCTCATGTTCTGTATGTTCACCCCGCCCCTGACGGTCAGAACTCTATCCTTGAACGATTTGTCATCATACAGACGCACCCACGCATCGCGGAGTTCAGTAATGACCTCAGGTGTGTTTGGTGCAGCGTCACTCATCGCGTTCTCCCTTTGTGTTGTTTCTTGTTTTGTTCTGATGCCCCGTGCACCAGAGTGATCTTTTCTGGCCAACAAATAGCGTTTTATCCTGAGTGCTGCGAGCATATCACGACGGCACAGGGAGGCAAGCCATAGTCGAGCTGCATTCGGGATAAAATCTGTGGCTATGGGGGTCACGTCTCAACATGTGGCTATGGGGGTCACGTCTCAACATTTAACATATCTATTCGTATCTACTGATCTGACACCTTGAATGTTATATGTTGAGACGTGACCCCTCCAGCACGCCTCCAGCACGTGGAGGCAATGCCGATTCGCAAAGCCCCGCGACATTCCGTGATCCGCGTTGCGGATCTTGCGGAACAGGAGACGGGCGGGTATAGTGAGGGTCGAGGAAGGAGGCCGCAGAAATGGTTATGGTTGAAGCAACGGTTATGGACGCCACCCATTTGGAGCTCTCGGAGCCCATCATGGTTCGAACAGGAGGTGTCGTGTTGATTTCTGTTTCCGAGCCCGTAGAGAAGGATGCTAAACGGCACGAGTGGCTCGCAGCTTCCTCGGCTTCTCTCCAAATGGCTTATGGGGACTCTGAACCTGACTACCCTGCCAGTATGGTGCGAGAAAGTAACCCGAGTTACGGCGCATGAAAGAAGCCGACGTTGTCCTTACGCCCCTGCCTCAAGCGAATGGTAGCTTGAAGAATCGGCCAGCGCTTCTTCTCCGCGAGCTGCCTCCATTTGGCGATTATCTTGCCTGTGGCATCAGCACGCAGATCCGGCAAGCTGTTCCCGGATTTGATGATGTCATTTCCGAAGCCGATCCCGACTTTCCTGCCTCGGGGCTTGTTGCGGAATCGGTTATTCGATTGGGATTTTTGGCCGTGCTACCGCGCCAGAGGATTCTGGGCACCATCGGCGAAGTGGCTACTGTGCGGCACGCTCGGTTGCTTAGAAATCTGAGCAACCATTTAGTGGCAAACCAGAACGCGGGTGGCTGATTCGCTCAAGTAGCCCCGGCCTCTCCGAGGATGAGGGCCGTGCAAGGTAGGTGTGCGTGCCGTACATGTCTTGCTCTCAGGCTTCCCATGTGCAAGCCGCCCACTTTCCTTGCGCGGCGCTGGGGCTGGGACAGCCCCGCGCTACTGGCGTCACCGACGTCCTCGTGCCTCCTCACAGAATAGCCACCCACGAACCTGAATGACCCCCAAGCGAATGCCATCACCAGCTACATCGACGGCGGCGTCAGGTATTCTGCTTTGTGGCGGGATTCGATGTCCTGTTCGAAGCGGGTCTCAAGCTCGCGGCGTTGTCGTTGACGCTCCTCTTGTTCGAGTTGAGTTTGGACGGACTCGAATGGGATGCTAGTGGCTGGTTTGAGGGCGGTGAGACGGATAAGGAAGATTCCTTCGGGGCGGGTGACGACGGGACTTACGGTGCCGACAGGAGCCAAGTCGAAGGCGATCTCGGCCACGGCTTTTCGCCAGCTATCTGCGCCACCGGCGCGCTCGATCCATCCTACGATGCCGTTCTTGAGGCGGCTGGCTTGGTGCTCGGAGTGGTCGATGCTTAGGATGGAGAAGCCCTTCTCAGGATGCTCCGTTAGATCGCTCTGCTGGAAGAACCACTCGCGGGCCTTGTTCAGCTTCTCCTCGTACTGCGCCACCCGTTGCGGATCGGAGCCAGGATTCAACCAGAGCACAGCGACTTGCCGCTTTTCGGGGGATTGATAACGGGCACCCGCCGCCTCGTAGCACTCGCGCAGGCGCGCTTCGGGAATGTCGGCTATGACTTTGATCTGGGGGGCGAGCTTCGTCTCTCGCAGACGCGCTTCGAGGAGGCGGCCCAGTTCGGCGCGTACGATGGGGTCGCTCTGGAGTCCGGCATCGAGGGCGGCCTGGACCATCTGGGCGCGCCGGACGAGTTCAGTGAGGGCGGCGTCACGGGTCGTGGGGTCGGTTCGGGCGCTGTATTTCTCGGTGAGCAAGTGCTTGAGGTCGGCTGGCTCGATAGTGACGGAGCCGATGCGTACGAGGGCGGTTGGGGAGTGATCGGGGGCGGAAGGCTCGGATTTGCGCGAACAGCCTATGGCGAGTGTCACTAGGGCTAGAAGGGCGAGATGTCTTAATTGAACCACGGAAGGCACGGAAAGCACGGAAGGAACCAGGTAAGATGGGGACTGGTAGAGGGTAGAAGCGCTCATGGTGTTTACAACTGTGCGGTGATCGATGGAAGGTCCTTCAATAACAGGGATATCCTGTAGTGGCAATCTCTTCCGTGCTTTCCGTGCCTTCCGTGGTTATCCAATCACGGTGCCGAGCGAATCACGGCTTGGCCGGCTTCGATGGTGCTTTCCCACATCAGAAGGACTTTGCCGGTTCCGGACAGGACGTGGTGGACCGGGACGGCTGCGGCGGTGGTCTCCGCGATGCGGACACCGTCTACGAAGAACGCCAGGGAGCCGACGCCATTGCCGCCCTCTACCGCCAGCTCACAGGCGATCACGGCGGGAGCGTCGACCTCTACGATGAGGCGACAGACTTCGCCCGCTGGCACGGCACCGCACAGGAGCGCTCCGCTGGTCTCGTCAACGGTCCAGCTGACTGTGCCCTCGGTACCGAGACGCGTGCCGCCGGTAAGTGCTTCGACACCCGAACCGAGTGAGGGTTGCGTGGTTACGTTGTAGACCAGACGGTAGAAGCGCACGTCGTGTTCGGCCTCAGCCGTTGAGCCGAGTAGCTTGAGACGCGAGGCTTCGACGGTGTCGGCGAACTCATCAGTCACGTCAACCCAGGTCTCCAGATTGGTGGAGGCGCGAATGGCCCAAGAGAGGTCAGCCGTCTGCAATCCGATCGGCACACTGATCTCAGGGAGGCCGTTGACGTGGCGCAGGCTGAGACCGCCGGCACTCTCGTCCTCGGGCGTGGTCAGGCCGGTGGCGTAGGCGCGCAGAAAGGCAGCGGCTGAGGTCTGTCCGCTCAGGTCCACCAAGGCCCCGTAGCTGCTTACCGCTCCGTAAGTCGCGTTTGCCAGCCACCGCTCAAATCCGGAGGCATTGGCGTTGGCAGAGCTATCGGCGGCGTAGAGGACGGCACTGTGCGGATTGCCCAACTGATAGCGGCTGCGCGACTCGATTGCGACATGTACCATGCGTGCCTGGTCCGCGATCCATCCTGGCTGAGGGGTGACCACGAGATCGATAGAGGCCGCGCTGGCGGGGATGAGAAGTTGGCGCGCAATGGGCTCAATATGCACGCCTTCGTGCGCGGTGCCGCCGACGGCGAGGTCAAGCGAGAGACTGGCCGTCAGATCGCCATCGCGCCAGAGGCGGATGCGCGCGGCCTGCCCGCTGGAGGTGAGGATGTTGGTTTCGACGACATCCATCCAGACGCGCGGCGTATCGTTGATCACGCCCTGAATCGGGTTCCCGCCCACGACATAGCGGTAGTGCGGTAAAACGGCGACCTCCCACGCCTTCTGGCCCTGCGTCTCCAGATCAGGTACGGGACGGAAGGTCAACGTCTTGCTCAGCTCGCCGGGCGCGAAGGTCACGACGGCACGCTGGCCCGACTTGGAGGAAGCGCCCTCCAGGATGAGGCTACGGCCAAGGGCCTCTTCGAAGAAGCCGAGGGGTACCTCCATGGCACCGGCCACGCCATCGCCGCTGCGCGTGACCTCAAGCGAGAGGCGATCCGCCATCTCCTCGCCGAGTGTGGCGGGATTCGCGCCGCCGGGCAGGAGGGTGAGCTGCACCTGAGTAGGAACCGTCAGGCTTCCCATCTGAATGCGCCCTTCCACAATGAGCTGATGCAGTTGCGTCGCGCCCATGGCCACATTGCGGAGCAGGATCTCCTGACTCCCGCCGCCGGGGCGCTGCACGATCAGGGCCGAGTTCAGTGTCGGGATGGGTGTACTGAAGTCCGTATCAAGCCGCACGGAGATGTAGTTGCGCGCATCGCCTGTGACACCCCAGTAGAGCGCAGAGAGATCAATCACATCAACGGCGATATCGTAGTCGGTGATGACATCATTGCCCGTGTCGACGCCGCCGAAGACGAAGCGGTCTGCGCCGGGACCGCCGGTCAGACTATCGTCGCCAGGGCCGCCCGAGAGGACGTCATCCAAGGCACCGCCGTTGAGGGCATCCGCCCCCCACCCACCGCGTATGATGTGGCGACCGGGGCCGGTCGCGGTGACGGTGACACGCTTCAATGTGGTGCTCAGATCCCAGATCACGGTGTCGCGCCATTTGGACTGGAGATAGTCATGCACATCGCGCAGCTTCTGCTCGCCCAGGGCGCGCGGGAAGATCAGCAGCTCATGCAGTCGGCCGTTGAAAGGGTTCTGGATAGAGTCATCAAGCCCCCCCAAGGCGAGCCGGCGCACACCGAGGGTCGGCAGCACGGGCTCGAGTGAGGTGCTACTGACTGCTTCACCGTCGTAGGAGAGCCCACAGATGTTCTGGAGCGTACCGCCCTCACGACGGAATAGTGAGAGCGTTGTGGTGCCCAGGGCGGATGCGTAGCCCTGCACAGCCAGGCCATCGATCTGGTAACGTGGTGCGCCGGGATAGGAGATGGCCTGTGTGGTGGGGGTCAGCTCCAGGAAGCCGCGGTTGCTGGCCAGCAGGGTTTGAGACTGATCAGATCCGCTGTCGGTCCGATAGGCGGCGAGGAGGGTCTGGTTGCCGCTCGCCAGAGCGGTGTCCTGGAAGAAGAGATGGGCATGGGCATCACCAAAATCGGCGGTGCGGCGGTTGCCCTCAAGCACAACCGTGGGCTGGTGTTCACTGAGCGGCTGACCGGCGGGACGGGCACTGCCCGAGCGGTCGGGCCAACTGCTGACTTGGCTTCCGGGCACACCGAGGGCGTTGCCATCCAGCCAGAGGGAGGCATCGCTGCCATCTTCGACGCTGGGCAGTGCGACGCGCAGTGTGACGGTGCCAGCCGTACCGGTAGAGCCATCAGTCCAGGCCAGTGGCAGCATGGCCGATCTTAGGGCCGGATCAATGTGGCGGACGGTGACGCGCCCTGCCTCCAAATCGCTCAACGGAAGGTTGAGCGTGGTTCCTGGGGCCACCAGGTTGCCATCCAACTTGATCTCAAAGCCGCTCGATTCGACGACCGTAGCCGTGACAGCGAGCTGCTGTGCGGGTGTGTCGGAGTCGAGAAACTGGAGCAGCAGTCCGGCTTCGCCGGACTCCGGGATCAGGACCTCTGTTGTGGTCAGTTGGGGGTCGAGGTTGCTGCGGGTCGGATCGCTACCGCGTGCAAACTCTTCGCCGTTGTTCCAACCATCGTCATCACCATCTGCGTCTGCATCGGATGTATTGGGATCCAGCCCGTAGAGCCTCTCCCACCAATCCGGCAGGCCATCCCCATCCGTGTCGGTGCTATCGCCCTCAAACAGGAGGTCGAGTCGGTACTGAGCACCGCGACTGGCAAAGCTGAGGGAGAAGAACTCCTTGCTGCCGTCGGGAAGCGTCGCGGGCGTGCCGTTGATCAGAATATCCTCGATCCGGAAGTTGATGGCCTGACCGCCAATGGACAGCGCGCTGTCCTTCTGCGCCGCGTTTGGCAGATAGAGCAAGGGGACGCGGAGGGCGTAGGAGTAGGGTTTGCTCTCCCCCACCCCGGTCGGCGCCAGCTCAGTTGTCAGGCGCACACGGTTGGCCGCATCGGCAGGATTCACGAATGTCATCTCGAGTTGACCGGCCTGGAGCAGCACGGCGTGGGCCCCACCGACTTGGTGGACGGTACCATAGAAGAGGACGTCCGCTTCGCTAAAGCCGTCGGCACGGAGCACGGAAGGGGCCGCGGACAAGAGCAACAGACAGACGATTGACGCGGAGATCCCTCGACAAGCTCGGGATGACAGGAGAGACGCAATGGGTAGGGATAAGAACCCACGCACTGCGGCGGCATATCTCGTTTTCATGTTATTGCCCCTGGTGAGAGTAGGTTTTGAAGAAGAGTCGGATGTCGGATATCGATTCCGCGAGGGTCGTCAGGCCCGCCTCGGGATCGGCGGCCAGATTGGCGCCGGGAATGATCAGCAGCCATTCGGAGTTCCAGACCGAGCGGCTGATCAAGCGGGAGTCGTAGACCAGTTCGCTCTCATCCACACTCGCTCCTGCATTGTGGTAGATCCTGAAATCGCCGTGGCGGCGCAGGGCGCTGAAGACACCGTCGACGCCATCCAGGGATGGAATGTAGTCGGGCGAGGTCACGTCGGCATTGTTGATCGTGAACGGTAGTGGGATGCGCTGCTCCTGAATGTTCCAGACGCGCGTCACCGGGTAGAGGGCTGTCGACACGCGCATGTAGTCGTCCCCGACTGGCACGATATAGGCCCGTGGTGTGGTGGCCAGGCTCGCATCGTTGTATCCATCCATCCAGACCCCGAATCCACGAATCTTGGTGGCGAAGTTGGCGCTGCTGTAGGCGTGATCGCCAGCGCCCAATTTGTTGCCGAAGAGATTGAGACCGGGCTCGATGGTTGTGCGGAACCGGATCACGATGCCGGGCTGGGCTCCGTCGGCCGGCGCTGCAAACGGGCGGCAGTAGCGAAGGAACTCGGGAATATCGAAGAGGTTGTCCACCGTGCGGGCCATGAGGGCCTCTTTCCAACGCCGGTCGCTCTCAAAGCTGTTCGTCGTGGCGGGAGCAATGCGGAAGAGTTCATGGCGCAGGGAGATCTTCTCGGTTGCGGCCTGCGGATTGTTGAGTCCGAGCTGACCCTTGAGGACCTGGAAGTTTCCGTCCAATTGCGCGAGGGTTTCGGCCAGGCCGCCCTCCCCGATCTGTGGTTGCCCTGCGGTCCACATACCCAGTTGGCGTTCCTTGACGATCGCGTCGAGCAGTCCACCCGCGGCAGCCGGGTCGCCGGGATCGAGGCTGGTTTCATAATCGTAGGCCCGCGTGGCCAGCCAGGCATAGCGCGCGGCGTTGTTGAACGCACTCTGGTATTTCGTCATGGCTTCGTTGCGCGAAAGACGCAGGACCATGTCGGAGTAGCGATTTTTCTGCACGCTGGCGGCGAGGATCTTGTTGTAGGCTTCGCGCTCGCGCAGCAGACGGAAGCCCTCCGCCTGGGCGGTGACATACTCCTGGCGCAACACCTCGAGATTCTGTTCGTGCATCCCGATGGCATTCCGCAGAGGGGCCTCTCGTCCCGATACGGAAACCAAGTCAACCAGCATGCCTTCGAACTCGACCAGGTCCTTGGTTCGGTCAACCTCCCTATCCAGGTCGGTGAGGACCTTGCTGGCGGTGAAGTCGGCGGCCGCTAACGCCAGGGTGGCGGACTTTCGGGCGACCCAGGACGCGGCTTGCGCCGCCATGGCCAAGAACTGAATCCCGCTTCGCGCCGGGGCGGCGACATCGGAGCTTATACCCACGTTGGTAGGCGGTGCCTTGGAGCCCGCATCCCCCCCGGTCTTGCTCGTATCGGCGGCGGCTTCGGCACTCGCCCGCAAGGCAAGCTGAGCCTTATTGACTTGCGCTTGCAGGTTTTTGATCACCAGCGTCTCAAGGAAGATATCGTTGCGGCGGCCGATGAGCTGGGCCTGGATGTCCAGCCGGGTGGCGGCGATCTCATAATCCTCAAGGAAGCCGACGTATTCCTGGATCGCCGAATCGAGGGCCACGCGTTCGCGCAGGTCCTGTTCGAGTACGCGTTGAATCTTACCGTAGCTGGTGCGGATGCCCCAATCGTCGCCGGACTGGAAGGCATAGGGCGAGCGTTTGCGGACCGGGATCTGGTTGGTCGTAACGCTCTCGGTGAAGTCCTGGTAGTTGGCACTGCCCAGGAGCGGCAGGAACGCGGCGGTCAGGTCCTCCGAACCGACGCCAAAGGTCTGGCCAATGTATGACCCTAGCGTGGTGCCCACGTTCTGCAGAGCATTGCCGAGCACGTCGGCATACAGGGACTGCAGGTCATGATCGTCCGCGACGGAGGTGGCCTGCTTCTGCAGACTGACGTAGGTCACCAACGAAGCCGGCGCATTGGCCTCATCCCCAGGGATGATCTGCTGGATGGTCGTGTGATCGAGGTAGGCGAACAGCTTGGTATCCGGCCCCTCGTACCCTTCGGGATAGATCTTACCGAAGCCCATGGTGCCCTCGTAGGGGCGACCGAATATTTCGATCAGACGATTGCGGTAGTCGATATCCTGGCGCAGGGCATCGACGATCAGCGTATCGGTATCTGTACCGATACGACGCAGCTTGTTGTCGGCAAAGACCGCGTAGTCCAGCGTTGCGCGGGCATTGTTACCGGCCGTCACCGCGCGTGCATAGATCTGCTCAAAGTGTGTCAGGCGCCCCTGGTCGCCACCGTCGTACACGAGTGGGTCGATGTCGAAGGCCATGGCATCGGCGTCGAACCCGAGCGGATTAACGCCGCCATTGGCTTCGTCCATGGCCACCTCGATCTCGTGCAAGGCACCGGCGATCTCACCAATCTCATCCTTCGCGCCGAGGCGGTCGATGCGATCCAGATTCTCCACGGTGGAGGTCGTCGACAGATCCGGCAACATGGCATTGGCCACGGCCCAATCGAAATAGGCCCCCTGTCCGGCGCGGTGCGCCCATTCTGAAACGCCCCAGGCCCGAGCCGGATCCGCTCCGTCCGTGTAGCCCTGCCACTGGCCATCCGGATCCTGTGTGTAGAACTGCCGATAGGTGTTACGCACGATGTCACGACCGGCCCGCGCCTTGGCTGCCGCCAACCGCGCGAAGGTTTTCTCATCGAGGTAGTCGGCCTCGATCACATTCTGCATCAGGGAGTAGAGCTCGGCGCGCGCCTTCCAGCTGAAGCCCGGATGGCGCAGGAGCGTATAGGTCTTGTCTAGCGCGGAACCGAAGTGCCCCCACGCATCGCCGTGGCCCTGCGGATAGAGTGCCCGCGCGTCGTCTTCGTTGATAAAGCCGTCCGTGTTCTCGTCGTAGATGTTGTAGTTGACGTTGTAGGCGGCCTCGCCCAGTCCCTTGACGTAGTTCCAGATCATGCGGTTGTAGACCGGATAGCTCTTCAGGAAATCCGTGCCGCGCAGCAGGGCCAGCTCCTCGTGCAGCAGATCCGCCTCCTGATTCTCGAAAGCGTGTGTGAAGGTGGCGGCGCCGCCCGGACCAAATTCATCCGAGAGGCGGATCGTGGAATCCTGCGCGTCGCTGTAGGCTTCGCGCGCCAGAATCTCGTACAGGACCGAGAGGCGCGTGGCGGCGAGCAGCAAGGCGCGGTCGATGCCCTCGGAGGGAGGCGGCGGATTGGAGTTATCGATCGAGAGCTCCTTGGCGCGGGCCAGCACGGTTTCATACAGCTCGATCAGCCCGGTGTTCTCGATCACATCCTTATCCGGATTCAGGGCCACCTTGGCCACGAAGGGCGGACCGGCAATCTGGATCTGACTGCTGTAGGTCGCCGGGCTCTCGGTGCTGAAGAAATCGGAATAGCGGGCCTCGTAGGGATTGATGCGGTCGAGGATGCGCTTGACCCAGCCCATCACGAGCTGCGGCACGTAGCGCAGGCTCCCGTTGGCCTGAAGCTGGGGCGAATTCGCCGCGCCGGCCCACTGGAACGGCGCCGGGCTGCCCGGCTGCCACGCCACGGAGGCCGGTTGCGTCGATTCGATTGGCACCAGGGTCCATGCCGTCTCACTCTTGTGTCGGTAGCGCATCAGGACGAGCTTGTCGGCCAGCACCACGTCGGGGCGGCCCTCGAAGACGATGCTGTGCAGGCCGGCGTGCTTGGCCAGATCGTCCGTCAGCGGCTCGCGGTCAGCGGGTATGTATTCCTGCCAGAGCGTCTGGCCCTGCTCGCCAACTTCCGCGAGCGTCCCATTGGTCAAGACTTCGTCCTCCACCACGTCCAGCGATGCCGCATCGCGGATCCACCACTCGTAGTAGAGATCGTCGGTATTGGCGCCGAATTCACCGTTGTGTTGCAGGGTGATCTTCTCGCTGAAGGCGTTGGCTGCTTCGATCACCTTGATCGCGCCGCGATAGCGCTCCGGAACGATCTGGATGATATGCAGGCTGATGGGCGCCCCGTCCAGCTCGCTACGGTTGTTCTCTGCAATCGTCACATAGGCCGATTCGGCTGCGTCCCGCGTGAGCAGCGCCGGGTTGGGCACCAAGGCGGCACCGACACCAAAGCTGGCCATGTGGGCATAAGGCTCCGCCGCCGGTGCGGGAAGCGGATCCAGCGTGAGTGGCGGGGGAGCATTGGGGTCGGACAGCAGGGCGTCGAAGAGCGTGCCGAAGAGCGGATCGATATTAGCGAACACGATCGGAAGGGTACTGAGGGGGCCGGGAAAGAAGGTCGCATTCAACGCGCGTTGGTGCGCCAGTTTGGCCAGGTAGGCCTCCTGAGCCTCCTGGAAGCTGTCATAGTTCTCCTTGTTCGCATCGATGACCTCCTGCGTCAGCCCCAGGAGATCGGTCTGCGCGGCCGATTCGGTCACACCCGCCAAGTAGAGGCCCTCGATCCGGCCAACCACGCCAGCATTCAGCGCGCGAACCCAATTGGGATTCTGCGACTGCAGGTAGAGTTCGTCGATGGCGTCGGTCCACGCCGTATCGCTCGACAGCGCCTTGACCCGTGTCCGCTCGTCCTTCGTCATCACGTTGGGCTCGAGAATATTGAGCGCGTCGGGACCGGCCGTGAGATCAGAGTCCCCGCTCTCCTTGTCGTTAAGATAGCCGCGAAAGACCAGTGTCTCCGTCAATGAATTGTAGTAGAGGCGGCGCTGCAAAGAACCGGGGAGGTCGCTGAAATACCAGCGCTCACCAATCACAAACAGGGTTGGTGAAGCGGGCGAGAAGCCGGCGGCCGTGATCTCGGCCGTCGTGAGGGGGGCCTCGTGACGGTCCAAGGGACGGATGACCCGCGCCGAGTAGTTCGTGAGCGCACCATCCGTAATGATCATCTCCGGCGTGGCGCTGTCGTAGACCACTTCGGCGGCACCCATAGCGACCAGGGCGGGCAGCCCTGGGACGCCGGGGTGTTCATTGTAGTACTCGCCGCCCTGGTAGGTGAGCGTCTCACCACGCTTGAGCTTGGGATAGTCCGAGCGCCAGAACGAATGGTAGACCACCTGCACAGGTGCCAGGAGATCGGCCAGGGGCGACGGCGGATCGGTCTGAGTGGCGGCAGCGGCCACAAAGACCGATGAGGTGTTCTGCGGTAGCCAGGCCACCGGCGTCCCCGGTGTGACCCCCGGCAGGTAGAAATCGCTGCGATAGGGGTAGAAATATTGGTTGAAGAAGGTACCGTCGCCAGCGACCACCCAGGCGTTGCTGTTGACATCCTTCCAGAACGTACGTTGGTTGAGACCATCCACCTGGATGTTTCCACCGCGGTCATCCGCCATAGTCACGTTGCCGACGACGAGACTCAAGGGATAGGGAGGAATCACCAGATCGCCGGCGAAGATCGGATAGTCGAAGCGGTAGGCGAAGTCATGCGATTTCGCGGGGTCGATGGTCAGGAAGCGGTCATCGGGATTGGGTGCGGCTTCATAGGTGAGCCCATCCGCAAGCTCACTATCCAGCGGGCGCGGGAACGGGACGGCGCCGTTGCGCTGGTCACGAACCAGGTAGGCTGCCATTTCCGTCTCACCGCGCTCCAGGTTGTCCACCTCGACGAGCACCCACGGGTCCGACGTATAGAGATTCGGATCGAGGGACAGCCGGTTATTCGCGCTCTGAAGCGCATAGGCGGCCAGGGGCGGATTGTTGGCCAGGCTCTCGCCCATATTCTTGACCTTCAGAGAGGGGCGATAGGATACCGCCGCGAGGGCGTGTTCCTCGTTGGGATTGAAGCCCGCCAGCCCGCGATCCGACTGGTTGTAGATGGTGAGATTGGCATAGTGCGCCAGATCAAAGACCGTCTGAGGCCTGCCCGTGAGATCCACACCTTCCGAACCGATGCGGCTGGCGATGTAGAGTCGATTATCCTTATGCGGCCCCTCCATGGGGTAGACCACATTCGTGTAGGCCGCGGCGACATAGGGCCAGGCTACGTTGGGATGGAGGTGTTCAGAGGAGGTCGGATAGTTCAGGTAAGGATTCTCATAGTACGCGATCTGCAGCTCGCTCGACCCGGTGAACAAGAAGCTTCTATTGACCGGGTACAACGGTCCCCAGCCGCCGACCGCCGCGTCGCGCTGGTAGAGGGCGGCATTGTAGTTGGACAGCTCATTCAGCACATAGCCGGATCCGAATCCGGCCCGATCCAATACGGAGCGAATGCGTGTCGCGACTTCCTGTAGGTTGTCGCGCTCGCGCACGTCACTGGCCAACACGCCAAGTCCGACGCCAGCCACACTGCCCTCGTTGGCGTAGAGCGTCCCGACCGGCCCCGCCTCGAAACCAAACTTGAGTAGCGGGAGGACAGCGGGAGGGGTCCCCGCGCCCGAATAGAGGAATTCTCGAGCGGCAAACGAAAGTCGGGCCTGGGAGGCTGTCGTCTGAGCGGGATAACTGTAGAGTCGCACGCCATCCATGCGCAGGCCCGAGCCCGCCGCATTACCCACGCCGAGTCGCAGGCTGTTGCTCTGAACGGTGGAGTCGATAAGCAGCGTGGGCGCGTTGCTGGAAACGCCTGCGACCGTATTCAGCACCGCGTTCTCTTTCGACACACCATCGAGCGCGAGCGCCAGGGAGGTGCGTGGCGCGATGCCGCCGAGGAGACTCTCGAAGACATGCACGATGACGTGATGCCAGTCCGCATCGCTGTCGGGCAGCGCACGCGTCACATCCATATTGAAGTAGGTGGCGCGCAGCGTTCTGGCAACCGGGTCGACTTGCACGGTCAACGGAATGTTGCCCAAATCGAGCAGGACCTGGTTGGATGAGATGCTCCCGAAATCGACCCAGAAATCGACCGTGAAATTTTTACCGGGGACGATGGAGGTCGGGGTCGCACCGGAGCGGACAAGGCCCAGACCGGACGCCCCCGGTCGTAGCACATTGCGTCCGAGTGCGGTCGTCGTGGGTTCGACCAGCGCGATGGCCTCGGAGCGCACGATCCGAACGGCGAGGCGCTCCTTGGTGAGGTCGCCGGTGGCGGTTTCGGTCGGATCGGGTCGATAGCTATAGAGGAGCACGCTGCGTCCCGCGCCCTGGGCCTGATAATCCTGGCCATTCGAGGCATCGATCAACGCGCCAACCGCGCTCTCAGAGAAAGGCATGCTGCGGAATTGCCAACGATCCGTAGCGTCGTCATCCAGCCGCGTGGGTGGGCGGCGTGACGCCTCCTGGTCGAAGAGGTGGCGATAGTGTGCCGTGGGTGCACCAGGGAAGGCGTCGGCCACAGGTCCGATAACGACATGCTTGAGGTAGTAGAGCGGAGCGCCGACGCCATTGGTCAGCGCCTGCCCAAAACCGTCCATAGCCGCAGGTGTCGCCTCTGGGGAGATCGGGATAATGGTGGTCAGGCGGTGACCCCACACGTCCTGGCGCACGGAACTGAGCCGTTGGGTGTCGCCGGGGAAACCACTGACGATCTCAATGGCGTAGGTGGTCGCGGCCAGATTGGCGTCCGGCCAGGCCATCGTATAGCTGCCGGGCTGAACCGGATAGAGCACTTTGCCCGTCTGGTCCCACACCTGCGCGTCACCATCCGTCACACCGGCATCGTCGAGATCGGGCTTCGGGCCGCTGAAGGGGCCGCCGGGACCGATCACGCCGGTTCGTAGCACAGGATCCGATCCACACAGCGCTGGCACCAGCCAGTTGTCCGGCGTCACAGCATTCAGCCCCTCCCCCAAGGGGATTTCAGCTCGAAAGACGGTGGGCTGCATCAGCCAGTGAATCTCGGAAGGCGAGGATACCTCACTGACGGAGTGCACTCTGGCCAGACGCGTGCGCCCCTCACTATCCATGAGGTCGACATCCACCAACCTCGATAGCGTCAGCGTACTGGGTAGATCCCCGGAAGGATTGGCGATAAAGGAATCCGCTTGCTCCGGCGTTGGGCCGGCCAGCGTGAGACAGCGGTCGAAGGTGCGATAGAAGCAGCCCACATCGACGCGGCGCTCGAGCGGAATCCAGACATCGATATTCGGCCCCGCGCCGACCCCGTTGGTCGTCGGGCCAAAATAGGTCACAGAGCTCAGCCCGTTCGTCGCGTAGACGCGCACAAAAGGTTCGCCGTTGAGCTGCTGCAAACCGACCCCGGACGAGGTCGTTGCATCAAAGCGGTAACGGACCTCGCCGAGTGACAACCACTTGATGCGCAGTGGACCATCAATAAGCACGACATCGGTCACCATGCGGGAGCCTGCCGCGGTGAGGTCCGTGATCACCGTGATTGGTGTGCCATCGACCGGGTAGGTGGTGGAGGCATAGCCCGTGTTTCTGACGCGGACGCCGCCAACCGAGTCCTCCACAATCGTGTCAATCGCGGCGCTGAACTGCGTATCTTTCTTCATCCAGAAGCGACCCACGCCCGGATCAGGATTGCCTAAACCGCTATCACCGGTGGCGGAGTCCACGATCACCGCGTGCTCCAATTCCCAGCGCCAAATGACCTTGATGTCGCCTGTGATGGTGCGCTCAAAGAACAGATCCACGCCCTGTACGTCCTCGCCATCAATCGCGTACCCGAGGTTCTTGACCCGGTAGTAGGCGATCTTCTCAGGATCGGGATGGTTCAACGCGCCGATGGCGTCGAGCTCGACGAGGTCCTTGTTCAGATAGACGAATTCGGGTGCTTCGAAACGCTGTACCGATCCGTATGGCACGGCAAAGCGGCCGGCGTGCGGCCGCAGCTTGCCACCGATGGCGACCGAACGCAGGCTTCCGTCCGGCGCTTCGAACGTACTCTCGACTTCGGTAAAGACCGGGCGCTCGAATCGAACGGCGAATGGTGAGGACGGTAGATCGCTGGATTCATTGCCCACATCCCCGTAGCGGTACTGAAGACCGCGCAGCCCGGAGGCATCCTCGATTCCGATCGTGCGCTTCTTGCCGACCACCGCAGTGAAATTGCTGATTGAGCGATACTGGAACTCAATCGCGTTGCTTCCTTCGAATAGCTTAGCCTGAACGGTAATCTTATTGGCGGAGTGACTAAGCTGTTCAAAGTTCTTGTACTCGATGATAAAGATCCGACTAGGCGCGTCTCCAATGGTCTTGTAGAACACCTTGCCGCTTGCGCCTGCAATCAAGTCGGCCCAGAAGGGGGCGATGAAATTCCTCACCCCGCCGCTACCGCCGTTGGGAATCACGGTGGGACTGAAGCTCGGGTTGCCCTGGCCAAAGGCCAGCAACCCGTTGGACGAGGGATAGACCACCGTGTGTTCCTGCTCATAGAAGAAGAACGGAAACCCAATATCTACGGCCTGGGTTGAGTCATCCGTCGTCAGCCCGCTGACCTCCAAAGCGCCTGGTGCGCCATCAAGCTCGGTGAAGTTCAGGGCCGGCGTGGCCGGGTAGCTGCCGGGCGGCGTAATGAGCCTGGTGGGCGTGGTGGAGGGGTACGCATACTCGTAAACGATGCCGGCCTGTGCGGCACCCAGGCTATTTGCAAAAGCCCCCACGACGACCCGCGTGCCCGCGATCGCGACCCCGCCACCGAAGTGACCTTGAAGTACAGGGGAGGGATTGCGCAACGTGGCGATCGGATTGGTCGGGGATGCACTATTCAGCTCGTACAGGTATGCACTCCCCGCCGAGGCGGCGCCCGTGTCATCGTTTTCTGCGCCGACGATCACGCGCGAGCCAGAAATGGAGAGATGCGAACCGAATTGGTCAGTCCCTAGAGACGGGGACTCCAACGTCAGAACCGTATTGGAGTCGTTCAGGTCGTACACATAGGCATACCCGTTCTGCTCGCCGACCACGACACGCGTGCCGTCGATAGCCACGTCGGTACCGAAAAGGCTCTGTCCGCCAGGAGGGAGATAGAGGCTCCGGATAGGAGTGGTTGGTGTCAGGCCGCTCAGGTCATACACAAAGGCAGCCCCTGCCTCATTCGTGACCCCGGAATAGAACGAGTCTCCCACGATCAGACGACTGCCTGACATAGCCACAGAAACACCAAACTGATTGTTGATCGTGTTTGTAAACGGCTGCGTGATCGTATAGACGGGATTCGTCGGGAATTCCTGCGTCAAGTCGTATAGGCGCACGTCTGTGTTGGCCACCCCGATCGCTACCCAGTTTCCCGCGATGGCAACGTCCGAAGCGTACCCGCTGAGCTGGGCTACCGGGATGGTCGGGTTCGCATTCGCCAGGTCATAGACGTAGACACCCGAGCCGAGGGTGCGACCGCTCACCACCACACGCGTGCCTGAAATCGCCACGTGATAGCCGAATTCGTCGTCCGCGGCAGGCGTGGGATTATTCAACGAGGCGATGGGCAGCGACGGGGTTGCGCTGGCCAAATCATAGACGTAGACGTTGCCCGACTTGTCGAGGTTCTGGCTGGGCTCAAAAGGAGCACCGGCGACCATCAAGGAGCCATCGAGGGCCACATCCCAGCCGAATTGGCTGTCTACGCCTGTGGGCAGGCCATTCAGCGTCGGACGGCTATCGCTGTAGCGGTAACCAAAGTTGTCGGGTCCACCGGAGCTAGGGGGCAGTGCCGCCGGCGATATCACTGCGGACGCGAGAAGGAGAAGCGTTGTCAGACGCAGGCCCCATGTGGGGGCCTTTACCTGAGTGCCGTCAACAGAAACAGACCTGAATATGTTCGTCATGGGATGCACCTATTCCGCTCCTTCCAGGGCTGCGACACCGCTCACCTGTCGCAGTTCAACCCGGCCGCTGATGACGAGACTGTCTTTGATCAGACCGTCGATGGTTTCTTCGTAGCGCCCCCGCAGGAGTCCGGTAATGGCTGGATCGGCGTCAAATACGATTTCCAGTCGGCGCGTGATACTGGGCCCGCGCGCTTGATCGTGGTGATAGGCGTGCCGGAATGGATTCGAACGATGAAACGGATCGAGGCGAAGCGGCGCCGCCACAGCGGTCTGCAGCGTCTGGCCTGCACCGATGAGGCCGTCCAGCGGCCAGTCGAGATGGTACGTCTCCGCCAGTTTGGGCGGGCGGCCCTGCTGGCTCGCAAGGTAGTCGCGTACCGCCGCCTCGCCGACCAGATTTGTTACGGCGAGCAGCTCGGCCTGCGAGACCGCATCCAGTTTGCGCGGCATGTCATAGGCTACCGACTCGAGGCGGAGGCCGACGCGCTTGCCGCGGCGCTCCTTGATGCCTTCAAAGAAGGGGATGCGCGCAGCGTCCACAACCAGTACGGGCTCCGACGGAAGGTCAGGGTCTGCTGATTTCGTCTGCATGATGGTCACTTGGGAGAGCAGGCGCACAACGCCGTTGCTATCGGCGTGAAACAGGATACGCAGCGGTGCCGATCCAGCTGCGGGTCGCGAGGGCGAGCCGTCTTCGACGATGCTGCTGACCTGGTCGGCGATCACCTCGCCCACCCAGAGGCCGGTGGTTGGCGTGGCGGGCTGACCCGGCACGGCGGGGGGCAGCTCGCCAGAGAATTGCCGATCATCGTGCAGCGCGCGGACGGGCAGCCAGAACTCCGTTCGTGCCCCGGTATTGAGGCGATGCAGATGCACGCGGTCGGATCGACCGGTGGACCAGCTGCGTTTGGCACCGATTGTCAGGTAGGCGGTGGCGGTGGTTGGGATGGCTTGGCTGAAGACAAAGTTTGCACCGATCTCAGGACCGAGCAGGTGCGCCAGACTGTTGGTCTCCGGCGCCACATCATACAGCCGGAGATCGGCTGCCAACTGTGACGGCCAAGCCAGGTTGGCTTGTAGCGACAGACGCGGTGTCGCCGCGTTGGTCCCCAGGTTGGAGAAAGTCACCTCTTCGAGGTCCAATTGCTGCGTCGTCACGCCCGATATCACGTCCTGGGCGTCGAGCGGTCCGCCAAAATTGAGCGTGCCCAGCGCCATACCGTCGAAGGCCACAGAGACAGGTCCCATATAATCAGAGGGACCGTCCGAGAAGATCCAGTAGGCCTTGTCGCTCTGCATGGCCGCACCGGCCGACACAACCGACCAGATACCCGCGGCATTCATGCTGTAGATCTTGGCAAGCGGGTGACGCGTCCCGGCGGGCGGGAAGAACTGGTTGAACGTCGGCGGCGTAGTGGCATCCAGCCCAAATCCGATCAGGTTGTAGCGGTCCGGTGTCCATGTGGGACGGAAGAAGCGCGCCTCGCCCTGCAGTGTGAACGTCGTGCCGGCAGTGGCTTCAATAATGTAGGGCCGGTTGCCCAGCATGGCGACCAGCTCGTCGACGAGCCCGGTCGGACTATGCCACTGGGCCCAGCCTTCCTGGTTAAAGCTGGTGTAGGCACCGTTGGTGGGCGCATCGCCAAAGAATTCGCCCAGGCCAGAGAGCAGCTTGGGCGAGGCGACGGTCACTACGGCGGGGTAGGCACCGAACACATCATCGGGGGTCATCGGCGAACCGGCTTGCGGATGGCCGTTGGTGTAAGTCGGCTGCACTTCGAGCCATACCGAGTTCCAGCCGGAAACCAGGCTGATCTCCTGCTCGCCGATCTGCGCGCTCGCGACGTCGACCACGACGGCGGCGAGTGCCAGGGCCAGCGTGAAGTGAACATGATGCTTTAATCTCTTAGTCATAGGCTCTTCCGGCTGCTCAGGGGGTAAACGTTGTGGTGGCCTTCAATTGATAGAAAAATGCCCCAGGTCCAGCGCCCGGGATGGTGATCCGCACCTCGACCTCCTCGGTCCAGGTGTCGACACTTCCGATCAATTCGGTCACGGCGATCGGTGCAAAGCCAGACGGCAGGTCATCCGTACGCACAATCTCATAGGTGACATCCGCAGCGCCCTTGGGTCGGCGGTAGGTGATCGTGAAGACATCCCCATCACGACTCCATCGCGGCAAGAGGTCATCGGCGTCGTTGAAGGGATCGAGACCGAAGACATACTCGACCCAGTTCAGGAGTGCGCCCGAATCGGCGTTCTGATCATTCGCACCGGCTCCGCTGTTCTCTGCACTCCCGAAGTAGCGTCCACGCCACGAGCCAATCGAACCGCTAAGACTGGCGAAGAAGCTCTCTGTGAGCCCGTTGGTCGAGCCGTAGGCGCTGCGCCCAAACGCGCGGAAGTAGTATTGCTCATCCGGCGTCAGCCCCGTCAGGCCAACGGATACCGCAAGCCAGCCGTTGGTGGCGGCAAGCGGCGTCGGCACGGTCACGCGTGTGGTATATGAGACGAACTTCCGAATGCGATTATTGTCGGTGTCCGCCACATAAACCGTTCCAAAGGGGTCGACGGCCACGCCGGATGGCTCATTGAATGCCGCATAGGCCGAATATCCATTCGTGTATCCCGGCGAGAAACTCCCGGCAAGGTAGGTACGTATGTCCGCGCCGGCTCGGATGGCGTAGAGGGCAGGAACATCAGGCTGCGCCACCACCACGTTGCCCAGCGCATCCACCGCGATGCAGGAGAGGTCTGTAAAGTTAGCGCCATCGATGGTGCTGACCACGCCCGCTGGTGTAATGGTTCTGACGCGGTTCAGGCCGCGGTCGGCCACGTAGAGGGTGCCATTCCCATCAATGGCCACCCCTACTGGCGCCCAAAATTCCGCCGTTTCAGCCGGTCCGTCATCGCCGCCAATTATGCCGCTGCCCGCAAAGGTGCTGACCACGCCGAGCGGCGTAATCTTGCGGATGCGGCGATTTTCGCTGTCAGCGACATAGACGTTGCCATCGCCATCCACGGCGACCCCTAAGGGTGTATCGAACAGCGCGCCCACCCCCTCGCCATCCGCGAAGCCCGCGAAGCCGAACCCGGCGAGTGTTGTGACGACACCGGCCGGCGTGATCTTACGGATGCGCTGATTCTCGGTGTCGGCGACATAGACGTTCCCGGCTGCGTCGACCGCGAGTGCGGTCGGTCCATTAAATTGTGCGGCGGCCCCCGTTCCATTCGCAAAACCAGCCAGGCCCGAGCCCGCGAGAGTACTGACCACACCGGCCGCACTAATCTTGCGAATGACGTGATTGCCTGTGTCCGCGACATAGATCGTCGACGCCGCATCGATCGCCACACCGCCAGGCCGATTAAAGGTAGCGCTCAAAGCCGCACCGTTGAGCACGGGGTTGGTTGCACCGCTGCCCGCGAAGGTGCTGACGTCCCCTTCAGGCGGGAACCATGATGCAACGGAATACTCGAACGATACCGTCGTGGGGCTGCCCAAGGGATTCACGCTGGCGTTGAGCGTCGCGCTGTTGGTGCTGACCGTTGTGGCGGGCAGCGTCGTGACCAGGGGCATCCCGTGGACGAAGGCGTCCACAGGGAAGGTGAAGACAGGCTTGTTGACGGCATCGCTGATAATGAGGACCACTCCGGTGTGCGGCCCGGCCGTGGCCGCCGTAAAGGTGACGACGAAGGTAGCGGTGCTTGTGGGTGCGACGCTTGCGGGTGCACCGCTGATTCCAAATCCGGCCGCCGGCGCGGCGATAACAGAAATGGTCAGACCAAGATTTCCGCTATTGGCGATGGTGAACGTCTTCTGAATCGGTGTGTTCTGCGCGGTCGCCCCAATACTAATCGGCGTGAGCTGTGCTGGCAGAACCTCCGCGGCGGCCACCGTATCTCCCGCATGAACCGCGATGGTCGGACGCGTGATCATGAAGCTTAGAATGGCTCCCTCGCTGCGGCCACCGATATTCGTGCCAGCGGCGCGGAAGTAGTAGGTCACGTCAGGCTCGAAGCGATCGCTTACCGCGAAGCCTGTGAGCTGATCGGTGAGGCCTGTCAGAGCCGGTGTCACAAGAACCGTTTCCAGCGTGCCCCTCGAGAGTGAGCGGATCCGCGCATTGCCCGTATCGGCCACAGCCATCCGGCCGGCCGCGTTGACCGCAATCGCGTTGGGCGAAGTGAACTGCGCGTGGGTCGCCGGTTCCAGCCGCCCCGACGGACCGGGCACGTCGGCGTAGCCGGGCATTGTTGATCCTGCCAGCGTAGTCACGACACCGCCTGGAATGGCGATTTTTCGGATACAGTGATTGTCGCGATCGGCCACCAGGAGCTGGCCGTCGCTAGTCAGAGCGATGCCGCTGGGCGAGGAGAATCGGGCTGTGGTGCCAGCGCCGTCCAGATACCCCGCCGTGCCCTGCCCCGCCAGCGTCGTGACCTGGCCCGTCTGAATCGCTCGGATGCGATGGTTGTCACGATCCGCTATATAGACGATGGTGCCAGCCGCATTCACCGCCACGCCCTGCGGCGCGTTCAGTTTTGCTGTTGTCGTGGCGGCCCCGTTGGCAAAGCCGGCGACGCCCGACCCCGCCAGGGTCGAGACCACACCGTTGGTTGCAATCAGGCGCACACGGTTGTTGCCCGCGTCGGCGACATAGACACGACCGGCCGCGTCCACCGCCACACCAGTCGGGAGGAGAAACTGTGCCGTTCCGGCCGCGCCATCCAAGAAGCCTGCGGTGCCCGAGCCGGCCAACGTTGTAACCACGCCGCCCGAGGTTACTTTTCGAATGCGGTGATTCAGCATGTCCGCCACGTAGAGCGTGCCATCGGAGGCGAGGGCCACACCCGTCGGATGATTGAACCGCACGCCTTCCGGCCCGCTGCCATCCTGGAAGCCGGCGATACCGTAGCCCGTGAACGACTCTGCGAAGCCGTTGGTGTAAACCCGGCGGATGCGGTGATTGAGCTGATCGGCCACGTAGACCACGCCGTTGCTGTCTATCGCAACGCCCTGCGGCGCGTTGAACTCGGCGAAGGCACCGGTACCGATCTGGAGACCGTTCGTCCCCGAGCCCGCCAGGCTGTGTACTTCAAGCGGTCCGGCTAGATCTGCATCGGTCGAGTAGGTAAACGTGACATCCGTGGCGTAGCCCGCTGGATTCACGCTCGCATGGAGCGTGGCATCGTGCAGCAGCAGCGTGTCGGCCGGCTGCGTGACAACGGTTGGCGGCGACGCCACCGTGCAGAGGACGGGGAGGCTGAATTGGGGGGTGCCCACTGCATCGCTGGTGATCACGACGCTTCCTGAGAACGCCCCGACCGTAGCCGACACGAACTGAAGTTGCAGCGTCAGCGTAGCGCCGGGGGCCAGTGTTCCGGGTGTAAAGCCGGGCACCGTATACCCAGGGGGCGACGTGATGCCGCTCACCGTCAGGTCAAATGTACCGGTGTTGGCCAGGGTGATCGTACGCCACACAGGGATATCTCGCGCCGTCACGCCAAAGGCAAGCGGGCTGGGCTGGCCGCTCGTGAGGAGCGGCGCATTGGTGTCTGCACCCTCATGCACCGCGATGCCCGGTGAGCCGGTGGTAAAACTCCGGGTGGCACCGACGATGTTGGTGCCCTCCTGCTCCCAATAGTAGTAGTAAGTCGTGCCAGGCGCCAGATTCTGGAGCTGCGCCGTGAAGTCGCCGCCCGCGACGGTGACATCCGAAAACCGCTTGGGCTGCGTGCTAATCTTGCGGATGCAGTGGTTGTTCGCGTCGGCCACATAGAGATCGAACTGACCGTCCACGGCCACACCGACGGGGCTACTGAAGCGGGCGGCCGCACCGTCCCCATTGACGAAGCCAATGGTGTTGGTTCCGGCGATCGTCGTGACACCGTTGGTCGTGATCATGCGGATGCAGTGGTTGTCGCGATCCGCGACATAGATGTTCAGCGCCCGATCGACGGCAATGCCCGTCGGATAGGCGAACCGGGCGGTGAGCGGATTGGACGAATCATGCAGCCCCTTTGAGACCTCCCCGGCCTGTGTTGTCACATAGCCCGTCGGCGTCACTTTGCGGACAAGGTGGTTGTCCCGATCGGTCACGTACAGATTGCCGTCGCCGCCCAGCGCAATGCCAAAGGGGTGGTTGAAGCTTGCGGCCGCACCCTGTCCATCGGCGCTGCCCGGTGTGCTTGATCCAGCCACTGTCGTCACCTGCCCACCGGCCGATATTTTGCGAATGCGGTTGTTGAGCATGTCGGCGACGTAGAGATTTCCGCTGCCGTCGCGCGCCACACCGGTGGGACAGGCAAATTTTGCACTGTAGGCGGGCCCATCCGCGAAGCCCGTTCCAGAGCCGGCGACTGTGCTGACGGTGCCGCTCGGCGTGACTTTCCGGATGCGGTGATTCTCAGAATCAGCCACGTAGACCGCACCAACAGAATCGACGGCAACGCCCATGGGCGCGGCAAAGGCGGCGGAGGGACTCGCCCCGTCCACATAGTCGAAGAGCCCGGAACCGGCCAATGTGCCCAGTGATCCGTTCGACAGCATACGCCGTATACGAATGTCGCCGGCGTCCCCCACAAACAACGTTCCATTCGAGGCCACCGCCACACCGTAGGGGATGCGGAGCAGACCGGCCGGGTAGACGCCGTCGGCATACCCCTCCACGTTGGTGCCCGCCAGCGTGCTGACGGTGATACCTGAGGGGAAATTCGAATCGGTCGAGACCCAGAGAAAAGCGCCGGGTATACCGTTGGTGCCCCACTGAGCGGCCAGGTTGACTGAGGTTGGGAGTAGCGTGCTGCGCTCGTAGGCACCAATATCAAGCACCCCGCCCAAACGACGTTCGATGCCGCGCTGATCGGTGGCCGGGCTCGAGCCCGCAATGAAAAGGCCCGCGTCCAGCGCCGGGCTGCCGCTTAGCAGCGCCATGGTGTGCGTCCGGCCGCCGTTGTCGGCAAGGGCGGCCAAGAGCGGGTCGCCCACCAGCAGGCCTGGATTTCCAGCCGATAGCAACGAATCCGTCAGGTCGCTGAGGAGGTTCATGCCCAGCAAGGTCGTCGTACCTGAGTTCTTGTAGAGGTCGGGACCGCCGGGGGCGCTGTTACCGCCAAGGATCGTATTCTCCATCGAAAAAGCCGATGAAAGGGCGTAAATGCCCCCGCCCTGGTTCGCGGCGCTATTACCAGATAGCGTTGAGTTCTGGAGCGTCAAACCGGGGGAATCCACATAGATGGCACCGCCGAAGTTGGCGCTGTTGCTGCACACGGTCGTGTTCAGAAGCGCCACCGGGCCGCCATCGTTGCGACAAAAGATGGCGCCACCGTATGCGGCGGTATTGCCGGAAAGTGTTGAGCGCCCCAGAGTCATGGATGCAGAGGCCGAATTGAAGATCGCCCCCCCCCAGATGTCGGCATGGTTCCCGGAGAGCGTTGAGCGCTCCAGCGTCAGATGAGCTCCGGAGCCGTCATTAAAAATAGCGCCGCCGCTGACGATGCCATTATTTCCTGAGAGGGTCATGTCCAGCAGTATCAACGTACCCTCATTGTAGATAGCACCGCCGTCGACGGCATATCCGTTTGTGAGGACCAAACCGCGCAACGTAAGGCTGCGGCCGGACGTGACCTCAAATAGGCGGGAGGAATCGCCGGCGTCGACGGCCACGCCGCCGGAGAGTGAAGAGGCGTCGATCGTAAGGTCACGCTCCGGACGGAGTTGCCCGCTCGACAGCGCGATGGTAGAGCCGCCGGGCACCCCGTCGAACGTGATGGTTGCGGCGGGCGAGGCCAGATGGATGGTGTCGCGCAGCGTCCCATCGCCTGAATCCGCAACGTTGGTTACGACCGAGATGTACTCCACCGCCCCGATGTCCGGCTGCCCCTGCCGCCACGCACCGCGCTGATCGCTGGCCAGCGCGGTGGGTCCACCGGCATCGATCGCCAGCGAGCCAAACAGCGGAGGCATCGTCCGGGTCGGGCCACCGAAGTCCCCGAGCGGCGCCAGCAGGGGTGCCCCGACGAGCACCGTCGCGCCAGCCGAAAGCGTTGAATCGCTCAGATCGCCAACCAGATTCACGCCCGTCGTCACGATTGCAGCGCCACTCTTTCTGACATCTGGACCGGTGGGCGCACTATTGGCCGCGATGATGGAGTTCATCATGGCCAAAGGGGAGCTCGAGTCTATGCCGCCGCCCGAAATAGTCGCCGTGTTGGATACGATGGTCGAGTTGACGAGCGCCAGCGAACCGGCGCCACGTATGGCCCCGCCATAGACCCCGCTATTACCGGTCAGCGTTACGTTGTTCAGCGTCAACAAACCGCTGACACTGAAGATGGCGCCTCCGTTTCCGGTTGCGGTATTGCCAAACAGCGTCATATTGTTCAGCGTCGTCACAGCGTAGTTGTAAAGCGCACCGCCATGTCCATTCGCATTTCCGCCTGTGATCGTGAATCCGCTGAACGTGACCGGTTGAAATACCTCAAACACACGCCAGGCATTGTTGCCGGAAACCGTCAGGCCGCCGGGGAGGGCAGAGGCATCGATCGCCATGCTCCTATACACAGTGAGCTGGTCGGTCAGGTTCGTGATGGTCGCCCCACTGAGCGAGGGATCGAAGGTGATCGTGCTGCTAGAAGGAGAGAAGGTCGTGGCGTCGCGCAGGGAACCCAGGCCCGCGTCGGCGGTCGTGGTGACCTGAAGGGCGGTCGTGATCACCTCAAAAGCACCGATGTCCGGACCGCTCCCTCCGGCCGACCGAGGTGCGCCGCGCTGGTCCGTGATGAGTGTGGTCACTCCGCCAGCATCGATCGCCGGGCTCCCGGCGAGCAGCGCCATGGTGAAGGTCGGGCCGCCGTTGTCACTGAGGGCACCGAGGAGCGGATTCAGTGGACTGGCCAGCGTGCCGACGAGGGGACCAGAGGGGAAGACATTGGTGATCGTGTCGTTGTTGCCGACAAGATTGGCACCCGTCGGCACAACAGTTCCTGAGAACATAAAGATGTCGTTGCCACTACCTGTGGCCGTATTGCTCGCGATGATGGAGTTCTCGATGTAAGTGGTCCCGAACTGCCACATGCCTCCCCCGTCCGTGCCGGAAGAGTTATCCGAGACCGTCGAGTTGACCAAGGTCAGCGTACCGCCGTTGAGATCGAACGCGCCGCCGTCGGAATTTGAGTGATTCCCCGAAAACGTCGAATTGACCACCAACAGAGGCCCTTGGTTCTCGATGCCGCCACCGAATGACACGGCACTATTTCCAGACACGGTTACGTGTCTCAGCGTCAGATCCCCTTGGTTTAAGAGGCCTCCGCCGGCACTGGACGATTGCCCGTCCTTGATCGTGAGGTGATCGAGAATCGTGGTGCTCCCGGAGACCACATGAAAGACGCGTGAGGAGTTGCTGCCAGAGATGGCGACGCCATCGGGGAGCCCGAAGGCATCAATCGTCAGGCTGTGGGCGGGCATCGTGAGCTCGCCACTGGTGAGGCCAATCGTGGCGCCATTGAGCGGCGTATCGAACGTGATCGTGCTTCCGGCAGGGGAAAATACGATGGCGCTGCGCAGGGAGCCCACACCCGAATCCGCCGTTGCGGTGACGATAATGCCTGAAGCGATACGCTCAAAGGCACCGATATCCGGTCCACCCGCGTGCGATCGTGGTGCCCCCCGCTGATCGCGCGTCAGCGGTGTCGCCCCCGCCACATCGAGCGCCGAACTGCCCGGCAGCAGCGCCATCGACAAGGTCGGCCCGCCGTTGTCCGCCAACGGGCCCAGCATGGGCGGGCGACGAGCAGATTTGGACCTGCGGTGACACCGGAACCACTCGTCGAACCGACTAGGCTCACACCTGTCTTCGTAATGGCATATGAGCTGCCATTGTAGATATCGGGACCGGTCGCGCAGACGTTGTCAGCCACAATAGAATTCCACAGGGTGATCGGGTTGTGCATGTCAATGCCGCCACCCGTTCCGGTGGCGGTATTACCTGCGACGGTGGAGTGGTTCAGCGTAAACGAGCTGACACCCAGCCGCCGAATCCCGCCGCCATCAATGGCGCTATTTTCGGTCACCGTCGTGTTGTTGACCGTCAGCACTCCACTGCTCCAAATCCCACCCCCAGCACTGGCGCTGTTTGAATAGATCGACGAGTTGTTGATCGTAAGGACACCCGAAAAACTGCTCACGGCACCGCCAAAGCTGGATACTGCATCCCCATGGTTCTGGGTAAAAGCCATCTCGTTCATCACCACAGTACTACTGTAAACGAGAAGACCCGCACCGGCGTCAGTAAACCCGCACCAACCATCCCGCACCGTGAGATGCGTCAAGGTTACGGAACTGCCGCCCTCAACTTGGAATATGCGGGAGGCGCTGTTTCCGGAGATGGCGATGCCGGCGGATAGCGCCGAGGCATCGATCGTAAGGTTGTTGGTGAGAAGCAGGTGACCAGTGAGCAGCGTGATGAGACCGCCGTCCAAGCCACCGGCAAAGGTAATGGTGTCGCCAGACGTTGCGGATGCGATCATGTCGCGCAGCGAACCGGCACCCGCATCGCCGTTGTTGGAGACGACCAGGGCGGCCGCCGGGACGCTGACGGCGGCAACGAGCCAGAGCGCGGCTATCGCCGCCACTGTGGTGATGCGCCGTAGAGACAGAGTGGGCCGCGTTCTGACTGCAAGGTCCGACCAACGTAATACAGGAGAAATCCGGACGGCACCCGCCGAGGACTTGAGTTTACTCATCATAAGGTGTTGCGCCGATCTCTCTTACAGGTACGCTCACGGATGAACCGGAAATCCCCCTTGGAGGCACACTCGACGTCAACGTATGAAAGAGCATTTAATATACGCATTTTTCATGCCACAGAACCTCGCTATTGACGTCATACCCCTCGACACCTATACCCACGCCGCTATTAGAACTGGAAGAGCCTGTGTGAAACCATTCACCGTGTCGCACACGACCGGACGCGTGAGACATATGAGACGAGTGAGATGAGGTTGTGAGCAAGGAGGGCCTGTGCTACGGTCACCCCCTTATGCCAGATCCCTTTGAGATGATTGAGACGCCGGATGCGCTGCGCACGTTGGTAACGCGGGCACAGGGCGAGGCCTGTCTGGCCGTTGATACCGAGTTTGTGTGGGACCGCACTTACTATGCGCGGCTGGGACTCGTCCAGGTCGGTTTTGCCGATGGGAGCTGCTTCATGGTGGATCCGATCGCCCTGACGGATGTGACGCCGCTGGGCGAGCTGCTCGCCAACCCCGAGATCACCAAGATTCTGCATGATGCACCGCAGGACCTGATGATTTTGCGTCGCGCCACGGGTGCGTCGACGCACAATGTGTTTGATACGCGGCGGGCGGCCGGATTCTCCGGACTCGGCTCGACGCTCTCGCTGGCCAAATTGCTCGCGGAGTTGATCGACGTACACCTCCCCAAGGCGCACACGCGAGTGGATTGGACCAAGCGTCCATTCGCCCCGGCCTACCTGGAGTATGCCGCCGATGATGTGCGCTACCTGCCGCAGGTGGCAGCCATGCTGCGAGAGCGGGCGCGGTCAGGCGGAGTTGAGGCGTGGATGAATGAAGAGCTGGCCACGCTGGATGGGTCGGCGCTGTACGAAGAGAAGCCACTCGACGAACTCTACCTCCGCATCCGTGGCGGTGCCGGTCTGCGGCCGTGCCAGCTGGCCGCGCTGCGTGAGCTGGCCGCGTGGCTGGAGCAAAAGGCGCGCGATGCCGACCTGCCCCGCCGTTGGCTCATGGAAGATGGCGAATTGGTTGAGCTGGCCGCTGAGATGCCGCGCCGCCAAGAGGAGCTGTCCCGTTGTCAGAAACTGAACCCTCAAACGGCTCAACGCCATGGTGAAGCGCTCCTCGCAGCCATCGAGAGGGGACGCACTCTGCCAGAGAGCACACTTCCGCCTCCCATCTCTAATCCCGGTCGCGACCGATCCATCAAGGCCGCCGTCGATGCCAGGCTCCAACAGATCGCCATCCACGCCAAGAGCCATGGGGTCGATCCGGAGCTTGTGGCCAGCCGCAATGAAGCGGCCTTGTTGATCAAAGAGGGTGACCAAGCCGATCCCGCCTCCCACCCTCTATTGCGGGGCTGGCGCGCCGAGCTAATGGCGTGCGCCTGAACAGCTCTGCTGTGTCTCATGGTCTCACTGCGGCGTGCCCCATGCGCCGTTTAGGCCGGGGATGTGAGACAGACAGCCCAAAGACCCCTGAGAACGTAACGACTGTAAATCGCTTGTACTGAGCTCGTTACACCGAATATAAATCCGATGCCGTCGTTGGCACCTATCTTGCACTTAAGCAGTGAATACTGATGGATTCAGGGAGCTCATCATGGCATCAACCATAAACAGCCTGATTAACGAGTCTTTAGAGATGGCTCGTCAGCTTACCATCTTGGCCGACCAAGGCGAGGAGCGCTGTGACGACGACGGATGCGCCGTGTTGATCGGCGTGGTACGCGATTGCGCTTACAAGATCCGTGGACGTGCCGAACAGGAGCGCGAAGTTCACCGATTGAGGGGACGATGGGAGCTTAGCCCCACATCCGCCGCACACAACTGAAAAGGAACATGCGATGCTTAAAGGACTGATTGCGATGCTGACCGCCATGATGATGGCTGCCAGTGTGGGTTGCGCCGGCTCCGCTGCAGACACCACGGAGGGCGGGCATAAGGGCTGGCTGACAGACTTCGAGGCCGCCAAGAAGCTGGCTGGCGCACGTAACCTCCCTATTCTTGCCGATTTCTCGGGGTCAGACTGGTGCGGGTGGTGCATCAAGCTCGACAAGGAAGTCTTCAGCAAGCCGGTCTTTCAGGCCTACGCGGACGCAAACGTCGTCCTCTTTCTGGCCGACTTCCCCTCGCGGAAAGCGATTCCCGCCGCCGTCCAGGCGCAAAATGAGAAGCTTGCCGAGAACTATGGCGTGCGGGGATTTCCTACGGTCCTGCTGCTCGATGCCGCCGGAAAAGTCCTTGGTCGTACCGGTTATCAGAAAGGCGGACCGGAGGCCTACGTCAAACACGTGAAGCAGTTGCTGGCAGCTGCTGCCCCTAAGGAATAGCCGGCTCTCGACTCGAGCGGTTCAGGAGCCCCATATGACCACGCCCATCCGCCATGCGGCGCGGCTATGCCTGGCCCTTGCGGTGTCGTCGGTTTCCGGTTGCGCGGGCGACAACGCCGCGAAGCCTTCCACCTCGCCAGAATCCGCTCCCAGCCAGGAAAACACCATGCCACACCCTACATACACCAACCAGTTGGCCGGACAGAGCAGCCCCTATCTGCTACAGCACGCCCACAACCCCGTCAACTGGCGGCCGTGGGGAGACGAAGCCTTTGCCGAGGCGACACGGCTCAACAAACCGGTCTTCCTTTCGATCGGCTATTCCTCCTGCCACTGGTGCCACGTCATGGAGCATGAGTCCTTCTCGCAGGAGGATGTGGCCGCCATTCTGAATGAGCACTTCATCGCCATTAAGGTTGATCGTGAGGAGCGACCCGATGTGGATGCCATCTATATGACCGCCGTACAGCTCATGACCGGTAGCGGCGGCTGGCCCCTCTCCGTCTTTCTGACCCCAGACCGCCGCCCCTTCTATGGCGGCACCTATTTTCCTCCCGATGATCGCTACGGCCGCCCGGGCTTCAAGGCGGTCCTAAAGAACGTGGCCTCGGTGTGGGCATCACGGCAGGGCGATATCGAGCGCGATGCGACGCGCCTAACCGATGTGGTCCGCAAGACCCTCCAGTCCGAGTTGACACCCGGTGATGCCACCCCCGGCCCCGCTCTGCTCGACGCCGCCATGGTCGCTCTCGTCCCAAACTACGACAAGACCTGGGGCGGATTCGGCGGCGCACCGAAGTTCCCTCCAACAGGCTCCCTGGCCTTTCTGTTGCGCCGCTATAAAGCCGACCCGCACCCCGCTACGCTCGAGATCGTCACGCACACGCTTCAAGCCATGGCGCGCGGCGGCATGTACGACCAAGCCGGGGGAGGGTTTCACCGCTACTCCGTCGACGCCCAATGGATGGTACCCCACTTTGAGAAGATGCTTTATGACAACGCCCTGCTGAGCCGCGTCTACGTCGAAGCCTGGCAGGTTACGGGCGATCCTTTCTACCAGCGTATTGCCACGGAGATCCTCGATTACGTCCTGCGCGACATGACCCATCCGGAGGGAGGCTTCTACTCCGCGCAGGATGCCGACAGCGAAGGGGTAGAGGGCAAGTTCTATGTATGGAGCCGGGAGGAGTTAATCCAGGTTCTCGGTCCCGACGAAGGGCCGCTCGTGGCTGACTTCTTCGGGGCCACGTCGGGCGGCAATTTTGAGGGCGACAACATTCTGCACGTTCCCATCCCCCGCCCCGATTTTGCCACGCAGCGCCACATGACGTCTGCCGCGCTTGACACCATCCTCAGCACCGCCTGTGAGCAGTTGGTCGCGGAGCGCAGCAAGCGCATTCCGCCTCTCACAGACGACAAAGTCATCAGTGCCTGGAACGGTATGATGATCAGCAGCATGGCCCGTGCTGGTGCCGCCTTCGGCATCCCCCGTTTCGTCGCTGCGGCCGAGCGCGCTGCGGCCTTTTCCGCCACCCATCTTGTAGACGGGGATCGCCTGCTCCGTTCGTGGCGCGAGGGTGTGGCCGGACCGAGCGGCTTTCTGGATGACTATGCCCACATGGCCAACGCTCACATCGACCTCTACGAAGCCACCTTTAACGCGGACCACCTGAAGGACGCTCAGCGCCTCGTGGCCAGCCTGCATGCCCACTTCAGAAGTGGTGACGAGGCGGGTTTCACCTTTGCCGCCACAGGGACCCCCGATCTGTTGGCCGCCAGTCGGCCTATGACCGATGGTGCCATCCCCTCGGGCAACGCTATCGCCCTGATGGCCATGGTGCGCCTCCATCGCCTGACCGGCGACGAAGCCATGTACGACGGTGCGCGAGCCATGCTGGATGCCATAGCCCCCGCCGTGGCACGTCAGCCGCGCAGCTTCGCCTACTCCCTCCTGGCGCTTGACTTCATGATATCTTCTCCCAGCGAGCTGGTCCTGATCGGTCCTCGGGACGCCCCCGCCACGGTTGCCTTCGAACAGGCCATCCGGCGCCGATTCCTCCCCAACACTGTTTTTGCCGCGGCCGACCCCGCCACGGTGACGGCCGATATGCTGGCGCGCATCCCTCTCCTGCGTGATCGTCCCACTGTCGATGGCCACCCCGCCCTCTACTTCTGCGAGAACTTCGTCTGTAGGCAGCCGGTGACCGATGTAGACGCGCTGTCGGCTCTGCTGGGCCCGTAGGGTTCATATCATCCCTGCGGGGGCAAGCTTCCCCCGCCCCATCCTAATCGTAATCATGCTCGCAATCGTAATCGATTACGATTACGAGCATGATTACGATTACGACCAATTCCCGTAGCAGTGCTAGCGGCCTGAAACCCAATTCCTCCATCTTTTTTTATCGCTGTTCCGCCTAAGATCGGTAGACTGATGAATCGATGGGTATGCCGCTCGGGACCGACGCCGTCCCGCCGGTATAAAAATGAAGCGTGCGTCAGGAATGGGGAGAGAGCAATGGATCTTAAAGGCAGCCAGACCGAGCAGAACCTGATGACGGCATTTGCAGGCGAATCTCAGGCCCGTAACCGCTACGATTACTATGCCAAAAAAGCACGCAAAGAGGGCTATATACAGATTTCGATGATCTTTTCGGAGACCGCCCTACAGGAGCAAGCTCACGCCTCGTCACTCTTCAAATGCATGACCGGAGGCGAGGCCGAGATCACGGCAGCATTCCCCTTTGGCCTCAACACCTCCACCTCCGAGAATCTTGCCGCAGCGGCGGCCGGAGAGAACCATGAGTGGACCGATATGTACCCCGCTTTCGCCAAGACAGCGCGCGACGAAGGCTTCGACAAGGTGGCCACCCTGTTCAACTCTATCGCGGTCGCGGAGAAGCAGCACGAGAAACGCTACCTCGAGCTGAAGGCTAATATTGACAATGAGCGCGTATTCAAGCGGGACGCGCCCGTGGCCTGGCGCTGCATCAAATGTGGCTACGTTCACATCGGCACGAGCGCCCCCAAGGTGTGTCCGGCTTGCGACCACCCCCAAGCTTATTTCGAACTGCTCGCAGAAAACTGGTAGAGGTGCTGTCAAAAGTTCGATAAACAAAAATGAAACGAGTGTCGCGAGGATCTGAGCGGTGGGTAGGGCAACGTAGGGATTAGGCGCTAGGCGCTAGGAACTAGGATTGTGGAGCTAACGCCTGTCCACTAACGACTTACGATTGGGTGATGAGGTCGGAAAGATACTGAGATCGATGCATGAACGTCCGGAGAAGTTCCTAACGCCTAGCGCCTAGCGCCTAAATCCTCGGGGAGAACCGCCAATCCGCCATAAGTACTTGACGAAACGTTGATTAGCCCCACAACTGGGGCAGAACTCTTGACAGAACCCTGGTAGAAAGAAGGATGATAAGATGATTACCGACAAGATGACGCAAGCCCTTAACAAACAGATGAATGCCGAGCTCTACTCGGCCTACCTCTACCTGGCCATGGCAAGCTGGGCGTCGACGCAAGGCTTGCGCGGCGCTTCCAACTGGTTTTTTGTCCAGTCGCGGGAGGAAATGACACATGTGTGGCGTTTCTACAACTATGTCAGTAGCCAGGGAAGCCAGGTCATTCTGGATACCGTCGCGAAACCGCCAGCCGACTTTGAGACTATCGCCAAGGCCTTTGCGGAAACATTGGTGCACGAGCAGGCCGTTACGGCCATAATCAATGCCCTGATCGGGATCGCGCATGAAGAGAACGATAATGCCACGGCCATCTTTTTGCAGTGGTATGTCAACGAGCAGGTTGAGGAAGAGGAGAGCGTCGGTGAGATCATCGACCAAATCAACCTGGCTGGCCCCGTAGGCGGCGGCATGCTGCTGATCGACCGGGAGCTGGGGACACGGGTCTTCAAGATGCCCGTGGGCCTCGTTGCAGCCGTGGCCTGAGGTCGCGGCGGAGAGGCAGCACGATGCGACGAATCTTTGGGCTACTGCTCGCGCTGGCGTTGACGCCGCTAGCGCGCGCGCAGAGCGAGGATGTCGTGGTCTCGGCAACCCTGGAGAGTCAGGCCGGACCAACGCGTGTTCTGGTCCGGTTCGCCATTCCGGCACATTACTACGTCTATGCCGACCAGATCACCATCGTGGCCGAAGGCGTCGAGCTGACCCCGCTGGAGACACCGACGGCCGAGGCCAAACATGATGAGTTCCTGGATGCCGACGTCGGGGTCTACGACCATGATGTCACCTTCTCCCTCAGCCCCGCGACCGTTCCGGCGGCCGGACTCGCCCTGAGGGTCGGCTATCAGGCCTGCAACGATTCCATCTGTTTCCGGCCCATGACCGAGAGCTTTATTCTGGGTGGTGCGGAAGCCGCGGTCGCAACAGCGACGGATATCGCGGCCACCGCCCCCCCTTCAGACGAGCACGGCTGGATGCAGCAGCTGAAAGGATTTGAGATCGGCGGGACGTATGCCGGCTATCTCACATCTGACGCCTTCATTGATTTTCTCGTAAACGCCCGGGCGGGAACGATGAAAACCGACGCGCTACGCTCGGCCCTCGACCGTCGCGGGCCCTGGCTGGTGGCCCTTCTGATCCTGCTGGGCGGACTGGCCCTCAACCTGACTCCCTGCGTGCTCCCCATGATCCCGATCAATATCGCCATCATCGGTGCGGGTGCCCAAGCGGGTTCACGCGCCCGCGGCTTCGCGCTGGGCACCGCCTACGGACTCGGCATCTCGCTGGTCTACGGCGTACTGGGGCTGGTCGTTATTCTGACGGGGGCCAAATTCGGCACCCTTAACGCCTCGCCGTGGTTCAACCTCGGTATCGCGGCCATCTTCGTGGCGCTGGCCCTGGCTATGTTCGATGTGTTTATAATCGATCTCTCCCGCTTCCAGGCCAAAGCCGGCCCCGCTTCCGCACGTAAGGGCGGGTTCTTTACGGCCCTCTTCCTGGGCGGCATAGCCGCCCTGCTTGCGGGCGCTTGCGTGGCGCCGGTCCTGATCTCCGTCTTGCTGCTGTCCGCCGACCTGCATGCGCGCGGGGTCGGGGCAGGGCTGCTGCTTCCTTTTCTGCTCGGGGTCGGTATGGCCCTGCCATGGCCTTTTGCCGGCGCAGGCCTCTCTTTCCTTCCCAAGCCCGGCAAGTGGATGGAACGCGTCAAGATGGTCTTCGGTGTCGTCATCATTCTGTTTGCCCTCTGGTACGGCAAGCTGGGCGTCTCACTGCTCATCTCCCGCAGCGCAGGCGCGCGCGAGGCGGTCGTCGCGGCCCAGCAGGAGCAGGTTGAGAGCGGATGGCTTACCGCACTGGAACCCGCCCTGACGCAGGCCAGCGCATCCGGTCAACCGGTGTTCATCGATTTTTGGGCGAGCTGGTGCAAAAACTGCCTGAAGATGGAGAAGACCACGTTCAAGGCGAGCGAGGTCCAAGCTGAGTTGGAGGATTTTGTGCGGGTGAAGATCCAGGCCGAGGACATATCCCAGCCCGAGACCAAGGCCATGCTCGACTATTTTGGCGCCATCGGCCTGCCCACTTATGTGGTGCTATTGCCATCGAACGAAAACAAGTCGATCAAGACGGATGCCACAGAAAAATAGAGTGCACATGCTAGAATCTGGATCGAATACCCTCACAATCGTCGTCGTAGGTGCTTCGGGTGATCTCGCCCGACGGAAGATATTTCCGGCCCTATTCGCGCTCTACTGCCAGGGCCTCCTTCCGGTCGAACTCACGATCATGGGCTTTGCGCGCTCGGCCATGACGGATGAGAGTTTCCGGGAGAGCATCACTGAACACCTGACCTGCCGCTACACCCCCGAAGAGCGCTCCTGCGCTGAGAAGATGGATGCCTTTCTCGCGTGCTGCCACTATGTTAGTGGACAGTACGGGTCGACCGATGCCTTTCTGGACCTCTTCATGCGCATGCAGGAGCACGAGCCGCACAGCCGGACCAACCGTCTCTTTTACCTGGCCATTCCCCCTTCCGTCTTCATGGACGTGGCACGCGCCCTCGGCGACGCCGGGTTTGTCTACTGCGACGATTCATCGCCCTGGTCGCGGGTCGTGGTCGAGAAGCCATTCGGGCACGACCGGAGTTCTTCCGACCAACTGGTTGAAGAACTCAGCCACGTCTTCGCTGAGCGGCAGATCTTCCGCATTGATCACTATCTAGGTAAGGAGGTGATTCAGAATCTGATGGTCCTGCGCTTTGCCAACCGTATTTTTGAGCCACTCTGGTCACGCGAACATATTCAGAGCGTCCAGATATCCTGGGCCGAGCCCATCGGGATTGAGGGACGAGGCGGCTATTTTGACCAGTACGGTATCGTGCGCGACGTCATGCAGAACCACCTTCTCCAAATGGTCTCCCTGGTGGCCATGGAGCCCCCCGCCAGCACCTCTTCGGCTGCGATACGACAGGAAAAGGTCCGCCTGCTCGAGACTGTGGCTGCGGTTGGGATTGAGGACCTTGTGCTCGGCCAGTACACGGCCGCGCCAGCCGGTGCTCCGCCCGCGCCGGGCTATACCGAGGACGAGTCCGTGCCGGATGACTCCCTCGCCTCGACCTATGCCGCCGTTCTGCTCCACATTAACAATCCACGTTGGGAGGGCGTCCCCTTCCTGCTGCGGGCCGGCAAGGGGCTCGACCGCAAGTCCACCGAGATCAGAATTCTCTTCCGCGAAACGGAGGCCAATGTCTTCTCAGGCGTCTCGGGCCACGCCGAACCCAATGAACTGATCATTCGAGTGCAGCCCAACGAGGCCATTATGTTCCGTATTACCAGCAAGGTGCCCGGGCTGGAGATGGATCTCGAGACGCGCGATCTCGATCTCGAGTACAAGACCGCGTTCTCTGAGCTGATCCCGGATGCCTACGAGGACCTGATCCTCGACGTGATCCAGGGCGAACGGAGTCTCTTCATCAGCAGTGGTGAACTCGCCGCCGCGTGGGACGTCTTTACCCCCGTTCTGGATACGGTTGACTCCAACCACATCCGACCCTTACCCTACCCCTTCGGCAGTACAGGCCCCTCAGCCGCCATGGACCTGGCCATACGAGCAGATACCGTCTGGCGATAGCAAACTCTATAGAGGAAAGGATCGACCGATGAGCGAAGCATGCAGCAAAGAGGACCACACCGGCCACCTCTGCGTACTGGTGAGTGAGCGTAAATTTGAGGCGATCAGGGAACTGGTCAAAAAGCCGACGTCCATATGCTTCAACTGCGGGCGCGCCGCCGATTCAGAGAAGAACCTCTGCAATCCCATGCCGCTCGAAGACTGAACGGCGTCACGACTCCCGCCGCTGCGCAATCACACGCGTCACACAGGCGAGGAACTGCTCAGGCGTGAAGGGCTTTTGAAGGAAAGTCCAGGTCGAGGAAGAGAGTCGATCTCGCACGTACTCCCTCGAAAAGCCTGAGGTGACGATCACGGGTGCCTGGGGATCAATAGCAAAGATCTCTTCTGGCAACGCCACGCCTGCCGCCGTAGGCAACATGAAATCGAGGACCACCACGGCCAGTTCATCGCGACGCTCCCGGTAGCTCAACAGTGCCATCGCCGCATCGCTCACCGCGACGACTCGATGGCCACCCTCCTGTACCGTGGTCTTCATGGCCAACAGATCCTCGCGCGAATCATCCGCAACGAGCACAAGCGAGGACACCGTGCTTTTGCTTTCCTCCACGCGCTCGGAGAGGCCTTTCGGCAGAAACACACGAAAAATTGTGCCAGTGCCCTCGCGACTGTGCACATCAATCCAGCCGCCCATGGACTGCACGATGCTTTGCGCCACCGGTAACCCCAAACCCAGCGACTCCACGCTCTCTTTGGTTGAGAAGAGCGGCTCAAATATGCGCTGCATGATGGACCGGCTCATACCCACGCCCGTGTCACGGATGCGGAGCCCGACATATACCCCGCCCTTAGCCGTTGGATTCATACGCGGTTTGGAGATACGCCGCTCGATGGTATCGATCGCTATGGTCCCGCCCTGTGGCATCGCCTCTGCCGAGTTCGTCATGATGCTCATCAGGACGTCGATCAGTTGGTCGGCATCAGCCTCGACGTCAGGCAAGACATCCGTACGTACCACGGCCTTGACATTGCGCGGGATGAGGATGTGGGCCATGAGCTCCAAGGTCCGCCTCACGGCATCCTCAAGCGATATGGTCTCCACCGCGACCGCACCCACGTTACTGGCCTTGGCCACATGCATCAGGCGGCGCATCAGCTCGGCGGCATGCCGCGTGGCGTCCACGATGCGTTCCGCGTGTTGATGCGCCCGCGTATTGGGAATGAGACTGTCGACCAGGAACGAGGCGTAGCCGTCGATCGCCGTCAGGATATTGCCGAAGTTCTGGGACACCGTCTCGGCCAGCGCCCCAACCGCATCCATGCGCTCGCTTTCGCGCAGGGCCAGCTCCATGCGGCGACGATCAGTGATATCCTCGCCCGAACCAACCGTCCCGATAATGGCACCCGTTTCGTCACGGATCACGGCGTTCCGCCATGCCACGGTCCGCTCACCACGTCCGCGACTGATCACCTGGTTCTCGTGGCGCTCAGACTCCGCGACGTTTCCGGCCCTGAGCTGATCAAAAATGGCTCGCGTTTGGTCACGCCGCGCCTCAGGAACAAAATGCTCAACCCAATTGACACCGATAACCTCTGATTCTTCGCGAACAAGGACATCGCAGCCCGCTCGATTGATCTGAGCGACGCAGCCATCCTGATCCAATACCACGATCATGGAGTCGATGATGTCGAGATACATGCGGATCCGGTCGCGCTCTTGTCGCAGGGCCGCATCCGACTCCTGCCGCCGTTCGAGCTCTGAGCCAATACTCTGGCCCGCACCACTCAAGCCCTTCGCACAACGTGATAGCAGCCCGCCCAGCTCATCGCGCAGGCGGTCGAGATCAACGGCCTGATCCCCGGCGAGCCGCTCATGCAGCGTGGTGACTTGCGTATGCAACGCGTCCACCTCGCGCACCATATCTTCCAGCCTGACATCCGACTCTGTCATTCCACATCCCAACAGCGCCAGCTACGCCCCCTGCGCCACCACAGATGCTAGGCAAGCGAGCGTCCCTTCACAAGCAGAAACCCGGTACGACCCAAACGCTCCAGCCACCACCACCGGTTGAGCATTGGAGCCGTCGAGAGGCCGAGGGCATCGCGCACCATCTTTAAAAGCTCCGCACCGACCACGACGGGGGAGCGATCCTGCCAGATACTGATAGCGGGGATCATGCCGGGTGGTTTCCCTAACCACTTCTGCGCCCGCGAGTGCGTGCGGCGAATATGGAAGCGGGAGGTGGCCAATGCGAGTGACCCGATATCATCGCGGCGCGCCACAAGGGCTGCCAAGTCCATCATCTCAGCGTCGGTGCCTTCCATGCTGAGCGTGATTACTTCTACCGGTACCGTGCACTGCAGCTCATTCAAGGCGGTGTGCAGGGTCTCGAGCATCCACTCGCCGGTCGACAGGTTACGATGGGAACTCCGGGACCAACGCCCCTTCGAGTTGTCCTCGGGCACCAGAATACGGTCGGTCTGCCCTCCCCCTGCCAACCACGCCTTCAATCCATCGACACGCTCGTGATCCCACTGGCCCCCCATGATATAGACGGCATCAACCCGCGCGTCATCTGGCAACCAGCTCTCCCGCATCTCCAGCCACGCGGCCACGGGCCCGTGAAGCGCCGCAAGAATCGCAAGGAGCCCGAGCACCACAAGCGTAATGACGACGAGCTTTCTTTTCATGGAGAGGTCGCCCGGGCTCTCAGCCGCGCGACCCAGGGGCGCAACAGAATCACGAGCAGCACCACGGCCGCCGCGCGGCCCGGCAATGAGGTATGGGCCGCCTCGGTGACAATGGCGGTTCGTAGCATATCGGCAGGCACCCAGATATCCATCAGAAGCCCCGACCCGAGAGCCGTCAGCCCCACCGAGAGGAGAAATGCCACACCGGCACGGGCTCCAAACATCCGCCAGATCGTCGTGATGGCCGCCGCGTTGGTAGCCGGTCCGGTCATGAGGAAGACCAAGGCCGCACCGGGGGAGACGCCCTTGAGAATCATGGCCGCCGCGATGGGAATCGAAGCCGTCGCGCAGACATAGATCGGAATCCCCATCGCCAGCATCAACAGCATAGCTGGCAGACCGGTCCCTATATAATCCGTAAAGAACCGCTCCGGAACAAAGGCGGAGATAAGACCGGCGACAACCAGTCCGAGCAGCAGAGGGCCGCTGACATCGTTAACCAGCGTCCCGAAGCCATGTTGCATGGCGCGGCGGAAACGACTGCCCTCGGCCTCACCCCCGCAGCACTCCGCTTCCGGTCCCTCCTTGGGCCGCTCGGTCTCCGGACTGATCAGGTCCACGATTCCCCCGCCCACGACGCCGCTCACAAACGCACACAGTGTCCGGAAAATCGCGAAGACCGGCCCCAGAAGGCTGACCGTCGCCAGGATACTGTCCACCCCGGTCTGGGGGGTTGAAATGAGGAATGCCGATGTGGCCCCGTGCCCCGCACCATGGCGGCGCAGCGAAGCGGCGACCGGAATCACGCTGCACGAGCAGAGCGGCAGTGGAATGCCAAAAAGAGAGGCCTTCATGATCGGCCAGACACCCCGCCCACCCAGGTGGTCCTCCACCAGACGAGGGGAGATAAACATGGAGAGCATCCCCGCTATGAAGAATCCAAAGAGCAGGTAGGGTGCCATGGATGTCAGCGTTTGCCACATCGCCGAAAGCACATCAAAAATCATGATCGTCCTTCCGCACGCATAAGCGCGGTGTCGCGCCCTCTTCGTCCTCGGGCGGTGGTTCGCGTAGGTCCATCTCAAGAATTTCAGCCAGCTCCTCAGGGGGCATCCGGAAGAGAGAGCCCCGACCTTCATAGAACCCGTGCTCTTCTATCATGTGGATGTTGAGGTCGGTATAGGTGATCTCGCGGCCGAGACGGGTATTAAACACGGTGGTGTTGAGCTTTTGCACGATGGTACCGCCCATGAAGGGACAGGGCAGCTTACCGCGCACGCTGTCGACTTGGATCTCGAAATGCGGAGGAACATCAATCGGGAGCCCCAGCCCCTCGGCCCCTGCCTCCATCAGTTCGTGCATGCGAGCCGCGATGGCCGCGTGCGTCGTATTGAGGCGTTTCACAGTCGCGTCGTCCTCAATCAGGATCTCCTGCAGCTCACGATGATCATTCCCCAGGAATCCATCCTGAGTAATCACGCCGGGCCGCATTTCGCTTTGTACTCTGCTCAAATAGGGTGATTGGGCCATAGCAACACCTCCTAGGAAAACTTATCGAAGTAGACTTTCTCCTCTGGCATACCTTTCTCCCTCAGCACCGCAATGCAGGCATCGATCATGAGCGGGCTGCCGCAGAGATAAGCCTCCATCTGGCTGGCATCCTCAACGTGGCGGCCGACCACCTGCGTGATCAGACCGGTCTCGTCCTCCCAGTGGTCCTCCGGATCGGGATCGGAGAGGGCCGGAATGAAGCGGAAGTCGGGCAGTTGTTCCTCGAGCGCCTTCATATCATCGAGCAAGAAGAGGTCACGCACCGATCGCGCACCGAAGAAATAGCGCGCCTTGCGCTGGCTGCCTGTACGGGCCATCTCGTGCAGGATCGACTTGATGGGCGCCATGCCTGATCCCCCGGCGATGAAGATGATATCGCTATCGGTGTCGCGCAGGTAGAAGTCTCCATAGGGTCCGTTGATCGTAATGTTCTGGCCCACTTCAAGATGCTGGTGGACATAAGTCGTGCAGATGCCGTTGGCCACATAACGGATCTCTAACTCGATCTCGCCATGCTCGGTGGGGCCGGAGGAGAGCGAGTAGGCCCGGTAGACAGGCTCATCGGTCAGGGCGTAGACCGGCACCTCGAAATGCACGAACTGACCCGCCGTGAACTCAATCCCCTCGGGCTCGATCAGTTTGAGGCGGACCTCTTTGATGTCATGCGTCAGGTCGCGTATGGCCTTCACCTCCGTCTCGAATTGCTTGACGCTGAAGAGCTCCTCGGGCACCTCGATACGGATGTCGTTCTTAACCTTAACCTGGCAAGAGAGACGCACGTGTGAGGCCACTTCGTCCGGGTCCAGCCAGGGCATCTCAGTGGGCAGGGGCTCCCCGGCACCCTCAAGCACCTTAAGCTTGCAGAGCCCACACGAGCCGCGTCCGCCGCAGGCAGAGGGAATAAAGATCTCCTCCTCCTTCAGCGTACTGAGGAGGGGGTGCCCGCCTTCGACCGTGACGGACTTCTCCCCGTTGATCGTGATCGTGACGTCGCCGTAGTTACCAATCGTGGCATCGGCGATTACCATAATCACCGCCAGGAGGGAGGTGATTGCGCACATGACGCCGACGGCTATAAGAAAGGGAATCATCATTGATGGTCGATGGTTAATGGTTAATGGGGCCCGTTCGACCCCGCAACTTGCTCTCTCCTAGTAACGGATAACCGATAACCGCCCCGCGCCAGCAGGGCTAATTCAGCGTCATCATCCCGTTGAAGCCCATAAAGGCAAGCGCCATGATGCCGGCTATAATCAGCGTGATGCCGGCACCTTCCAGGCCGCGGGGTATCTTTGAGCGCACCATCTTCTCTCGGATACCGGCCATGGCCAAGATGGCGACCACCCAACCGACACCGCTTCCAAAGCCATAGCCGAGTGCTTCGGCAAGGGTGTACTCGCGAATGACCATAAAGAGACTCACACCGAGAATGGCGCAATTCACCGTGATCAGCGGAAGAAAGATGCCCAGCGCGTTATAGAGACGCTCGGAGAGACGTTCAATGATCATCTCTACAACCTGTACGAAGGCCGCAATCACAACGATGAACACAATGAAACGGAGGTAGACGAGATCGAGCGGAACCAGAATGTAGTGGTAGCAGAGCCAGTTGAGGGCGCTGGTGCAGGTCAGCACAAAAACCACCGCCGCCCCCAGGCCAAGTGCCGTCTTCACCTCGCGCGAGGCCCCCAGGAACGAACACATGCCGAGATAGTTGGTTAACAGAATATTGTTGGTGAAAATCGCGGCGAACAGGACGCTCATGACGGTGGCGAATTCGCTCATGATGCCCCCTCCTTCTTGGCTTCAGGCTTGAGGAAGAGCCCTTTGACGATCCAGATGAAGAGGGCCAGCATAAAGAAAGCGCCTGGGGCCATGACCATGATGGCCCAATCCTCCCACCAGTCGCCCAGGATGCGGAAGCCCCACAACGAGCCGGAGCCGAGTAGCTCACGGAAGACGGCAATCACGAGCAGTACGTAGGAGTAGCCCACACCTGCGGAGAGGCCATCAATGAAGGAGAGACCGGGCGGGTTGGTCAGGGCGAAGGCTTCGGCGCGGCCCATGACAATACAGTTTGTGATAATCAGCCCGACATACGGGCCCAGTTGGCGCCAGATGTCCGGATAGAAAGCTTTGAGTGTGATATCAACGACGATCACGTAGGAGGCGATGACGAGCACCTCGACCATCATGCGGATGCGGGTGGGCATCCAGCGCCGCAGGAGCGAGACGGTGAAGTTCGAGAGGGAGAGTGTGAAGAGCAGACCGACACACATCACGAAGGTATTCTTGAGTGAGTTCGTCACCGCAAGGGTGGAGCAGATCCCCAGGACCTGTATAAAGACCGGGTTCTCCCGTGTCATGTTGTTGGCAAAGATCTGCCTGGCTTTACTCATGGTCAGGTCCCTCTGTCACGCGCCCCAGCGATGCGACCAGGGCGGGTGCCTCCTCGATCAGGCTGTTCAAGATATCGCGCACTCCCTTGGAGGTAATCGTGGCGCCGGTAATCGCATCCAGCTCGGTCGGGTCGGTCGATCCGCTGCCCTCTGGCACCAGGGTCAGGCCACCCGTCTTGTGCTTGATCTGCTCGCCATACCAAGGCTCCATGATGCGCGCGCCCAGACCGGGGGTCTCGTTGTGGTTTACGAAGGCGATGCCGGTGAAGTGGCTCAGACTGGGATCAACCCCAACCACCGCGTCGATCTTGCCCCACAGGCCCTTGCCCTGGCGCACAAAGATCATGGCCCGGCGCGCGCCATCGGCGCTCTCCCGTACCTCGTAGAAAATCGGGGCCTCCGCACCGGGCCGGGGCGTGACGCTCGCCGCAAACCAAGCTGCGATCTCATCGGCCCCCGCCGGAAGGGTCAGTCCGGCCGCAGCCCAGATTCCCTGCATCAGGTAGAGCTTCTCGTTGCGCGCGACCCGATCGCGGCTGGTGAGATGCAGGGCCGAGACCGCTGAAATGGAGACAAAGGTCACGATGAACATGAAGAACACCGTGAAGAGCCTTGTTCTGGTTTTGGAGATCTTCTTCATGCGGCCTTCTTCTTAGCCAGAACCGCCTTGATTGCGTGGTCCATGATCGGGGCGAACATGTTGGCCAGAAGAATGGCGAACATGGTGCCCTCCGGCCACGCCGAGAAGACGGTGATCAGTGAGCTCATCGCACCGATGAACGCGCCGTAAATCCACCGCCCTTGCTGCGTGGAGGGCCCTGAGACGGGATCCGTGGCAAAGAAGCAGATGCCGAAGAGCACGCCCCCGGCAAAAAGGCCGTGCAGGGGAGCTGCCGCTGCGGCCCCTCCCAGCCAGAGCCCCGTCTGCATCGCCAGGTAGCCGGCCAGGGCCGCGACGATAATGCGATAGCTCGCGGTCTTCTTCCAGATCATATACAGCGCGCCCAGGATCACGAGAATCGCACTCGTACCCCCTATAATTCCGGAGGTATTACCGAGGAACAGCTCCATAAGCGGCACATCCACGCCCGTCTTGAGCAGCATACAAGGGGTGGCTGAGGTGATCGCATCGGCGGCGTAGGCTCCAAAACCGCCCAGCGGCCCGCCCACCGGATCGACCCACTGACCAGTCATATGATGGCCGAACGAGACATAGATAAAGGCACGGCCGGTCAGGGCCGGATTAAAGACGTTCTTGCCAAAGCCGCCGAACACCATCTTCCCGAAGACAATCCCGAAGACAACCCCGAGCACGGCCATCCACATCGGAAGCTCGGGCGGTAGTGAGAGCGTGAAGAGGCAGGCCGTGACAAAGACCGCCGCCGATGCGGGCTGCTTCCCCAACCGCGTGAAGGCATACTCCGACACAAAGGCTGCGGCGTTCACCACAGCCAAGAGGAAAAGCACGCGCCAACCGAAGAAATAGACCGAAGAGACCACCACTGGCACCAGGGCCAGCAGAACGCGCGTCATCGGCAACTGCTTCCGGACGTATTGTGCGAAGAGCGCCATACGCAATCCCGCCGTTTAAAAAATGGATGGCAAGCCAGCTGTCGGGGTCGAACCGACGACCTGCTGATTACAAATCAGCTGCTCTGCCAACTGAGCTAAGCTGGCTTCAGTCGCAAAAAACTCTAGCCTTCTGCGGAGAAGTCTTCTTTGCCGACGCCGCAATCAGGGCAGACCCACTCGTCGGGAATGTCTTCAAAAGCTGTGCCCGGCGCGACGCCGCCATCTGGATCACCCTCTTCCGGATCGTAGACATAGCCACAGGCATTACATACGTATTTCATAGTGAACTTCCTGAATAACTCTTCTTTTCGAATCAAAAGACCCCGTATGTTATAGGGTGTTCAGGGAATCGCAATAGTATTTTCACTTGCCAGTCCGACCCTCTGTGATATCCTACCGCGCTTCAATCGACACCGAGCGCCCATCGTCTATCGGTTAGGACTCCAGGTTTTCATCCTGGCAAGAGGGGTTCGACTCCCCTTGGGCGTGCCATGAAGTAGAGCGTCGGCTGCGCCTCCGCTCACTTCATGGCGGGCCAGCACAACATCCTCCATTCCACTTCGGAGAATCAGGGAGCCGAGGATCTACTTCATGGCAACCGTGTAGTGAGGCAAGCGAAGCGAAGCCTCTACTGCACGGTGCTTCCTTATTTGTTTCTCTTCCCCGCATCTAATAGCCTCAAGCCATGTCCACGTTTACCAAACGGGGTCACTGCGTGTACGTCCTCTTCAGTGAAGCAGACGGCAAGCTATACATCGGCTACAGCAGCAACTTGAAGCAATGGCTGACCGATCATTTCAACGGCCGCAACCAGGCAACCGCACCACGTCGGCCACTACGCCTGATCTATTGCGAATACCATGCCTCTACGACCGATGCCCACCGACGAGAGAAGTACCTCAAGACCACCGCAGGCAAGAAGGCGCTAGGCCTCATGCTGCGTGGGCCACAATTGGCAATGCTGGCTCTTCGCTACTTTGAATGGGTGCCAGGCACAGGAAAGGGTGTGAATCGAACATCGAACATCGAAGGGCGCTTTGCACGGGACTCTGCCCTTCTGTGTGATATATGGATCAGAAATCCTTGAGAAGGGAAAGTGCAAGTGGTGTTTTGTATGCACACCTTGCCCACTTCGATGTTCGATGTTGGGTGTTCGATGTTGGATGTTCGAAATAGTTT
>JABMPJ010000092.1 GCA_013203785.1 Lentisphaerota bacterium | reverse complement strand
GCCCACTTCGATGTTCGATGTTGGGTGTTCGATGTTGGATGTTCGAAATAGTTTACCCACGCAATGTAGCGAAGCCCCAAATACGCAACCTTTCAAGTGAGACCAAAGAGATATGCGTGTACGAGTGCGTGTACGAGTTCGGAAACATCCCGCCAATCATATACTCGTACACGCGAATCTCTTCCGCCCCTTAATGTTGGGTCAGGAGTGGGGCCTTACTTGCAGGGACTTACGCAGACACAAGAATCAGTCATGCCGGTAGGCACCTCCCCCGAATCCCCCATTGCCATCCCCCCGCTAACCCGCGTACACTTCGACCTCCTGACTGCGAAAGGAATACAACCGATGTGGGATTACACAGACACGGTGATGGATCACTTCAAGAACCCAAGAAATGTGGGGGTGATCGAGAACCCCGACGGCGTGGGTGAGGTCGGCTCACTCGCCTGTGGTGACGCCCTGAAACTGACCTTCAAGCTGGCCGACGACGGCCATATTGCGGATGCGAAATTCCAAACGTTTGGCTGCGCCAGCGCCATAGCCTCATCCTCCGCGCTCACCGAAATGATCAAGGGCATGACCATCGAGGCGGCCGACAAGGTCACCAACCAGGATATTGCCGAATTCCTGGGCGGTCTCCCCGAGCAGAAAATGCATTGCTCCGTCATGGGACGCGAAGCCCTCGAAGTGGCGATTGAAAACTACCGCACCGGCAAGACCAGTAAAACAATTCTCCAAGGAAAAATCATCTGCAACTGCTTCGGTATCACCGAGGATGAGATTAAGGACGTCGTCCGCAACAATGGCCTGACCACCGCCGAGCAAGTCACGAACTACTGCAAGGCTGGCGGCGGTTGCGGCGGGTGTATCCACAAAATCGACGAAATCATCGAGAACATTCAGGCTGAAATCAAGAAGGCCGCGACTCTCGCCCCGGCCAAGGCCATGACCGTTCTGGAGAAGATCCGCCTGATCGAAGAGACCATGGAGCGTGAGATTCGCCCCATGCTGCGTCGGGACGGTGGCGACATCGACCTGATTGATGTGGACGGCGACCGCGTCGTGATCGGCTTCCGCGGCATGTGCGCCCAGTGCCACGTGGCCGATTTCACAATGAAAGAAGTCGTCGAGGCCAAGCTACGCGAGTTCGTCTCACCCACCCTCACGGTTGAGGAGTCCAGGTCATGAAGAATGTCTACATGGACAACAATGCCACCACCCGCGTGGCACCCGAAGTCGTTGACGTCATGCTTCCCTTCTTCGGCGAGCTCTGGGGCAACCCCTCCAGTATGCACTACTTCGGCGGACAGGTGGCGCGCCACATCGAAGCCGCCCGCGCTCAAGTGGCCGCGCTCATCGGGGCCGACCCCACCGAGATCGTCTTCACCAGCTGCGGGTCCGAGAGTGATAACATGGCCACTCGCGGTGGCCTTGAGGCCGCAGGCCCGCAGATACGCCTGATCACTTCACGCGTTGAACATGCCGCCATACTGGGTCCCGCGCGCCACTATGCGGAGCATGGCGGCGAGGTTGTTGAAATCGGCGTAGACGCATCGGGTCAGCTCGATCTCGCCGAACTGCACCGCGAGCTGGCGAACGGGCACGCCCTGGTCAGTCTCATGTGGGCCAACAACGAGACCGGCGTCATCTTCCCTATCGACGAGATTGCCGCCATGGTCAAACAGGCCGGCTCTGTATTCCATACCGATGCGGTGCAGGCCGTGGGCAAACTTCCCATCGATGTGCGCCGCACCCCGGTCGACATGCTCTCCCTGTCCGGACACAAGCTGCATGCCCCGAAAGGCATCGGTGCGCTCTACGTCCGCAAAGGCACCAAGCTGAACCCCTTCCTGCTGGGCGGGCACCAGGAGAGTGGCCGCCGCGGTGGCACCGAGAACGTGCCCTACATCGTGGGCCTCGGTAAAGCCTGCGACATGGCGGCGCACTACCTGGGTGAAGAGACCACCCGCGTCGCCGCCCTGCGCAACCGACTGGAGCTGGGCCTACTTGACACCTGTCCCGATACGAGCATCAACGGCGACCGCATTAAACGGCTACCCAATACCTGCAACATCAGCTTCCAGTTCATCGAGGGCGAGGGCATTCTCTACCACATGAGCGATGCGGGTATCGCCGCCTCATCCGGCTCGGCCTGCACGTCCGGCTCACTCGAACCCTCCCACGTCATACGCGCCATGGGCGTCCCATTCACCGCTGCCCACGGCTCCATCCGCTTCAGCCTCTGCCGCTATAACACCGAGGAGGAGGTCGACTACGTCATCGAGACCCTCCCCCCCATCATTACCCGATTGCGAGAATTGTCGCCATTTGTGTAGGACAGGGCGAGGGAGAGACAGACCATGATGACTAGCGATGTGCAGTTTGGCCCCGGCTATATGGGGCGCCTGCCCCATGGGGCCGATCTTCTGGAAGCGTTGACGCAGCTCTGCGTTGAGAAGGCGATCCAGCTCGGTCGGGTCGAAGCCATCGGAGCCGTGCAGAGGGCCCGGATCGGCTTCTACGATCAGACCACACATGAATACACCTTCATGACCTTCGACCAGTCCTACGAGATCCTCAATCTCACCGGCAACGTCTCGCTGCGGGACGGCAAACCGATGATCCACGCCCACATCACGCTGTCCGATCATGAGGGCCGATCCTTCGGCGGCCACCTCGCCCCCGGCACTATCGTCTTCGCCTGCGAGTTTATCCTGCAGCGCATCGAAGGTGCGGCCCTCAAGCGCGGGTTCGATGAGGAGACCGGCCTGCCGCTCTGGCAGCCGTGAGGAGGAGCGCGTGGAGCTTGATATTGTACTGGTCTCTCCCGAGATCCCGCACAACACCGGGGCCGTCGGACGGCTCTGCGTCTGCCTCGGTGCCCGACTTCATCTGATCCGCCCGCTCGGCTTCTCACTCGCTGGGCGGCAGGTCAAACGGAGCGGCATGGATTACTGGGAGCACGTGGACCTCAGCGTGCACAACGACTGGGCCGCCTATCTTGAGGTGGCCCACCCCCGCCAGCTCATCTTCGGCAGCACGCGCGGCACCCGATCCTACCTCGAGTGCGAGATTCAGCCCGGCTGCGCCCTCGTGTTTGGCAACGAAGGCCACGGTCTCCCCGACGAGCTATACGAACAGTACGCCCATCACCTCTACCACCTGCCCATGCCCGGCCCCCACGCCCGCAGCCTCAACCTCTCCATGTCCGTTGCCGCCTTCGCCTACGAAGCCCACCGCCAACTCACCATGGTGGCATAGAGAGGCTAGCGCCCCTCCGCAGCCACAAGATCCACCTTCGCCGCGAAGATGAAGTCCGCCTCGGCCAACCCGTCAATCTTGTGCGTCCAGATCGTCACCCGAACACTCCCCCAGCTCAGCTCAATCGTCGGATGGTGCCCAATCGCCTCCGCCAGCGCCCCCACCCCATTCGTGAAGCGCAACGCCTCCTTGAAATCGGGGAACGAAAACGCCTTGGTCAAATGGTGCTCCTCAACGAGCGCCCACCCGTCACCCAACTCCGCCTGTAGCGGAATCAGCGACTCGCCCTTGAGCGGCGGAACGCCTCCTCGGCAAGGCAAGCACTCCCGATCCACCAAAGCACACACATTACCCGCTTCGCTCATTCCGTCCCCTTTTTATTAGCAACAACCGCGGCCGCAGGCCACCCGCCACTATCCACTCACCTTCTCAATCATGTGATTGATGACGAGGCTGTGTGGGTGCTGAGGGCTGAACATGACGATCTCCGCGTCGACGTTCACCTTCACGTTGTGCCCCGGCGGCCAGTAGAAAAGGTCATTCGCGACAACCGTCTCCTCTGTCCCTTCCGCATCCGTTGTCGTGAGCTCACCGCACAAGACGAAGCCCCAGTGAGGGCACTGACACAGGTCGCCTTCCAACCCCATAAACAGCGGTGTCGTATCCACGCCTGCCGAGAGCGTAAAATACTCACCACTGATCTTGCCCAATCCGGTGGCGTCCCCGAACTCCGTCTGCTGACGGATCACGGCCCCGGGTATCTCCATCTTAACGTCCACATTATCTTTGGCTATTCGCATGCTGGCGTCTCCTTTGCATTAATCATCTAATTATGTGACTTTCTTGACGCCCCAATGATACTCACCCACGTCATCTTTCACCATCTCAGAATGCCCCGCTCAAATAGCGTTTGCGCAGAGGTTCAGGGAAACGCTCAATGGCGTAGCGAAGTGTCGTACGCGGCTGCGCGTCAAGAGCCACCCCCCACAATCTGCGGTGCCGAAAGATCCACCAGGTCCCAGCTATTGATGCGGGCCGTCTCGGCAAGATAGGCGTTGTAGAGAGCGCGTTGCGTGGCCTCGTCGCCCGCTTTGAAACGGCGGACCATGATCAGAAAAGCCAGCAGACGCTCTTCGTGCCAAGGCGACTGAAGCAGCACACGGGTATCGTCCAACGCTGCAGCAAGACACACTTGTCTGGACGACCCAGGGCTGGAGACGGCAACGGCTAGAGCGTGCGCTCGTCCAGAGTCCATGCCTGTTGGAACCATCCCCTTCAACACGTGGGCCATGGACGAACCGTCACAGGCCGACTGGTTACCGTTGTGCTCAAAGGGGAATGGATCATTTTTTGTACAAACGCGAGTAGATTCCTTCGCGGGAAAAGGGTAGTGTCTTGCCTCGGTCGTGACGCAAAATAGAACGAGAAGAGATAGCGATCGGTGGCGCGAGTACCGTCCTATTCTGGACTGACAGTCAAGAGAGACATGTACGTATGAGTGACGATTATCAAGAGATGGACCGACAGATCTTCGATCGCGAACTACGCGAGTTCCTACCCACGAAGCTCTTCGATGCCCATGTTCACTTCTTCGATCCTTCCTGTTTCCTTCCTGGCGTCACCTTCCCACCGGGCCACTTCTACCATAAATTCAATGGTGACTTCTCCCCGTCGCATTTCCAGGATTGGGCCGCCGATGCACTGCCAGGAGTGGAGCTCCATGCGAACGGCTTCGGCCTTCCGACGTTTGATAGCGACCGCGACTCAACGGCGCGCTATGCGGATCGCGTTTCCGATAACCAGCGTTTCTACGGCATGGCGCTCGTTGCGCCCGTGGATACAGCCGACGCTGTGCGCCAGCGAGTGCTAGACAATCGGTTGGTGGGATTTAAGCCGTACCCTGATTTCGTTACCGGCAAGCCGGTCGGTGAGGTCATGATACGCGAAATGCTGCCGGCGGAGCAGATGGAGGTCGCCAATGAACTTGGGCTGGCGGTCATGCTGCACATACCACGGCCGGGGCGCCTTGCCGACCCCATCAACCAGACACAGATGGTTGAGCTGTGCGAACGCTATCCGAACGCCCGCATCATTTTTGCGCACGTCGGGCGGGCCTATTTTCTCAGCAACGTCCTCGGTGGACTGGATGCGATCGCGGCCTGTCCGAACGCCTATGTCGACACAGCCATGATCAATCATGAAGGCGTGCTGGAGTACGCCTTCCGGAACTTCCCGCGCGAGCGACTCCTCTTCGGTTCCGATGCTCCGATTGCGATGCTGCGCGGCAAATCCGTGGAGGTCAATAATCAGTACATGTACCTCATGGGCGAAGACTACGCCATCGGTACAAGCATCTATGACGCCAACCACACGGTGCACTTCACGACGTTCTACTACGAGCAACTGCGCGGCATCCGGCTGGGCGCGGAGCGTGCCGGACTCAGCACGAGAGAGATTGAGGACTTCTTTTTCAACAACGCTGATCGGCTCTTTCAATCCGTGGTTACAAACAACTACGGCGGACCGGGGAACCCGTCTCATGACGATCGACACGCTGTGCCGTCCACAGCAACCCGACAGGACTGAAACCACCAACGCGTAAGAGGGAGACAAGGGGATGCGAAGCCTTTGGTACAGACTGACGCACCGGCCATCCAACATCGACGACTGTCTGGAGTTGGCCGAAAAGGAGCCTGCACAGGGGGCAACCCTTGAACGGCTAAAGCACACACTCGTCCACGAACAAGATTCGGTGACCCAGTTCATCGCGCGATTTCACATCACGTACGCCACCGAGACCCACACGGTAGATGAGATCTGCGGGGGCTATCTGGACAGCTCGCGCCAAGAGAAGAAGGACAAAGAGATCGATCGCGCCAACAGGAAACTTAAAGAGATAGAAACCAGAATGAGGGAAAGCGGTATCACCATGACGGATTCAGAGCAGCGATTTGAACACGCCCTTAAGTCCACCCGTCCTGCGGCGCACGCCACCAATCCCTATGAACGCTTCGCCAACAGCAGTTTGATCCTTCGTGATCATCTCGCGATCGACCGAACCGCTCTGGCCAACGAACGCACGCTGCTTGCCTACGGGCGGACCTCCCTGGCTCTTATTCTCACTGGCGCAGGCGTGATCAGATTCTTTGGCAACAGCGTCTCTGTCACGCTCCTGGCGTGGGGCCTGATTCTGCTGGGGATCGCTGTGGCTCTTATCGGCGGCTATCGTTCGGCGACGATGGCCCGAAACATCCGGTCAGCGCGCGCGCACGAAATGGAGAACGATGCTCAGCTCGCTGCGCACGACCATCTTGCACCTTCCAATATGTGAGGATGATTACGCCTTGCCCGCCGTTGGGGCGTCTCGGCTCAGGCGCGCCATTGAGCGGCGTTCCTGATTTAGGACACGGCCATGTTAGTCCCACTGGAGCGGCCTCTAAAGCCCATTTAGTCGCTCTCTCCGTCCTTCTTGTGTCCGCGCACTAGACCGGCCGTACCCTTGGCTGCACGCCCGACACCTTTGACAATTCCCACCGTTCCCTTACCGACCGTCTTGACCCCCAGGGCGGAGAGGTTCCAGCCCTGTCGCCCCGTCCAGCCGATGGCCCGGCCTACGCCCGTGCCGGCGCGCCGCGTGCCATCCCACAGAATCGCCCCGGTTGTGGTCACCCCCTTGACGCCCATCGTCACCGGTTTGCGGACGCAGCCATCGAGCACATCACTCGTAGCGTCTATCGCCTCGCCAATCCCGGACTTGACGCGCTCCATGAAGTTGGGCACGCGACCTTCGGCGGGTATCTCGGCCTCTATACGGCGGCCGAGGGCGGGCACCACGGTGTCGGTCACGATCCCTTTGAGATCTTGCATGAACTGTTTCAGTTTGCCCCCCATGCCGCTACGGGCCTCCTCCTCGCTCCAGCCCCGAAAGGCCCGGCAGCGGTCGATGGTTGCGTAGCCCGTGACGGAGGTGAAAAGACCGGCACCAATCCCCTGGGCAATGTCGTCCGTGAACCGACCCAGCACAGGAATCCACGAGGTTAGATTCTCCATGAGCTTGCTGCCGATGTTGAGGAACTGAACCGTGGCGGCGACCTTCAGGACATCTGATAGGATGCGCGTCTGCTCCCGCAGGCGGGGACGGCCGTTGTAGATGGATGAGACTTCGAGCACCATGCGGCCATTGCGGTAGAGCACCACGAAGAGATCAACCGACCGCCAGGGACTCACCGTCACGCCCAGCATCGTATCGCGCACGCAGTTCCGTACGCGCCGCGCGGCCTCCTCATCCAGCGGCACCACAGCCGGCAAAATGACCTGATCTACAGCGTGGTCAAGCGCTGCGACGAGCTGTGTACCGTCGGACCCGCCCCCCAGGTGCCCCTTCAGCGCGGTCGCCTCCGCACGAAGCCCCTTCTTCTGATCCTCGGGCACCAGACCATTCCCGGCCAGCCGCTCCATGACATTCACGAGATAGCGTGCATAGAGGCGGCGCTCGCCAGCCGAGGCCGTCGCCAGATCACGACGGGGCGGCGGCGTCAAGACAGCCGGACGGCGAAGCATGGCCACGATGTAGTAAGCCACCCCCCATCCCAGTGCCACAAGCAGTACCGCCAGAAAGAGCCAGCCCAGCACAGGGTGCACCCCCCTCAAAATCTGGTAGGCTTGGATACATTCCACCAGGCTCACGAAAGCAAGAAAGACCCCGATGGCAATCACCACAGCCTTCAGCATTCGCCAGAGGTCGGCCCACATTCCGTACCGGTGTTGTTTCATGGCGTGGATAATATAGCCTTGCCGCCTACGGCACAACCGTGATCCGAGGCTGTCTGGGGCGACGGCTTTGCTGTCGTCATGGTCCTTTCCTTAGCATGCTTCGGCCTCCGGACGCGACAAAGCGCGTCCCTCCAGGGCCAGAATATCGAAAACGCGGTATGCAGGTGCATTGGAGGGCCACGGTCTCTCGTGGCCGGAACCAAGGAAGGGCCAAAGGGAACGACGATCAGCTGTCGTGCCGTATCCCATTCGGTTATTGGATGCGCGCGCCTCAGCCCGTATAGTCCCCAGCCATCTTGACCGTTCTACTCAGATTCTTCATCTCGATCGCGCTTATCGTGGTTAGCGCCGCCCTCGGCTGGCTGATGCGGACAAGGGGAGTGGTCAAAGATTCCGCAGCCAAGCCGATGATGACGGTCGTCACGGTGGGAGCTTATCCGCTGGTGGGCCTCATGGCCCTCTGGGGCACCCCACTCCACTGGTCCGATGCGTGGTTGCCTCTACTGGGCGCGCTACAGGCTACAGCGATGAGCCTGATCGCGCTGGCGGTAGGGCGTCGCTGGTTTTCTGACCAGGCCGAACGCGGCGTGTTGGGAATTAGCTGCGGTATCGGCAATCACGGCGTGACCATGGCGGGCTTCGCAATCTACCTGCTCTTCGGGGCCACGGGCCTGGCCGTCAGCACGATCTATGGAATGTACACCTACTTCGCGCTGGTGCTGCTCTCCTACACGATTGCGCAGCGACACGCCCCCGAAGCCCCCTCCCAATCGATCCTCCGGCTCATGCTGGGCAACCTGGTGCACTGGCGGGCGGCGGGTCTCTATGCCTGTCTCCTGGGCATCATGCTCACCCATGCGGGCGTGCCGGCCCCGCCCCAGATTCAGACATGGCACCTACTGGACATCTTCATCTACGCGCTCATCATAATGTCCTATTTTGCGATTGGCCTGCGCCTGCATCTACCGCATGTGATGGAGATGAAACGAGCCATTCTGTGTGTCATTGGAATACGCCACGGTCTTGGCCTGCTGATCGGGCTCGCCCTCGTAGGGCTAACATGGCTATCGCCGTGGCCGTTGGAGGGACTCTCGCTGAAAGTCTTTCTGCTGCAGGCCTCGGTACCCGTCGGTGTCATGTCCGTGGCCGTCACCAACATGTTCCACATCAAGCCGGGCGAAGCGGCGGCCATTTTCGTGGTGTCATCCGTGGCCTACCTGCTGGTCGGCCTCCCGATCCTGCTGCTCATCTTTGGTAGCTAGATCGACAGCCTGCCCCAATCGACCCCCGCCATCCACGATTACTTGAAGGTCGGCAGATAATCCCCGTGCGCCTTGATCAGGGCATCACACAGCTTACGGATGTCATCGATCTTCAGTTCGCTGCGGGTGTGAGGATCCAGCATGGCGGCGTGATAGATGTGATCCTTGCGGCCAGTGAGCAGGGCCTCAACGGTCAGCAGATGTGTGTTGATATTGGTCATGTTCAGTGCGGCGCATTGCGGCGGAAGGTCCCCGACATAGCAGCCCTGAACACCATTGCGATCCACCAAGCAGGGCACCTCAACGGCCATGTTGCCGGGCAGGTTCGTGATGAAGCCGTTGTTCAGAACGTTGCCGCCGATCTGGAAGGGCTTGTTCGTCTCCATCGCCTCCATGATGTAGCTGCCATATTCGTGGGTCCGCTTATGGGTCAGCTTCTTGTTGCCTACCATGGTCTTGGCCTGTGTTTTCCAGCTCTCGATCTGACTGACGCACCGCCGCGGATACTCATCCAACGGAATCTCAAGGTCCTCAATCAGCTCGGGAAAGAGGTTCTTGATGAAATAGGGATGATACTCCGCGCTGTGTTCCGACGACTCCGTAAGGTAGTACCCAAAATTCAGCATGAGCATATGGCGGATCATGTCGCCATGCTTAGCACGCTTGCCGCTACGTTTGTCGGCCATCAGCTTACGGGCACGCTTCATGATTTCAGGATAGAGATCCTTGCCATCATCCGTCACCTCGAGCAGCCAGGCCATATGGTTGATGCCGGCGATCTTGGCCTGCAGCTTCTTAACGCCCTTGATGCCGAGGTGCTTGAGCAAGTGAGGGGCACAGACTTGAACAGAGTGACAGAGCCCAACGTAGTTCACACCTGAAGCGATCGTCATGGCCGTGCTGATCGTGGGCATGGGGTTGGTGTAGTTCAACATCCACGCATCCGGGCAGACCGCCTGCATGTCGCGCGCGAAATCGAACATGACAGGAATCGTGCGCAGGGCGCGAAAGATCCCGCCCACGCCGGTCGTGTCGGCAATGGTCTGCTGCAATCCGAACTGCTTTGGAATCTCGAAATCAATGACGGTACTGGGCTTATAGCCGCCTACCTGGATCGCGTTCACCACATACTTCGCGCCGCGCAGGGCGGCTTTGCGCTGACGCACACCGCAATGAGCCGTGATCGTTGCACGTCCCTTGTTGGTGTTCTGGTTCAAGGTCTCAAGCATCTGTTGCGACTCTTTCAGACGCGTGGCATCAAGATCATACAGGGCTATGTGTGAATCGCGCAGCGCCGGTGTCAGCAAGCTGTCGCCTAGAATATTCTTTGCAAAAACCGTACTGCCTGCACCCATGAATGTGATCTTGGCCATGATTCATTCTCCTTTTCTTGTCTGTTGAGTTCGAGACACTACAGGAATCGTGGCGACAACATCAATGCCTTAAACGTTGCCGTCCGGTGCGGTACGACGGTTGAACATAGGAAGCAAGAAGCGCATGATCAGTGAGTGCGAGACGTGCTCCATTCCCACATAGCCGAGCACCTCGGGCTGGCGAGCCTCACGCGGCATGTACGCCGTCCCGAAAATCCAGTCCCATAGACTGAAGACCACGCCGAAGTTAACCCCGGCAGGACGATGGGGATGTTTATCATGGTGCCAGATATGCATCCGCGGCGAATTGAGGATATAGCGCAGCGGGCCCCACGACAGATTGAGGTTGGCGTGATTCAGGTGACCGATCAGCGTCGCGACCACAGCCGCGACCAGGAGCGCCTCCCAACGAGCGCCGAGGAGGGCCAGGGGAATGTATTTCACGCTTTTGTAGACAATCAGCTCCCCCCAATGGAACCTGAAATTCCCGATCCAGTCCATCGTCTCGATTGAGTGGTGCACCCGGTGGATCCGCCACAGCGGTGGGAAGCGATGCAGGGCGTTATGCACCAGCCACTCGATGAAATCCGACGCCACCAGCACCACAGCAATCTGGAGCGCCAGGTTCAGGCCCTCGAGCAGCCGCAGGCTCTGCGGTGTCACGCCACAGACCCCCGTAAAGCTAGCCGTAAGTCCACCCTCGAGGTACCCAAAGAGACCGGCAAAAACCAGCGAGGCAAAGTAGCCGTTGAAGCAGAGCCAAAAAACATCCTGCCCCAGCTCCGGCCGCAGCCCAAGCTGCCCCCGCCGCCACGGTGCCGCCCGCTCGGCCACCACGCACAGCAGCGACACCACGGCCAACCAGAACGGGTAGTAAGTCAACATAGTGCGGCCTATCCTAGCGCAGCTGCCTGTTGCAGGGCAATCACCCTCGCGGCGACGTGACGACAAGACAGTGATAAATACCCCCCCTTCCCCCTTGTTATCCCCCCTCGTCTACAGTATGTTCCATCCTCTCGCATCGGAATAGTCCCGGCATGCGTGCAAGGCGGCGATACCCGACTATGAAACTTCTGCTCCTGATTCTCTTCCCCATCTACATGATCCCGACCCTGGGCCTCATGATTTATGGCCTAAACTGCTACGTCATGCTCATCCTCTTCGGACGGCGCTACAGAGAGGCACAGCAGGCCCGCACCGATATGCTGGAGCGCCACGCCGCCACCCCGCCCGCCAAGGGCGCTCCAGTAGTCACCACACAGATTGCCGTCTACAACGAGTACAACGTCGTCGAACGCATCATGCGCGCCGTCGCCGCCATGGAGTGGCCGCAGGGCCTGCATGAAATCCAGGTGCTGGATGATTCCAGCGACGAAACCTGCGGCGTGGTGGACCGCGTCGCCATCGAGCTCAACGCGCAGGGCCATGATATCAAGGTCCTACGACGCGACTCCCGTCTTGGCTACAAGGCGGGCGCCCTGGCCGAAGGGCTGCGACAAGCCCGCGGCGAGTTCATTGCCGTCTTCGACGCCGACTTCGTGCCGCCGAGCGACTTCCTCCTTTCGACCGTTCCCTTTTTTGGTGAGGACTCGAGCCTCGGTTTGATTCAGACACGCTGGGGTCACCTCAACCGGTGCAGCTCCCTTTTGACCCGCGCCCAGTCCGTCGGCATTGACGGCCACTTTATCATCGAGCAAGTCGCGCGCTGCTGGAACGGCCTCTTTATGAACTTCAACGGCACGGCGGGCATCTGGCGCCGTAAGGCCATCGAGGCCTCGGGCGGATGGTCGTGGGATACCCTGACCGAAGATCTTGATCTCTCCTACCGCATGCAGTTCGCGGGATGGAAGACGCAGTACCTACCCGATGTGGTGGTACCCGCGGAGCTGCCCGAGAACATCAACGCACTGCGCGGCCAGCAGTTCCGCTGGGCCAAGGGATCGGTCCAAACGCTGATCAAGCTCTTCCCACAGCTCATGCGGTCGCGCGCGCCCCGCTTCAAGAAGGTGCAGGCCGTCATCCACATGGGAGGCTACCTGGTCCACCCCATGATGCTGATGCTCTCCCTTCTGGCCCTCCCAGTCCTCACGATTAAGGAGGATCTCAACCTAAGCCCCTATCTCTATGCCACGCTGGCGCTGCCGCTATGCCTTTCGATCCTGGCCCCCAGTACGCTCTACTTTGTGAGCCAACGCGCCGTCTACTCCGACTGGAAACGCCGCATCGCCTTGCTCCCTTTTCTGATCGTCATCGGAGTCGGGTTGGCCGTCTCCAACACCAAAGCCATCGCCGAGGCGGTGATCGGACACGAGACGCCCTTCATCCGTACCCCCAAGCGCGGCGAGAGGGAAACCAAACGCTACATCACAAGCTGGCCCTGGCTGGCCCTGGTTGAAATTACCCTCGGCGCCTTCTGCTGCTACACCTTCAGCGTCTACGTCGCAGCCGGCCAATACCTCACCAGCCCCTTCCTGGCTATCTACGCCGCCGGGTTCCTTTTTGTCGGCATACTGACGCTCTGCCACACACTGAACCTGACCGGCTATGCGACTGTAGCACCCGCGCTGGAACCGATAGCAGATCTCGCGTAGGTGGTGCCTGTCCAAAAAGGGTCTGTGCCCTGAAAGGGCGAGATTTACTCGCCCAATTCGTTGTTACACATCTCCGGGGAATGGGGTGGTGCCGTCAGTAGCGCGGCCCCGTCCCGGGGCCAGCGCAGCACAAGAGAAGTCTACGTGTTGAGAATCATGAGCCGAAACGACTCGACATTTGCATCCCGTACACCCGCTGTGCACGCCCTCAGGTCGGGACGACCTGGGGCGACTGCCTTTCGGGCCAACTCCACCTCCTCCACGAAGTCGACAAAATGTTTGAATCAGCGAGGGCGTCGCCAGGAACCGATAACCAAGAACCACGCCTGGCCCCTCTTCGCTGTTCTGTTCGGCCTGATGCTGCTGCTCTGCCTTATCGCGGCACACTCCGGACCGGTGGGTGAACATGCCCTCACGTTGCCCGGCCTCGGCAGCCTCCCTGCGGGACGCTTCATTGCCCTGTGGGCTGGCACCTGGCTACTTGGGCTGGCCCTGCTGCTTGCCTTTCCGCGGCACCTATCGCCGCGCCATGCGGCCGGGGTGATCTTGCTCACCGCCCTGCTCTGTCGCCTCGTCCTCCTGCCGCATCCGCCCTCCGACGACATCAACCGCTACCTCTGGGAGGGCCGCCTGATCACCCACGGCATCAACCCCTACGGCCACGCCCCCCAGTCGCCCGAGCTGGCCCAGCTCGCCGCGACCGACCCCTACCAGCCGCATGTCAATCACCCCGATATGACTGCGGCCTATCCCCCGTTTGTCCTGCTTGCCTTCGCCGCTGTGACCCAGCTCTGGTACCACCCCATGGCGCTCAAACTGCTCATCATCGTCTGGGATCTGGGCACGCTCTGCTTCTTGCTCGCCCTGCTGCGCCATCGTCGCCTGGATGCGCGCTGGGCCATCCTCTACGCCTTCAACCCCATCACCCTCTTCAGCTTCGCCGGGCAGGCTCACTTCGACGCCCTCCAGGGACTCTTCCTCATGGGAGCCCTCTTCTGGTATGACCGCCGCCGCTGGGGCTGGATGTTCCTCTTTGCCGGATTGGCCGTCCAATCCAAATACGCCGCCGTCTTGGCCCTGCCCCTGCTCCTGCGACGCGACAACCTGCGCTACGCACCCGTCGCCCTGGCCGCCATTGTGCTGCCGGCCCTCCCCTTCGTCACATCGGGCGTTGCGCCCCTCTTCGCCTCGCTGATCACCTTTGCCGACGCCTTCGCCTTCAATGGGTCGGTCCATGCCCTGCTCGCAGCCGTCCTGCACAGCAGAGAATCAGCCACGCTGATCTGTAAGCTGCTCCTGATCGCCACACTGCTCTACGGCTGGGCTCGCTACACCCCGGCTCGACGCGGTCGATTCAAGGACGATCCTGTGCCGGGCATCTTCTTCGTCCTCGGCGCTGCCCTGCTTTTGGCACCCACGCTTCACGTCTGGTACCTCAGCTGGATTCTGCCCCTGCTTGTCCTGCGCCCCACCGGCTCATGGCTCCTGCTGAGCCTCACGGCCGCTTTCTATTTTGTCACAGTCGGCATCGCCCACCACACCGGCGAGTGGCGCCTGCCGCGCTGGGCACTGCTGGCGGAATGGCTGCCCTTCTGGCTGATCTTCCTGAGCGAGGCGAGGCGCGCCTGGTGCCACCGAGGCACACCCCTCATGACCGCACCGGTGCGGAGCGTCTCCATCATCATCCCCGCCCGCAACGAGGCCGCTCGGATCGGGGCGTGCGTTCGCTCCGTTCTGCAAGACAGCAGTGTGCGCGAGGTCATCGTCGTGGACGGCGGGTCGCAGGATGAGACCGTGCGGATCGCACGCGAGGCCGGGGCGCGCATCCTGATGCATACCGCCCCACCGGAAGCGGGGGGCGGTCGCGGCGGCCAGTGCACCGCCGGTCTGCGCATCGCCACGGGGGATGTCGTCGCGATTGTGCATGCCGACACGCGCGTCGAGCGACCCGTCTTCACGCAGGCGCTACAGCTCCTCAACCGTGACGCCACCGTCGTGGGCGGGGCCGTGGGATCCTGTTTCGGTGAGCTGGGCGGCCCGTTGCGCATGCTGGGGCTCGCCAACGACTTCCGCGCGGCTTTCCTCGGCCTGGCGTTTGGCGACCAAGTCCAGTTCTTCCGGCGCGAGCCCGTGGTACAGTTGAATGCCTACCCCGCCATTCCACTTATGGAGGATGTGGAGCTCTCCGCCCGCCTCCGAGAGCTGGGCCGGACCGTCTTCCTCTTCGGCGATGCCGACGTTTCCGCCCGCGCCTGGCAGTCCGGACGCGTCCGCCGCGCCCTGCTGATCATCTGGCTGGTCGCGCTCTACCGCTGGCAGAGACTCTGGAAGCGCACCAATCCGCTCGCCATGTATCGCCGCTATTATGCCACGCCCTGAGCGGTTGACGACGACCGGCGTTCAGTCTCTCAGCATGACGCCGCTTCAATGAACTCAAAATGCCGTGCGAAGCGGCTGTTGGCCAGAATCAGCCGGACCGCCTCTGACACGGCGACCGCTGCCCCAACCGCAAAGCGATGCTCCAGGTCGAGCTCGAAGCAATCGGGCGTTGTCTCCAGCGTGCCTTTGTAGGTGACGCTGCCCCCCTGCGCGCCCTCGCCCTTGGTGGATGCGGGCAACTTGAAGAGGCGGTAGGTGATCGAGTCAAACCGGATATCCCCCACGAGGGCCTGCACGGCCTCGTTCTCGATCGTGATGGGCGAGCGCTCCACCTCGCGGGGGGGATTGAATCCGGCCGCGACGGCCAGCGCCATGAAGTCCTGCTCGGCCAACGCACCACTCAAACACTCGCCATACAACACCGGGTCCTCGACCAAGTGCTGCGGCACGGTCTGGTCGGCATAGACATCCGAAAAATAGAACTCGCCACCGGGCTTGAGCACGCGGTAGATCTCCCTCAGAGCCGACACCTTGTCGGGACAGAGGTTGATCACGCAGTTCGAGATCACCACATCAAAGGAGTCGGCCTCCAGGCCCAGCTCGCTCAGCTTCTCGATCAACCCGTTGCGAAACTCAACGTTAGGACGGTCGTAGCCGAACTGCTCCATGTGATAGCCAATGTGACGGTTGGCTACGGCCAACTGCTCATCGGTCATGTCGACCCCCACAACGTTCCCCTCCGCGCCGACAAGATAGGAGGCCAAATAGCAGTCGCGACCCGAGCCGGACCCCAGGTCGAGCAAGCGGCAACCGCTCAGCTCGTGCGGGATGGTCAGGCCGCAGCCGTAGTACTTGGAGGTGACCTCGTCATGGATCATGCCCAGTGGTTTACGGATGTACTCCGGATAGGCCTGAATCGTGCAGCAGGCGTTCGTTTTCAGGTCTTCCGATTTCTGTAGCGTCGAACCGTAGTACTCGCTGACCTCCTGATGCTTATCGGCCTGGCATGTGTTGCTCATATCATCATCTCCCATACTACAATTCACTACAGGACGCGCCGTCGGCGAAACAGGTATAGCAGCGGTGATGCTTCAGCATCACTCTGATCTTCATCGCCTCCGTGAGCGTACCGCCCAGATCATAGTCCTCATCGTCATCCACCAGCGTGCAGGCGTAGACCCGCATCCGGCCATCCTTCTTTACCACCATCTTACTGAAATTGCACATCATCTGGTCGCGTGTCTGTTCACTCTTGTAGGTGGTCATGCAGGCTTCCGTAATGTGCGGCACCTCCGGATGGGAGCCCGGCTCGTGGAACTCGGGAAAGACCACAATGGTCGTCGTCTCGGGCAGCCCGGCCTCTCGGAGGAAAGGGATATAGGCCCGGTTCACTGCCGCAGGGTCCTCACCCGCCCGGCTCTGACGGGCGATCGACACCGCAAAGCCGTGGCGATGGAGCTGTTCCGTGACGTTGAGCGACAGGGCGAAGTTGCCGTGGCCACGATAGAGGTCGTGCGCTGCGGGGTCGGGGTGGTCGAGACTGACGCGAAAGTTGAGCGGGAAAGGCTTGTTCAGCAGCGGCGCAACCTGCTGAAAGCGATTGAGCAGCGGCTCGGTGGCGTTGGTCAGCACCAGACAGGGGGCGTAGTCGAGGGCGTGGTCCAGAATAGCCGCTATCTCAGGAATCACGAATGGCTCACCACCCGTGAAAGAGAACTGCTCCACACCCAGAGCCAGCGCTTCCTGGATGAAGGGCCGCACATCGGCCAACGTCATGACTTCAAGACGGTTGTTGCCCGGTTTCGATCCCTCCAGACAGAAAGGGCAGCGCAGATTGCAGTTCGTACCCGTATGAAACCAAAGCTCCCTCAGCAGCTTGGGCTGAATATAGCCACGCGGGCTCCCATCGGGTGCCAATCGCCAAACCTTTGACTCCAGGTGAAGCGAGGGGGGGGTCGCTGGGCTACTCATGAAAGAAAACCTCCCGGTGGATATTGAGTAGGTCTACACCACGCGCCTGCAACCAGTCAGTGGCCTCTCTGATCATGCTCTCGTGGCCGCAGAGATAGAAGTGGGTTTCAGGATCGACAGGCACTCCCTCCAACAGATCGGTTACGCGCCCTTCGTGATGTGCCTCGGTGGCCTCACGCGAGATGGCGAGCCGCACCGGACACCAGCCCGCGATCTCGTCAAAGCCTATCGCATAACAGCGTTGCCTGATGCCATACAGTATCTGCTGTGGCGGACGCGCGGCGAAGGAGTGGTGATAGGAGAGGAAGGGCGCCACACCCGTACCAGTGGCCACAAAGACGAAGGGCGCATCCCCGATATCCTGGCCCGGACGAAACCAGCCGAAGGGGGGGCTGACTCGCACCCGATCACCCGGCTGGCGGGCCATCAACCAGGAAGAGACCTCGCCCTCCTCCAGCTTCCGAATCAGAAAACGCAGCGTATCCTCGCCGTTGCCCGAGGCGATGCTATAGGGACGCGACTCCCCCGCCCCGTCAAACAGCGCCACGCAGTCTCCCGGCAGAAACTCCAGACCGCCACGCTCCACATGCAGCACATAGAGGTCGTCGTCGAGAATCTGGACCTTCCTCACCTCGTGTTCGGTTGTCGCACCATCTCCATTCACAATCAGGAAGCCTCCCATGACAGTCGGCCAGCTATCAAACAGAACGATGGCCCCCATGTCGATCAGCAATGAACCGAAAGATGCCCGCCGGTCGCATCTGCCTCCCCAGATTCGTTAGTGCTTGATGGGAGCGCCTGTTGTGTTTAGCTTTTCCTGAATTGGGGAGAAGCCATGAACCATCTGGACCTGACACAGTTTATTGAACCGGGGCTCTATCTCGTACCGTCCGAGGGCGAAGCCATCGTTCTGACACGCAAGGTCATCGATGAAAGCGCCCGAGCCTTGCTGAATGACCCGCAAAAACTTACTCCGTCCATGCGCGCTGCCGCCGACTACCAGCCCTGCGACATCTGTCCCGAACGTGATACGTCCGAAATCTGCCATGCCATCCTGCCCACGCTCCCCTTCTTGGATGAGATCGATCGCTACATGTCGTATGACCGCGTAACCGCCGTCTACAGGGAGCCGGACACAGAGATCTTGATGATTCGTGAGACCAGCATGCAGGAAGCCCTGCAATACGTCACGATCCTGAGCCTAATGTACTATTGCGAGGTTGGACGCCAATACTACTCCTTCTTCCACAGCGTCAACCCCTTGATGCCGCAGATTGACATCGCTACCGCCGTGTTCCACAACATGTACCATGACTGTGAGGGTGACCTGCAGCGACTCGCCAAGACGCTCAAAACCATGCAGGAGGAGCTGTTGCAGACCACATGGTGCCAAGTCAAACGCCTCCGCCTGATCAGCCAGGGCGATGCATTTCTGAATGCCTTCGTTTCCGCTCAGACCACCACGGAACTCATGCTCATGGAGGTTGCCGCCCGACTGCGGGGCATGCAGGGCCCCCTCCGTCGGCCCGGGGACGACCGATGAAACCCATCGAAACGGAGGCCCAGAAAAAAGCGCGCATCTCGCACGAGCTGCACCGCGATGTGGAAATCCGGCGAACGAGCTACCGGGCACGCGCCCTCAAGCTCTTTCCGCATATCTGCGCTAGCTGCGGCCGCGAATTCGATGGCAAGCGGCTGCGTGAGCTGACCGTCCACCACAAGGATCACGACTACCACAACAACCCCAACGACGGAAGCAACTGGATCCTGCTCTGCCTCTACTGCCATGATCACGAGCACGAGTCACACGCCGGTGATGCCGGGCAGAGCAAACCGGCTCTCTTTGGCGAAGCCGCCCCCCCCGTCGCCAATCCCTTTGAGAACCTGGACCAACTGCTCAAGCGCGATTGAGCGGGACAGGATAGCCCGACCATGACCACAGGCGACGACGTGGATGTCGCACCGGCCGACGACCAGCAGACATCGGAATGGATTGCCGTTCTGGCGGCGGCGAACCTGGACTATCGCCTATCCTGCGAGGGCGGGCAGTGGCGCATTCATCTGCCGTTGGCACAGGCCGATGCGGCCCACTCCGAGCTCGCGGCCTACGAGGCCGACGACAGCAGCCGTGAATCCATCGGGGCGCTGCCCACCGACAGTGGTGGCCTGAATATCGACAGCTGGTCACCGGCCTGGGTCGCAGGCCTGCTGGTGGCCTTCTACGCCTGGATGGGTCCCGCCGGCCACGGCAGTCCGATTGTGGAGGGCGGCGCCATGAATACAACGCGCCTCTTCGATGGTGAGTGGTGGCGATTGCTCACAGCCCTCACACTCCATTCCGGTCCGAGCCACCTCGCCGGAAACATCGTCTGCCTGCTTCTCTTCGGCTACGCCGTGTGCCACGTCTTCGGCGGTGGCGTGGGCTGGTTGTTGATCCTCGGTACGGGTCTGCTCGGCAACGCCGCGGCCGCCATGGCACATGGGCCTGATCACATCAGTGTCGGTGCCTCCACCGCCTGCTTCGGGGCACTCGGCATCCTCTCGGCCCGCCAGTCGATTCGCCAGCTCAAACACACGGGCCTCTCATCCGGCATCTGGAGTCGTACCTGGATCCCCGTGGGCGCCGGATTCGCAATCCTAACCCTCCTCGGCACCGGTCCGCAGAGCGACCTCATGGCCCATCTCTTCGGATTCGGCGCGGGCCTACTGCTCGCCATGCCTATCGCCTGGTTCGGCCCCCCGCCCCTCTCCAACACCGCCCAACAGCTCCTCCAGCTCACCGCCCTCATCATCCTCATGACCGCCTGGCGCTTGGCTCTTGTCACCAGCGGTCCGCGTTGCGCCAGAATAAAAGGTTACCGAAGCATGTCCCGCGAGAGACATGGCTGCGCCATAATTGATGTTACCGAAGCTTGCTGAAGATTGAGCGTTGTTTTGCATCAATGAGCGTCCTGAGCTTGTAGGGGTCGAGGT
>JABMPJ010000091.1 GCA_013203785.1 Lentisphaerota bacterium | reverse complement strand
TTCCTCTTCGACCGGCAACCATTGCCAGGTTACCCATGGAATCTCCCCCCATGTTGAACACAAACCCCAAACGACCCAGACTCGCCTCACATCAGTTATAGGCACTAAGTCGCGCTCCGTCAACAGCTGGGGAGAATTCTTATCCCGATTGATCCTCTCTTACCTTTACCCTATAGTCTGCCGCATGCATGAGGCAGCACCAGAGCGATTTTCCCTGATTGCCGGGCGGGGCGACTACCCGCGCCTGCTGGCGGAGCAGGCGCGTCAGCGCGGTGTATCTCATATCCATTTGGTTGCGTTCAAGGGCGAAACACCGCGCTCCCTGGCCGCCTGCGCGGACCGAGTGGACTGGATCCACCTCGGCCAGGTCGGACGCATGATCGATGCACTCCGCAGTGCAGGGACGCACCACGCCATTATGGCCGGGCAGGTGAGCCCTACCGCCATCTTCCGTGTGAGGCCGGATGCATGGGCACGCCAAGCCTTGATGACTCTAGGCATCAAGAACCCGCATACTGTCTTCGGCATGGTCGTTGCGGAGATCGCAAAGCTAGGTATCGAAGTCCTTCCCGCCTCCACTTTTATGGAGGCCTACATGCCGCCCGCTGGACTGCTCACCGTGCGCGCGCCAACGGCACGCGAAGAGGCCGATATCACCTTGGGCCTCGATATCGCACGCACCACGACAGGACTTGAGATCGGCCAGACCGTCGTGATCAAGGAGGGTATCATTCTGGCCGTCGAGGCGCTGGAGGGCACCGACCGCACCATCCGTCGAGCAGGCCGCCTGGGGGGGCGCGGCAGCGTGGTGATCAAGATCGCCAAGCAGGGCCAGGACATGCGCTTCGATATTCCTGTGATTGGTCGACGCACACTAAAGATGCTCAAGCAATCCGGTGCCACCTGCCTCGCCTTCGGGGGCGGAAAGGCCATTCTACTTGAGAAGGATCGCTTGGTCGAACAGGCGGATCGACAGGGGTTAACCATTATCGGCATGGATACAGAGGGATAGCCATGGGGTGCAGAGTGAAGGTCGCGGTGTTCGGGGTGGGCAGTTTGGGGCAGTGGCATGCCGCCAAGTATGACGCTATGGAGGAGGCCGAACTGGTGGGGGTCTTTGACGTTGACCCGGCACGGGCCGCCGAGATCGCCGCCAAGTACAATACACGGGCCTTCAGCGACATGGAGGCTCTGGCCGAGGTGGCAGACGCCGCCAGCCTGGTGGTGCCCACCCATCTGCACTACGACACCTTTCTCACGCTGGCGGCCCACAACCTGCACCTATTGGTTGAGAAGCCCATTGCGACGACGACCGAGGAGGCCGAAGAGATGGTTGCGGTTGCCCGGCAGAAGGGGTTGGTCCTGCAGGTGGGCCATATCGAGCGATTCAACCCGGTGATGCGCTTTCTGGAAGACCACATGCGCACACCCACCTTCATTGAGGCGATCCGAATGTGCGCCTATCCCCCTCCTCGACCGGGCGCCGCGCCGCGCGGCACGGAGGTGAGCGTCGTACTCGACATGATGATTCATGACCTGGAGCTTATCCTCCACCTGGTTCGCTCCCCCCTCGCGGAGATCCGCGCCTTTGGCGTCTCCGTGCTCAGTCCCAGCGAAGACGTCGCGGATGTCCGTCTGCGCTTCGAGAACGGCTGTGTGGCCAATCTGACCGCCAATCGCATCAGTACGCAGCAGATGCGCACCATTACCGTTTTCCAGGGCGACTCCTATGCCGCACTGGACTACGGCACGCAGACCGGCACGCTTCATCGCAAAGGGCCGGACAGCATGCAGGTGGTCGATATTCCCACCGAGAAGGGCGACCAACTCGCCCACGAGCTGCGTGCCTTCGTCCACTCCGCCGCCACCCGCGGCGAACCGGTCGTCACCGGCGAGCAGGGCTCACAGGCGCTTAAATTGGCCGTCGACATCTGTCATATCATCCAAACCAACCCATCCTAACCATGCCTCGATCCCCCAGCCTGATGATCATTGCCGGCGAGGTCTCCGGTGACATGCATGGGGCGCGCCTGGTGCGCGCTATTCATGCACATCACCCTGAGATCACCTGCTTCGGCATCGGCGGCGAACAAATGCGCGCGGCCGGGGTTGAAACCTTCACCGACATCTCCGCCATGGCGGTCACGGGGATCAGCGAGGTCCTGCGTAAGTATCGCCATCTACGCCGCATCTTCTACGATAGCTTGGCCCAACTACGCAGCCGGCGGCCCGATGCCGTTATCCTGATTGACTACCCCGGCTTCAATCTCCGCTTCGCGCGCCGCGCCCATCTCATGGGCTTCAAGACGATCTACTATATCTGTCCCCAGGTGTGGGCATGGAATCGCCAGCGAATCCCGCGCATGGCCGCCACACTCGATCGCCTGATCGCCTTTTTCCCTTTCGAGGCGGCCCACTTCGATCACACCGCTCTTCAGGTCGATTTTGTAGGCCACCCGCTCGTGGACGAGATCGACGAGGTCCGCCGACAGCCCCACCCCACCCTACCGTGGCAGGGGACACCTCACATCGCCCTGCTGCCTGGCAGCCGTGACCACGAGATCGAACGCATCCTTCCCTCCATGTGGGCCGCAGCGGCCCTGATCGAAGAGAAACATCCCGAGGCCTCCTTCATCATTCCCGTCCACTCCGAAGCTGCGGCCGCACTGGTCAACCGTGTGCTGGCCGGTCGGCCCGCCGGGCCGACCCGCTCAGAGATCGTGATCGGTCACACCCGCGCCGTTCTGGCCGAGGCACGCGCGACGCTGATCGCCTCCGGCACCGCCACGCTGGAGGCCTCTCTGCTGCGCTGTCCCATGGTGATCACCTACCAAGCCACCCCCATCACCTACTGGCTGGCACGAGCGCTGGTAAAGGTGAAGCACATCGGCCTGGTCAATATCGTCGCCGAAGCGGAGGTCGCCACCGAATTGCTGCAATACGCCGCCACGCCACACGCCCTAGCCGCCGCACTCGAGCCACTCATCAGCGATAACACCGTCCACGCCGCCGCCCTGGCCGCACTGGACGACGTCAACCGTCGCCTCGGCCCCCCCGGTGGCACGGACCGCGCCGCCGCCGCGGTGCTGGATGCCATCAGCCCACGACTTCACGGACCGGCCAGCTAGCGGCGACACGCGACGTCGGGCGACAGATGCGCCCGTCATGGCTTTCGGAGCGAGAGCCGGGGAATCTGGGAGGCATCCTCTAATTGATTCAACCATTCGAAGCAGGTCTGGAGGGCGCGCGGGGCCCGGATATCCACCACGGTGTCCATCGTGCCCTCTTCCACGCGTATTTTGATATACACCGATGTCGTGGGATCGGGGGCGCGGCGTGATGGTGGCACAAAGAAATAGCGCGTCGTGCCGCCATGTTTACCAAAGGGCTGTAGCTGTATAATCTCCTTGAACGTACGCCGTGCTGCGCCTTCCAGTTTGAGCTCATAGTGATGAGCCACGCCATTCATAAGGATGCTCACCACGCCCAGATATTCGCCATCCTTCTCGTAAGCGCTCAGGATTTCCAACAGATCCTCATGACCACGCTGAACAGTGAGGTCGCTGCCGCAGTGGGGACAGGTGGCCAGATCAGGGGGCAGCGCAAAGAGCTTGCCGGATTGCTTTATGAGAAGAAGGTTCCCCAACGGTCCGGCGCATTCCGGACAATGCAACGAACGAAGCGCCACAATGATAGCGCCCACCGTGATGGCCACCCCAACCGGAACGAGCAGGGCCAGCCAGGGAACAAAATAGGCCGCCAGAACAGGAAGGATATACAACCCAAATCCGACGGACATGCACAGCCGGATGCGCCGCACCCGTTTTTCCAGTTTCTCTATTCCCGTCATGGTACTCCCTCTCCATTGGCGCGGTCTCACGCGCGGGCTACATCGCAAGGCCGCCGGTTATGTTGGGTGGCGAGATGCCATACTTGGCAAACCTTGCGAGCAGATCCTCTTTGTCCACCGCCCGCCTATAGGCTTCAGACGCCTCCACCACGCCGTGTCGCACCAGGTCAGCCAGCGAGTCGTTAAGCAACAGCATGCCGAGAGAGCGCCCCACCTGCATGGCAGACTCCAGCTGGTGTGTCTTGCCATCCCTGATCAGCGCGCTGATCCCGCGCTCCACCAGCATGATTTCAAGGGCCGCCACGCGTCCACCCTCCGAGCGCTTGCAGAGTGTCTGGGCGATCACCCCCTTCAGAGAGGAGGCCAGCATCGTCCGGATTTGGTTCTGCCGACTCGCCGGAAATGCATCTATGATCCGGTTTACCGTACCGGCAGCAGAACTGGTATGCAGCGTACCGAAGACGAGATGCCCGGTCTCCGCAGTGTCGATGGCAATCTCGATCGTTTCCAAATCGCGCATCTCGCCCACCAGCACAATATCTGGATCCTGGCGCAATGCTGCCCGCAGCGCACGGGCGAACCCCTTGGTGTGACTGTTGATTTCACGCTGATTGATCCGGCAGAGCTTTTGGGGATGCACAAACTCGATGGGGTCTTCAATCGTGATAATATGGTCGCGGCTGGTGCGGTTGATCAGATCGATCATCGCCGCCAGAGTCGTGCTCTTTCCACTGCCGGTGGGCCCCGTCACCACGACCAGTCCCTGCGAGAGGCGACATAGATTGGTCACACCCTTCGGCAGGTCAAGCTGTTCGGCGGAGATGATCGTGGTGGGGATGGCCCGCAAGACCGCCCCCACGCCCATCCGGTCCTCAAAGGCGTTGACGCGCAGACGCGCGTACCCCTCGATCTCATATCCAAAATCGGTGTCACGGTCCGCTTTGAATTCAACCCTATTGCGCTCCGGCATGATCTCATCGAGCATGGCGCAGAGCGTATCGGCCGATAAGACGGGATGATCGAGCGGCACCATATCCCCGCTACACCTGGTCATGGGAACCAAGTCAACGGAGAGATGCAGATCGCTGCCCCCCTTGTCGACGAACGCCCTGACCAACGTGTCAATCTGAGCCATGTTCTGTACCTTTCTCGGCGGGGGCCGTCTCAACCGCGGACAGGCACACGATGCTGTCGACACGAAGACAAAGCGCCGACGGCACCTGAAATGCGCTCCCATCCCCGTGTGTTACCGACGCGTTGTTTAAGACAATGAACGGCCCTGACTGTGACACGAATGCAGGCAAATCCACTGCCGCGGGAAGTGTCAAATCACCATCGATTCGCCGGGTGGCCGTGAACACGGTGACGCCCTGCTGCCGACCACCGTAGCCGTGAATCGTGGAGGCGAGCTTCACGATATCGAACGGTTTGCGTTCCAGGCCAATGACGAACGAATAGTTCTTCAAAGAAGCGGGGTCAAAAGCTTCGTTGCCGGTCATGACGATGGTGGGAACGCTGATATCCTCGTCCTTCATGAGCTTCAAAAGCTCCGTCCCACTCAGGGCAGGCATATTCACATCCATCAACATCATACTGCACGACTGTGACTTGAGCACCCCATAGGCTTCCACACCATTCGCAGCCGTAATGACCGATTCGCCCTCGTGCTCCAGTACGGTGCGTAGGGTGGCGGCCAATCGCAGATCATCATCCACTACAAGTATCATGGGCACCTTCCTTCCTTAATAATGGGGACCGCCGCCCGTCACATATGCGAGTCTCTTTGAGACCCAATATAGAAGCAAGCATCATATCACAGCATCGGCGCTCGGGTTCGGACAAGATCATCCATCGGTCCATATCAGGCACCCCCCACCGTCAGCCGGCGCACCATCTCCAGCAGCTCCCGTTGTGTAATCGGTTTTGCCAGCACACCGTCCACCTCGCTGGCCACGCTGGTTTCCGTGCTCATGAGATCACCGGTCAGCAGCAGGACCGGGCAGGCCGGAGATTGTTTCTTCAGCGCCACAGCGGCCTGCTCCCCGTTCATGCCCGGCATGGCCCCATCCATAATCACGAGATCGAAATGGTTGCCGGATGCCTTCGCAACACCTGCGGCTCCGTCCGGAACCCATTCCACAGCATGCCCCGCCTCTTTCAGATACCTGTCAAGCAAGACGCGCGACCATTCCTCATCGTCGATCACCAGGATACTCAGCGGCTTCTGTTCTCCTTCAGGAACCGGAGCATCAGGCAAGGCCGGCAGTGGCGGTGGAGAGGCTAGTGGGAGGAGAATTCGGATCGTGGTGCCTTTCGATACAACACTCTCAATCTCGAGCGTGCCGCCATGCCTACTCACGATACCATGAACCATCGCCATTCCCATACCGGTACCGTGCTCGCCCTTCGTACTGAAGAACGGCTCCAGGCACCGTTTGCAGACCTCGTCTTCCATCCCGTCCCCGGTGTCTGAAATACTAAGGCGCACCGACTGGCTCGTGGCTTCGGCCGTCAAGGAGAGGGTTCCGCCCCGCGGCATCGCGTCAACTGCGTTCAACACAAGATTCATGAGGGCTTCTCTGAGCTGAGAGGCGTTGCCCGTTATCTCTGGTGCCGAACGGGCATCACACCGGACCTCGATACGCCGACCCTGGCTCCGCGCTTGGGTCTCCCACCGCGGGCGAGTCAACTCAACCACTGACAGGCAGAGCTCGTTCAGATCTACAGAGCCCGTGTCCAAGACGTCACGGGGCCGGTAGAATTCGCGCATGCGTTTGACGATCTCTTTGGCATCATCGGTCGCCGAGTGAATCATGTGGAGCAAACGTAAGGCCTCGGCCTTATCATCCAACGTCTCTGGATGCGTAACCAGATAGTCAGATAATCCGCGAATCGGCATCAGGACATTGTTAAAATCGTGACAAATCCCCGCCGCCAGCTGGGCCAAAGCGTTCAAGCGCTCGTGGCGGATCAGCTCGCCCTGTGCGTTCTTGAGTTCCTCCATGGCGCGGCGTAGTTCCTCGGTGCGCGCATCAACCAATTGCTCTAGATTTTCCTGGTAGGTACGATTCTCGCCTTCCAAGCGACGGCGCTCGTCGTCGAGGGCTTTCACCTTCGCGGCGTTGCCGACCGCACGAAGGATGGCATTCTTCCCGATGGGCTTGGAAAGGTAGTCAAACGCCCCTGAGCGCAACGCCTCGGCCGCCGAGCCCGCGGTGGGCTCACCCGTCATCATGATGACCTGAGCATAGGGTGCGGCCGTATGAATGGCCTGCAGAAGCTTGATCCCACTGATCCGCGGCAGAAGAATGTCACTCACAACCACATCGCAGTCACATGCTTCGAGAACGTGGAGCGCCTCCTCCGCATCGGCAGCCACCTCGACCGTATAGCCCGCTTCGACAAGGAACCCCCGCAGACCCATGCGGATGCATTTCTCGTCGTCGACAATCATGACACGGGGCATAGGCTTATTCCCTTCTGCTGTGGTACAAGGAGGCTCCGTTTGTTTCATCGTCTTTCTCCGGCAATACCCGTCATATCGACCAGACTGAACCCCTTCTCTCGAAACAGAAGGAGGCACGCATCAACCACCGCGGCGTCGTACGCGAGGCCGCGTCCCGTTTCAATTTCCTCCAGAGCCGCCTCGATGCCGAGTGCCGCTCGATAGGGACGGTGGCCCGCCATGGCTTCCACCACGTCAGACACAGCCAAAATCCTAGCCTCCATCCGTATGGCCGGGCCTGCCAGCCCCATGGGGTAACCCGAACCGTCCATCCGCTCGTGGTGCTGGTGGATAATCTCGGCCAGCGGCCAGGGGAACTGGATATTGCCAAGGATGCGCGACCCGGTACCAGGATGCTTCCGAATCATGCCAATAGCCTCTTTACAAAGTTTGACCGGCGTCGTCAGTATTTCTGTGGGCACCCCGATCTTACCGATGTCGTGTATCAGTCCCGCAAAATAGGTGCCCCGTACTTCCTCCTCTGGCAACCCCATCGTCTCCGCGATGCTCTGCGCCAAGCGTGAGACGCGTTGCTGATGCCCCGCTGTGTAAGGATCTCTAGATTCCACCATGTTGGCCATGGCACGAATGGTTCCCTCCAACGCCGCGGATAGCTCAGTCGTTCGCTGTGCCACCATGAGCTCGAGCCGCTCCTGATAGCGTTGATTCTCGGCATGCAGGTGCCGATTTTCGTCCTGCAGTTGCTTGGATGCGGCGGCCCGGCTCACTGCAGCGAGAATGGCATCCTTGGCAATCGGCTTGGTCAGGTAGTCTGAAGCACCGGCGCGCACCGCTTCAGAGGCGGTCTCCACCGTCGGCTCACCGGTCATCACGATGACCTGCACGTCGGGCGAGGCGGCCCGGATCGCCTTCAGCAATGTCACACCGGAGACGCCAGGCAAAACGATGTCTGAGACCACCACATCGTAGTCACCATCGGCCAGAAGCTTCCGGGCAGCTTGCGCGTCCTCCGCCACATTGGCCTCATAACCCGCAGCCAGAAGAAACTCTCGCAGGCTGATGCGGATACTTTTCTCGTCATCAACAACCAGGACTTTACAGTGCGGCGTGTCGGCTATACCGTCCTCTTTCTGCGCAATCATGCGCGGCTTCAGATTGTCTGCTTTCATGCCTCTTTCTCCACCTTCCGGCCCCCGTTGTGCGCGTTCCGGACCGACTCGATTGGCAGATCCATGCGAACACACGTCCCATTTCCGGCCGCGCTACTGAGTACTATTTCTCCTCCGTGTTGCTCAACTATGCTGCGACAGATCCACAGCCCGAGCCCAGAATGCCGCGTGCGATCTTTCGTCGAGAAGAAGGGATCGAACGCACGATTCAGGGTCTCCTCCGACATGCCAGGACCGTTGTCATCAACGGTTAGTCGCAGGATGCGCTCGGGCACCGGTGAGGTCGCGTCCTTCGCGCTCTGAATTCCGCCATCCGTTATCGGTTCCTCCGCACTTACACTGATTTTCCTCCCGTCACCGTGTACGCCCTCCCCCCACGCTTCCACGGCGTTCATCAACAGGGCTGACACGGCCTCGCCGATCTGGCGCGGGCGGCAGACTATCGGCGGCAGGTGTGAAGAGATGGTGCACGAAAGATCAATGCCCCGCTGCCCAGCTACCTCGGCGGAGGGCGCCAGCACGGCGTCGACGACCTGTGCCAACCTGCCTGAGGTGCGGGACTCGGTCTCCCGGTTTTCTGTGAAGCGGAGCAGGCTGTGCGTCATCAAGCTCACTCGCCGGGTCTCCGCCATGATCTCACCGGCGAATTCGGCGAGCGTGGTATTGTCGCCCGCCATATCCTGGATGAGCTGGGCATAATTCATAGCCCCCATAATCGGGTTGTTGATCTCGTGAGCCATGCCACGTGCCATGGTACCGATCAATGCCAGTTTCTGCTTGGCGTGGAGTTGCGTCTCCATGGCATGTTGTTCAGCCTCCGCCCGTTTGCGTTCGGTGATATCAATATAAGTCCCCACTACCCCACAAATCTCCCCACCAGCATCGCGCAGCGGCACCTTGCTAGTGAGCAGCCAGAGGGTATCCCCGGCTGGTGTGGTCTGAGGCTCCTCGATAAGCAATCGAGCGCGGCCGCTCTCCATGACGGCGCGGTCGTCGCTGCGATACAGCTCTGCCTGATCACGCCACGCCATCTGAAAATCATCTTTCCCGATGACCTCTTTGGGATCGGAAAAACCGGCATCGTGGGCAAACGTTCTATTGCACCCCAAAAGGACCAGATTGCGGTCCTTCCAGAACACCCTGGCGGGGATAGCGCCGAGGATACCTTCGAGGACTTGGTGGGTCTCGCGCAGCTCATGCTCAGCCAGTCGGCGAGTATGGCTCTCTCGTTCCGCCAGCCCAGCTCGGTGCCGCAGCGAATGGGCCAGCAACACAAGCAGACAGACCACCATGGCCTCGGCGATCAGGATATGAACGGTGCTATCCATATAGGGCCACTCCTCTGCAGCGCGAGTCAGCCGGTCGCGCTCCGTTCGCTGGCCCATCGACCGGAATCGACAGCAAGACACCATCCGACAGCCCGCGCATGATGATCGTATGGATGTGGAGCTCCGTCATCATTCCACACTCCACCCATTGTCCAGGGGCAGTTCAACCAGGAATCTCGTCCCTTGGCCTGGACGGCTCTCTACGCTCATGACGCCGTGATGCTCTTTCACGATGCCGTGGCTAATGGACAACCCCAAACCTGTGCCTCTATCGTGGGGCTTCGTCGTGAAGAAGGGATCGAAGATGCGTTTGCAGACCGCGTCAGGAATGCCGCTGCCGTGGTCCTCCACGATAATGCGGATGGTGGAATGTACAGAGGACGCTCCCCGACTCCGCATTCCACCGTCCGGAATCGGCTCGCTCTCCCACTGCCCTTCCGCATTCCAACATCCACATTCCGCACTCACGGCGACGACTTTGTTGTCGTCTTGTCCGGGATACTTCTCATTCAACGCATCGCGTGCATTGGTTAACAGATTCATCAACACCTGTTGAATCTGCTGGCTGCGGCATCTGACGTGGGGCAAGTCCTCCGCTATGTGAAGGTCTATCCTGATCTGGTCGTGTCGCAGCACGGTGCCAATCAACGACAGGGTCGCCGCAACGATATCGCACACCCTCGCCGGACTGTGTTGCTGCTTGTCGTGACGGGCAAAAGAGAGCAGGTTCTTCACGATCTTGGCTATGCGATCAGTCTCCTTGCCTATCTCAGTGGCACACTCCATCAATGGGCTTTCCGGGTCCAGTCGATCCGCGATGATTTGTGCGTACCCCATGATGCCCATGATCGGATTGTTGATCTCATGTGCCACGCCGCTGGCGAGCGTACCGATCGATTCCAGCTTCTGAGATTGGCGAAGTTGGGATTCCATAATCCGCTGATTTTCCTCGGCCTTGCAGCGTTGGCTGATATCCACAAAGAGGCACGCGAATGTGCCCGGGGCAGGCGAGAATGCTGATACCATGAAGTGCTTGTCCAAGGGGGCGGAATAATCCTCGAACACGCTCGGCTCGCCACTGAGAGCGACCTTGCCATACGTTGAGATCCAGTGCATCTCGAGATCAGGCAGGATTTCGAGAACCGTCCTGCCCACGATATCGGCACCCTTGAGGCCCGTGATCATCTCGAAAGCCGGATTGACGGCCAGGAACCGGTAGTCCACCGCTTCGCCCTGTTCATTACACACAATCCGGTGCAGAGCGAACCCCTCAAGCATCCCCCGAAACAACGCCTCGTAGTCGCGCTCGAGCTGCTCTCCATCGGTGACCTCCGTAATGGAACAGATCATGCCCACAAACACACCCTCGGCGACCAGCGGAGTCAGCACGCCCACCTGCAGCGTGGAACGACCACCGGGTGTCACCACTCCAATCTCGTAGGTAACCGGCTTAAGGCTTTCGCGCGCCTGGCCATAGTGCGGCAGCAACTGACCCGTTGTTTCTTCGGGGAAATCGGTGGTCACTACGCGTCCCACAATCCGGTCAGCACCCACGCCGGCGATTCGTTCCATGGCACGATTGCAGTACGTGATGCGGTCATCGGTGTCGCTGACCCATATACCGTCGCTGACCGTGTCCAGAATCGACTCGTAGTACTCTTTATCTGCGATCATTCCGCTCGTTCTGGTTTCTGTTTGGGGACCATCGGCAAGTCGACATGAAACCGCGTCCACTGCCCAACCTCGCTCTCGACGCTCAGCTCGCCGCCATGATCCTTTATGATGCCGTAGCTGACTGAAAGCCCCAGCCCCGTGCCCTTATCGCGGGGTTTGGTTGTGAAGAACGGTTCCAAGATGCGTGTGCGTAGATCTTGAGGGATGCCCGGGCCGAGATCTTCGACCGTCGTTCGAATCCATGGTTGTCCTGCCCGTTCGATCTGTTGGGACATGATCACGATCTTCTTGTTCTCGTCGTGCCCTTTATATCTCTCATTCAGTGCGTCCCGCGCATTGGTCAGCAGGTTCATGATGACCTGCCTGATCTGCTGGTTGTGGCACTCCAACGGCGGCAGATCCTCGGGCACGCAGATCTCCAGGGCGATCTGGTCATGCCGCATCACGGCTCGGCACAAGGTCAGCGTACTCTCGACGATATCGCGCATGCGTGCCGGGCCTCTGTGATCCCCTCGATCCTGGCGGGCAAAGGAGAGTAGATTCCTGACAATCACAGCCACCCGCTCCGTCTCGTTGCCGATTTCAGTCGCATACTCCGCGATCGGGTTGTCGGCACCGATGTGGTCGAGAATGAGCTGCGCGTAGTTCATGATGCCCATGATGGGGTTATTGATCTCGTGTGCCACGCCACCGGCCAGGGTACCTATCGATTCGAGTTTTTGCGCCTGCTGTAGTTGTGCACGCATCTCCTCGCGCGCTTCGCGTGCCTTGCGTTCCACGCGGCAGAGCTGTTTGTAGATGCGGCGCTGGCGAGAGGCAAGCAGCAGGACGGTGCCACCCCCGACCGTGAGCATGGCGAGCGCCAGAGCCGCAAGCAAGTCGGGACGCGCCATCGGTATGCGCAATGTGAGTGCGGGGGCTACGAGCGCAAGCAGACCGACCAGAAGCCAGATGGAATGCGGCGGTCGCGTCGCGGTAGGCGAGGTATCATTGCGACGGTTCACTCTGCCGTCCCTCCGCCAATCGATGGGTCGGCCCCATCGGGGTCTCGTGCCAGAGCCCGGCTCACCGCCGCCAATAATTCATTGCCATCCACCGGTTTACGAAAGAAGGCGGAGGCACCCGCCTGGGTGGCCGAATCCCGTACGACTGGATCGTCCAGCGCCGTGATGAATATGGCCGGCTCGCGGTGCCCCCTGCGGCGCAGCTCCTCAAGCAGTTGAATGCCGTTCATTTCCGGCATGGCCACGTCGATCAGGAAGCACGCGCCGACCTCGTGCAGTTCGCAGTCCAGAAGCTCGCGCGCGGAACCGAAACACCGCACGTCTTGACCGTGCGCCTTCATGAAACGCCCCATCCCACGCAATGCCGAAGGATCGTCATCAATGATGCAGATCGGGCGCGTCATGTCGCTGGGCTGTGTGGTCGTCCTCATCATCCACAACGTAGCAGGCGGGGAGCGGCGAGGGTATTACACCTTGGTGGCATATGGATCGTGAGTGGCGAAATCGGCCAGCATCTTCACCAACTCCGCCACGGACGGGACGCCCATTTTGCTCATCACGCGGCCACGGTGCACCTTGACCGTGCCCTCCTTGATACCCAGTTCTGCGGCAATCTGTTTGTTTAATACTCCCGTCGTGACCCACGCCATCACCTCGCGTTCGCGTGGGGTTAGCGTTGCTTCGCGCTGTCGGAATACCGCCTGTGCCGCGCGGCGCGCGCACGTCACCTCAGCCCGGCGTAGTGCCGTGGCCACGGCGTCCAGTAGATCCTTGCCGTCAAATGGTTTAGCAAGAAAATCAACGGCACCTTGCTTCATAGCCCGCACGGTCATGGGGATGTTCCCATGCCCGGTGATAAAGACGATCGGCGGGCCATCCTCTCCCAGAGCCTCCTGCAGCTCAAGCCCGTTGAGACCGGGCATGGCGACGTCGAGGATGAGGCAGGCAATGGCATGCGGAACATCTGGGCGAGGGCGAGCGAGGAACGCTGATGCGGAGGGGAAGGTCTCAACGGCGTAGCCGACGGCACGCAGGAGCCGGGAGAGGCTCTTACGGACAGAGGGGTCGTCGTCAATGACGATGACCGAATGCGGATGCGTTTCCTCAGTTGTCAATCGCCACCTTCGCAATCCGCGATCAGTGTGAACGCGAAGACCGCGCCACCTTCCGGATGATTTTCAGCCCATATCCTGCCCTCGTGCGCGGTGACAATGGAGCGGCAAATGGTCAGGCCCATACCCATCCCATTAGCCTTGGTAGTATAGAAAGAATCAAACAGACACCCCATGGCCTCATCCGAAATTCCCGGTCCCGAATCCTTCACCATCACCGTGACCACCGCAGAATCATCACACCGCGTTGCCACCATAATCTGAGCCTCGCCTCCGTCTCTTTCCGCATCCGTCGCTCCGCATTCCGCGCTCGCCTCCTTCCCATTCATCCTCCCTGCTATGGCCTGCGTGGCATTCAGAATGAGATTGAGCAGGACTTGTTGGATCTGGGTCCGGTCGCCCCGTATCAGGAGGGGTTGGACGGCCAGTTTCGTCCGCGTTGCCACCCCCTGGAGCGCAAGATCCATGCGCGCGAAAGCCAGGGTCTCGTGAATCGCTTCATTGATATCGAAGGGGGCAAGCTGTGGCTCGTTCTTGTTGAGCATGGCTCGCATCCGCCCCACGATATCACCGGCGCGCTTGTCATCGGCCACAATATCGGCCAAAATATCACGGATCTCATCCATGTCAGGGCTTGTTTCAGCAAGGAAACACTGCGCCGCCTGTGCGTTGCTCAAAATTCCGGACAGAGGCTGACTGACTTCATGCGCCAGCGAGGAGGCCAGTTCTCCCATAGTCTGCACGCGCTCCATATGGTAGAGCGCACGCCGCTGCTCTCTCAGTTCCTGCTCAATGTGCCGCTCTTGGCTGATGTCCGCGTAGGTCGCGACCACACCATATCCCTCCAACGGGACCGGTGCCGCGCTGGCGTCCAGCCAGACAACCGTTCCATCCGGCCTCTCAGCACCCATCTGTACACCCCGTACCGGTCGACGTTCTCGTAGGGCTCGTACACTGGCAAACTCTTGGGGAGGCATAGGCGTCCCATCCGGACGTACGATACGCCATGGCGGGCGATCAATCGAGCGGGCCAGATGCGCCTCGCGCGTCACCCCCAAGAGCGATTCCGAGAGGGAATTGACTTCCACAACGTTGCCGGCAGCATCGGACAGGATGACCCCCATGGGGATACTGTCGAAAAGCGTTTCGAGTTTAACCAGCGCCACGCGCAGCGAGTCTTCGGCCTGTTTGCGGGTCAAAGCGATCCCGATACTGTCGCTCAACCCCTCGAAGAATTCGATCGACTCTTGAGTAAAACGACCGGCAGCACGATCATTAAGCTGAAACAAGCCGACGATCTCCCCCTGTACCCTGATGGGGATCAACGCGACGGAATGGAACCCGTGACCGAGACAGCAGTCTTCAGTACTCAAGTCGTGATTTACAGGGCCAGACGGCAACAGCGTCATTTCCGATGCATGATTCGTCCAAAAGCTGCCACGGGCAGTGACACGAGAATTCGCTAATCCCGGCTGTCCAGAAAGCACCTGATCACAGAAACACTTCAGGCGTGTCGCTCCGTCCGCACCGCCATAAAGGTCGCCGTCCTGCATGCCGACGGCCAGCCTGTTCCCTGTGTCCATGAGCGCATCGGGAAATCCAATATGCGCAACATAGGGGGGCTCCGTGGCGCTCTGTAAACGAATGCCCACTCCGTCGAACATCATCTCCCGCTTGATTACGGCCAGAATATCGGAAATCGCGCTGTTTAGCTCGAGCGGGTCATTCAAAATACGAAGGACCTCGGCCGAGATATGCAGCTTCTCATTCTGCTTCTCCAGTTGGGCGTGGCTGGTGCGTAGGGCCTCCTCGCTATGGCGCAGCGCCTGCTCAGCGTTCATCCGGTCGGTTACGTCATGGAGCGTTCCAAACATCCGGATGGGCTGCCCCTCCGCATCGCAGGTGACATGCCCGCGGCTGTGTACATGCCGGGTATCTCCCGACGGTTGTATGATTCGGTAGACCAGGTCAAACAGCTCACCTTGAAGCACACTGGCTTCATACATCGCCGATAGAGCGCTCAGATCTTCGGGATGCACCTGCTTCAAATAGGATTCTGCCGTGGGCGCCCGGCCCTTCTCTGGCTCCAGCCCCATGATCCTGAATGTCTCGTCAGACCACGTGGTGGTGCCGGTGGCCAGTTCGATATCGTAGTAGCCCACGTGCGCGATCTGCTCTGCCAGACGGAAGCGGGCCTCACTGGCCTGGAGCCGGGCCGTCCGATCGGCTATCCCGGCTTCCAAGTTCTGTTGATAGCGCGCCCGCTGTTCTTGAAAGCGATCATAAGCATCTCGCCGCCGCTTCTCATTGGCCGCGCGCCCGACGATATCAGTGATGGTCTCCTTGTGGACGGGCTTGCTGATGTAATCGAAAGCGTGCAGGTGGATGGCCGCGCGCGCGGACTGCACCTCCGGTCCCCCGGTGGCAAAAATAATCTGCACGTTGGGGTGGTACCCGAGGAGCTCCGCGGCCACATCGATGCCATTGTCACGGCCCAGCAGGATATCCACCACGGCCACGTCGATGGACTGCTGTTCCGCCACGGCGCGTGCCCCGGCCGCATCGGCAGCCACCACGACGCTATACCCGGCGTCTTTGATAAACTCAGACAGTATGGTTCGGATGCAGGCTTCGTCATCGACCACCAGTACGATCGCCCGCGCAGCACCGTCGCTCAGAGGAGGCTCGGCGGCACCCGGCTGTATCGCCTTCGCATCAGCATTGGTTCCTGAGTCGGTCGCGTTCATCTCTTCCCTATGGCGGCCCCAGCTCGCTCTGCCCATCGTGGCTTGACCGAACGCTAGCATCCTCGACGCAGACGGACAAGGAGAGGTTTGGGCCAACACTCACTCAACATGCATCAGAATATGACAATCTCACTAATGCGGTCGGTGTAGGTGTGGCAGATCCTGACATGGGTGTGTCCAGAGCCATCGAGGGCGGCCCGGACGGTGGATTCAGCCAGCTCGGGGCGGTTGCAATCATCGCTCAGATGGGCCAGGAAGACCACCTCCAGATGCGACCCGGCCACCTCGGCCAGCAGCTCGCCTGCCTGGGTGTTGGATAGATGACCTTGCCGGCCAGCAATGCGCTGCTTGAGCGACCAGGGGCGCGCGGCGTCGCGTAGCATCGCCACGTCGTGATTGGCCTCCATCACAATGGCCCGGCAGCCCCGCAGACGCTGGCGGATCAGCTCGGTCGGCGTACCCATATCCGTCACGATGCCGACGCGTGCTTCCCCCGTGCCCACCACGAAGCCGACCGGATCGTAGGAGTCGTGCGGCACCGAAAAGGGCTCGACGCTCAGATCCCCCACCTCAAAAGGGGCACCGTTGGTGAAGACGCGCCAATCGAGCCCGCTGTGCTTGGGACTCCGCTCCACGGCTTCAATCGTCCCGGCGTTCGAATAGAGCGGGACGCCCAGGCGGCGCTGCAAGATGCCCAGTGAGGCCTTGTGGTCATCATGCTCATGGCTCACACAGATGGCATCCACATCGGCCAAGTCGAGGCCCGCTTCACGCAGGCGCCGATCAGTCTCCTTGCCGCTCAGCCCGGCATCGATCAGGATGCGGGTCGACTCGGTCGCCAAAACGGTGCAATTGCCCTTGCTCCCGCTCGCCAATACACAGAGTCGCAGTGCCATGATGTCCTCAGATCCCTCTTCTTCACACGCGTCAGGCCCAGCCGGGTGAACGCTCCGGCCCCCGCAATTTCCTTGTGAAGCCAACTCAGCCCTATATAGTCTCACAGTATCTCTTAGGACGGGACTGATGCCAAGCCAAACACTTTCACTATCTCAGTCGCAACGGCTCCAAATGGTGCTGGCACCACAGCTGCGCCAGTCCCTGGAGATGCTACAGCTCCCGATCATGGAGCTGCGCACCATGATTCAGCAAGAAATCGAGCAGAACCCCACGATCGAAGAGGAGCCCACGGCCAACGAATCGATCGAGATCGAGCCCGGTACCGGGGAAGCCGAGACCAGTGAGGAGATGGACTTCGACAAGGAGTTCGAAGCCTTGGCCAACCTGGATGAGGAGTGGCGCGAGTATTTCTTCCAGAATCAGGAGAGCCAGCCCTACTCCTCCGAGGCCGAAGAACGCCACCAATTTCTCCTGGATTCGCTGCCCCAACAGCAGTCGCTACAGGAGCACCTGCTTGAACAGCTGCAGATGACCGAACTGGATGAAGAGGATGGACGTTTAGGCGAAATGATCATCGGCAGCATCGACGATGACGGCTACCTGACGACCGATATTGAGGAGATGGCGACAGCCTCCACCGCCGACCTCCACCGTCTCGAGGGCATTCTCGCCTTGATTCAAGATTTTCATCCCACCGGTGTGGGGGCACGCAATCTGCGGGAATGTCTGCTCCTCCAGATGGAGCGGATGGACAAAGTGGACTCACTCCCGTGGCGCTTGGTCGACAAACACCTCGAGCAACTCGGGGCCCGCCGTCTGACGGAGGTGGCCAAGGCGCTGCACATTACGAGCACGGAACTACAGGAGGCCACGGCCTTCATCGCGTCGCTGGACCCCAAGCCGGGGCGGATCTACTCGGACGAAGTGGCGACCTATGTCATTGCCGAGATCGTTGTGAAGAAGGTCGAGGGCGAATACCTCGTGATCATGGACGACGACCAGTTACCCCACATCAAGATCAGCCGTCACTACCGCCAGCTCATCAAGGGCGCCGCGACCAGCGCCGAGGTCAAAACCTACGTGCGCGACAGGATCCGAGCCGGTGCCTTTCTAATCAAGAGCATACACCAGCGCCAGAAGACCATCTTCCGCATCGCCACGGAGATCGTGAGCCGGCAAGTGGACTTTCTCGACCACGGTATTTCGAACCTGAGACCCCTCACCATGGCCGAGATTGCAGAAGCCGTCGGCGTGCACGAAACCACCGTCAGCCGCGCCGTTAACGGCAAGTACATGCGGACCCCGCGCGGCATTTTCGAAATGAAATACTTCTTCACACCCGGCATCAAGACGGCAGGGGGCGAGCAGATATCCAACAAAACGGTCAAAGATATGATCGCCACGTTGGTGGCCGACGAGGACCCCACCCATCCACTCTCCGACCAAGACCTTCTCAAGCTGCTGGATGAGCAAGGCGTCGCTATTGCCCGCCGCACCATCGCCAAATACCGCCTCGTGCTGCGCATTCCGCCTTCGCATATGAGGAAGCATTACTGAGCAGACGGCTCACGGATAGGGCCGGGCGGCACATCGAAAATGAATGTCCAACAGCCAACAAGGAATATCCAATATCCAAGGTAAGATTCCTGGACAATCCCAGAGAGTGGAGCGACCTCTCTGTGTATCGCAAAGATCTCTTCCATTTGGTCATTGGAAATTCCTTGTTGGCTGTTGGATATTGGGACGTCCCATACGAAGGACAGCTCAAGAGAGCCGCGAATAAAGCTCCAGGGATCAGGTATTCAGTTCATGCCCACCCGATGCACAACACTCCACACGGTGGTCAGCCGGATGGAAGCGCACCTGCGCAACCTGCCGGACCCTCTCACGGAGCTCTCCACCCCCGCGCTCCCATCCGCTGCCGAAGCCGCGCTGCTGTGGGCCTTGCGGTCACGTTTTGACCGCCCGGTGATCTGGGTAGGCGAGAGCCAGCAGTCACTCGAAACCATGCACCAGGAGCTGCTGACCCTGACCCCGCTGCATGCCGCGCCCGTGATGTACCTCCCCCCTTGGAGCACCATTCCCGATGATGATAGCCCGCCCGACGTGGAGATCGCAGGCCACCGTCTCAACGTGCTAGCCGCCCTGGCCGACGCCCACCGGCATGCCACGCTGGCACCCATCATCGTCACCTCTATCCAAGCCCTGCTCCCCCTCACACTGCTGCCCGCACAGTTGGCCCGCACCACACAGCTGTTGGCACCCGGCCGCGATACGGACCCGTCCGATCTGACCGAGCTGCTTGAGCAGCACGGCTACAGTTTCGGCGCACGGGTTGATCAGAAAGGCCAGGCCGCCACACGGGGCGGCCTGCTGGACGTATGGCCACTGAGCGATGCCTGGCCCCTCCGCATCGAGTTCCTTGATACACAGATCGAGTCGATCCGTTCGTTCGACCCCGCCACGCAGCGCTCCACAGAAAAGCGCGCACATGCGCGACTGCCACCCGCCGGGGAGTGGAGGGGCGGCGGCGGGCAATGCAGCATTCGGGCCTACCTGCCGGAGCATAGCCTCTTTGCCTGGTCCGATCCCGAGGCCCTGTATCACCACGGTGAACGCTTCGAGCAATCCAGCCGCGAAGCCCGCAAAGGGACGCTGATCGAAGCCACCGGCCCCCTGTTGAAAGCCCTGACCCGGATGGTGGGCTCGATCCAGGTCCGGATCGGCGAGTTCGCATCCACGACCGCGCCCCGCATCCTGGAGGACGTCCTGTCGCTACCCGATCTCTTGCCCGAAGCCAAGGGGGTCCTACAGCCCGATCTGCTGGTCCAGGCACGCCGCGCCCTCTTGGCTGATCTCCAGGCCCGTGCCGATCGCGGTGACACCGTCCTGGTGGCCCTGGATACGACGGCTGCGGTGGAGCATCTGCAGACCAGCCTCAAGGAGGCGGTCGGCCCGGGTCGTCACCGCAAACTGCACCTCGTCACCGGCATTCTCGCACAGGGCTTCAGCAGCAATGCCCTGCAGCTCGCCGTTGCGGCACAACCCGACCTCTACGGTTATCACAAGCAGCAGGGACGGCGCTATGATCCGCTGGCGGCCTCCGGTTCGCGTCGACCGCGACCGGACGCGCGCATTGCCGAAATGGCCGATCTGAATGCGGGCGATCTTGTGGTACACGTCGAGCATGGCATCGGCCGCTACCTGGGGCTCAGTCAGATCACGGTGAACCACCAGGAGCAGGAGGTCCTCACAGTCGAATACGCCGACAATGCCAAACTGCACGTTCCCGTCTCGCAGGCCCATCTGCTCAGCCGCTATGTCGGCATCTCACGCGCCCAGGCACCGCTGCACAAGCTGGGCGGCAAGCGGTGGAATCGGGAGCGCACCGAGGCGGAGGCGGCTATCGCCGACATGGCGGCCTCCATGCTCGAGACTCAGGCCGAGCGCAATCTCAAACGCGGCCACGCCTTCGGGGCCGACCTACCCTGGCAGCATGAATTCGAAGCGGCTTTCCCTTACCGCGAAACGCAGGACCAGCACGATGTCATCCAGGCCGCCAAGCAGGATATGGCCTCGACCCGCCCGATGGACCGCCTGCTGTGCGGCGATGCCGGCTACGGCAAGACCGAGGTCGCCATGCGGGCGGCGTTCAAGGCTGTGATGGGCCAGAAACAGGTCGCGGTCCTCGTGCCGACCACGGTCTTGGCACAGCAGCATTTCGAAACCTTTGCGACGCGCATGGCCGACTATCCGATCCAGGTGGAGATGCTCAGTCGCTTCCGCAGCCAGGGCCAACGCACAGCCACGCTGCAGCGCATGGCCGAGGGCAAGGTCGATATCGTGATCGGGACGCACGCCCTCCTCCAGGGCGGGGTGCGCTTTGAAAACCTGGGCCTGGTCATTATCGACGAAGAGCAGCGCTTTGGCGTGGCCCACAAAGAAGCCTTCAAAAAAATCCGTACGCTGGTGGACGTCCTTACGCTGACCGCCACTCCGATCCCGCGTACGCTCTATATGAGCATGACCGGAGCGCGCGACCTGAGCCTGTTACAAACCCCACCGCTGGAGCGACTGGCGATTGATACGACCGCCATCCGCTATAGCGATGCCGCCGTGCGTCAGGCCATCCTGCGCGAGCTCGATCGCGACGGACAGGTCTTCTATCTGCACAACCGCGTCATGACGATCGAGTCGATCTGCAACCGCCTCCGCAAACTGGTGCCCGAGGCCCGCTACGATATCGCGCACGGCCAGATGGCCGCCGGCGAGCTGGCACGCGTCATGTCACGCTTCGTCAACGGCGAGGTCGATGTACTGGTATGCACCACGATCATCGAGAGCGGCATGGATATCCCGCGCGCCAACACCATCTTGATCGACCGCGCCGATCGCTTCGGCATTGCCGATCTCTACCAGCTACGCGGCCGCGTCGGCCGCTCGAGCCGCAAAGCCTACGCGATCCTGCTACTGCCCCCGCAGGGGCGGGTCGACGCCGATGCACGCAAGCGCATTGGGGCCCTGCGCAAATACTCCTCCCTGAGTTCAGGCTTCAACCTGGCCCTGCGCGACCTGGAGATACGCGGGGCCGGCAACCTGCTGGGCACCGCGCAGAGCGGACACATCACTGCGATCGGTTTTGGCCTCTATTGCCAGCTCCTCAAGCGCACCGTGGCCCGCCTGAAGGGCGAGCCCCTGCCACGCCTGGTGGATGTGGATGTCACATTGGATTTTCTAGATCTCGCCCCCCTCGGCGAGGGATCTCCCGCCTCGGCTGGCATCCCCTACAGCTATGTTCAGGAGGAGGGGCTCCGCATCGGGATCTATCGCCAACTGGCCGAAGCCTCCGAAGCGGATGACCTGACGCGCCTGCGCGATGAACTGCGCGACCGCTTCGGGCCGCTGCCAGATGCCACGCGGCGCCTTCTCACCCTCGGCGAGATACGCATCCGCTGCGCCGATCACCACATCCGACGCGTCGAAACGCGCGATGGCAAACTCATGCTGACGGGCCCGACCGACTACCTCATGCAGGGCACTCGCTTCCCTCGCCTCAAGCGTGAGGATGTCGATGCGAAGCTTGACGAGATCATGGATCTGATTGAGGCTTCGAAACGGTGGGCCCGGTAAAGGGGAAGCAGCCACGAAGGCGCAAAGACACGATGGGGGTGGAGACCTATGGTCTGTCCTGCCCCTATAAACTTTGGTGTCTTCGTGCCTTTGTGGTTGCCCTTGCAGCCTGCCTGTTAGAAGAAGGAGAGACGTTGCTATGAGCTCATTCTGCACGGTTATCAACTGCATGGACGGCAGCGTGCAGTTGCCCGTAAACAAGTTCCTGAAGAAGCGCTTTCATACCGCTCATGTGGATACCATTACCGCCCCCGGCCCCAACCTGATCCTGGCCAGAGGCGACGACCTCACGGCCGTGGATGCCATCCTACACGGTGTTGAAATCTCGGTGGAGCAACACGGGTCGAACCAGATCGCCGTCGTGGGACATGCGGCCTGTGTCAGCAATCCCGCACCAAAGGGCGAGCAGTTCGTCCATCTGCGTATGGCCTATGATCGTCTCCGCGATGCCTTCCCCGACTGTGAGATCACCACGCTCTGGGTCTCACTCAAGGGCCGCATCGAGGAGATCTCGTTTGGTCGGGAGACTTGACTATTGAGCCCCTTTGAGGGAGACTAGGGGGCAGAGGGAGAGACCATTTATGAGCAGCCACACCCCACTCTTACGCCCATTGACGGATCGGGCACGTCAGGCCATGCAACGCGATGAGCGACCTATCACACATCTACCCTACCGCGTGGGACGTGAACGGCGCGTGGTGCTGATTGCGGGCGAATACCAGTCGGCCGAACGGCGCTCCAGTGATGAGTCCCCCACCAATGACCTCTACTTACTCGATATGGGTGAAAAGCTGAACGTATCTCGCGAGCATTTCACGATCGAACAGGACAAGAGTGGTGGCTATATCCTCATTGATCGTGGCAGCGCCTGTGGGACGATCGTGGATGACGAGCCCGTCGGGGGCCACGACAACGGCGGTGAAGCGCCGCTGCGGGATGGCAGCACCATACGGGTCGGCACGAGCACGTCTCCGTATCTCTTTGAGTTCGTGATCCCGGAGCCGTCCTGACCGGATCACGCACTGAACGGGGAGGAGGAGACCTGCCGTGACCGGCATCGCACTCGCCTTATTGGCCGGCACCATCGCGCTGATTCTCGCATGTGTCGTGACCTATATTCTACTGCTCCGCCAGAGCCGCCAACACGACCTGCGCCTTCGCTACGAACGAGGTAAGTTAAGAAACGAACACGACACGCGGCTCGTGGCAGAATCGGCGCTAGCCCTCAAGGACCAGCTCTACCGCGTCCTTTTCGCCCACACAACCGACATGGTCTTCATGTTTGGCATCAACGCCGATGGACTGCCCGGCCCCTTCACCGAGGTCAATGCCGTGGCTTGCGAAGCCCTGGGGTACCCACGCCAAAAACTGCTCGAACTCTCGCCGCTTGAGATCGAGGCCACGGCCATGGCCGCCTCCACCCCGGGCTACACGCGCAGCGAGATGGTCATACTTTCCGATGATGCGATTATGGACCGCGAAGCCGCCTTCGCCGTGCGACCGACGCGCCAGCTCATGGAACGCATCCTGGCCGAGGGACACGCCGAGTATACGCGTACCTTCCTGACACACGACGGCACCCGCATTCCGGTCGAGGTCTACTCACACGCCTTTGAACTGGAGGGGAAGCCCATGGTCATCTGCACCGCGCACGATGTGGCGGAGCAGCAGAAAGCCGCCCACGCCCTGAGCGAGAGTGAGCGCCGCTTCGAGGAATTCTTCTCGCACTCCCCGGTCGGCGTGGCGCTGTATGATGGCGAAGGCCAGTTGGCCAGCGTCAACCAGGCCTGTCTCAAGACGTTTGGCGTGCCCGATGCCGAGCAGTTCGCCCGTTTCGACCCCTTCAGTAACCCTTTCATTCCGGCCAAGATGAAACGCGTTCTGGAACAGAAGGAGACCGCTCAATTCGAAATGCGGGTCGATTTTGATGAGGCGCGCACGACCAACCTCTTTGTCACCGGCCGACGCGGCATCGGCCATCTGGAGGTTCTGACGTTGAATCTGGGCCTCGAAAAAGGCTACGTCCAGCGCGGCTACCTGCTCCAGGTTCAGGATATCACAACCCGCGTCGAGACCAAGGAAGCGCTCGAGCGAAGCGAGCGCCAATTGCAGCAGGCCCAAAAGATGGAGGCCCTTGGGACGCTCGCCGGCGGCATCGCCCACGACTTCAACAACATATTGACCCCCATCCTCGGCTACACAGAGATTATGCTGCACACCATGGAGGACACGGAGCCCAATGCCGAGTTTCTCAAAGAGATTCACAAGGCCAGTTACCGGGCCAAGGACTTGGTCCAGCAGATCCTTATGTTCAGCCGACAGCATGAGCAGGAAAACAAACCGATTCACCTGATCTCGATCGTTAAAGAGGTGGCCAAGCTGCAGCGCGCCACGCTACCCGAGACCATCCGAGTCGACTGCACCATACGCACCACCCAGGACATTGTGATCAGCAATCCCACTCAGATCCACCAGGTCATGATGAACCTCTGCACCAATGCCGGCTACGCCATGCGGGACGGCGGCGGTCATTTGGAGGTCATGATGACCGACTTTTTGCTCAGCAGCCGGGCGCGCTCTGAGTTCCCCGATCTTGAGCCGGGGCGCTACCTCCGCATCACCGTTAAGGACACCGGCTGCGGCATGGACAAGGTTACGCTCGAACGTATTTTTGATCCCTTCTTCACGACCAAGCCCACCGGCGAGGGCACCGGCATGGGCCTGGCCGTCGCACATGGTATCGTCGCAGCCCTCAAGGGCACACTAGCCGTCGACTCGGTGGTGGGCGAAGGCACCGCCTTCCACGCCATCCTTCCGGTGGTCGAGCACGATATAGAGGAGGAGCGCACCGAGACCACCGCCCTGGCAGCGGGCGGCGACAAAGCGGTACTCTTTGTGGACGACGAATCGGCCATCACCCTGATGGCCGCGCGTATGCTGCGTGCCCTGGGCTATGCCCCGTCGCTCGCCTCGGATGGGGCGGAAGCCGTAGCTATGCTCAAGCAGGACCCCACGCTCTACGATGTTATCGTCACCGATCTCACCATGCCCGTCCTGGGGGGACTCGAACTGGCCCAGGCCGTCAAGGAGCTCAAACTCAACATCCCCATCATTCTCTGCACCGGCCACAATCACAACCACAACTACACCGAAGCCGAGGCCATCCGGGACGGCTTTGTAGACACTATTCAGAAGCCGATTATCATGCGCCAACTCGCCGATGCGGTTGCCGCCGCCCTGGCCTAGGCCCGCACGGTCTCTTCAGATGGAATCCCGAACAGACTTCAGTACAGAAAAGACATTGACGGAGCAGCCGCTACCGCCTCGGGGAACCCGGTGAGAGTGGCGTGAACGTGCCGATCGTTGAAGAAGCGCCGCACGACCTTTCTGATCATGAGAACGTCACCGTGATCTGCTCTTTGGCAGATTGGTAGAGGCCCATCATGATCTGCATGCCGCGGAAGGCCTCGGACGCGTCAATGCGGGTTTCCGTGTGCTCGGTCATGGCCTGGCGGATATCGGCAACGGCGCGTTTCATATACAGGACCGGATCTTCGCTATGGTGGATGTTCTCGGTGGAGTCGAGGCTGACGATATCGGCGCTGCCGATCAGTTTGGCGCGGTAGACATTGGGGACATCGGCGGCCGGTTCCATGTGCAGTTCGGCAAAGCCTTGACTGCCGTTGAGGCGCAGCAGGGGGTGCTTGACGATCGGGTTGAGACCGGCCTCAAAGGTCAGGCGCACGCCATCGTGGAAGTAGACGGTGGCCAGCGAGCGGGATTCAGCCCTGGTGCCCTGCCACTCGCGGGCATCGTGCCAGTCGACGGCGGCAAACAGGTTGTCAATCCGGCGCTCTTTACCCAGGGCGAAGAGGGCGATGTCGATCACGTGCGTACCAAAGTCGAGGATGTTTCCGAACGGCTGCACCGCGTCCACGCTCAGCAGTTCACCGATCCTGGTGACCGCATCACGAAAGGCTTCGAACGGCCTGCCATAGCGCCGCTGATGATTGACGAATAGCCGGGCGCCACAGCTTTCGGCGCGGGCTATCATGCGTTCGGCGGCAACCAGAGTCAGGGCAAAGGGCTTTTCGATGATGATGCCCTTGGCACCGCAATCCAGGGCCGCGTTGACCATCGCCTCCCGGTCCGGCGCAAAGGCGCAGACGCTGACCATTTCTGGCCGCAGTTCGGAAAGCATCCGTTGGTAGTCCTGATAGCCTTGGCAGCCGGGGAACTCGGCCATGAAGTCGTCGACGTTCTTGCGCGTGCGGCTGCAGGCACCGACCAGCTCGAAGTCGGCCGTAGCCCCATAGGAAGCGGCATGCAGGTAGGAGATGGAATGTGCCCCGCCCTTGCCGGGGGTGCTGGGGCCGATACCGATGATGGCTGTACGTATGGTCATGGCTACTCCCTTTGTGAGGTTTCAGGAGACCAGCACAGCGGGGCAGCGCACCCGCCCGGCACTGGAACCTCTATCCTTCCCAATCAAACACCACCGAGAAGTTATGGTTCTTGTCGTCGCGCAGGGCGGCATAGGTCTCCGGGGCATCGCCGACGGCGGCGATGGTCTGAATGAAATCGGCAGCCTTCAACGTGCCGCGGCGGTAGTGCTCAATGGCCATCTGGCGGTCTTCGACGCCGCGATCGGCGGGGGTGATGATGGTGAGGCCTTCGCCTTGGAAGAAGCCGAACGGGTTGATGCTGATCGTGTCGATGTAGTTGGCCTGGACCACCAGTCGGGGCCAGTCGCCGCCGTAGAACTGGATCGGTTCGACCTTGTAGTCGGTGCTGTAGTTCTGTGGCTTGCGGCGGACCAGGTTGTAAGCCATGAGCGCGCCTTTCGGGCTGCCGGAGCTTTCCACCACGATATCGGCACCGCCGTTGCAGAGGGCCATAAGGCGGGCTTCCGCATCGGCATCCCCCACATTGACGGTGGCGGCGGCCCACTGTGCGGCGCGCTTGAGGCGCCCCTCCTCAAGGTCGGCAACGATGACGCGGCAGCCAGCGGCATTGAGCCAGGCGGCAGAAAAAGCGCCGATCAGCCCCTGCCCCAGGACCACGGCGGTTTCACCGGGGCGCGGGGCGGCGGCCGTAACCCCGCGCAGGCTGATGGCTGAGATTTCGGCGGTGACATAGTGCAGCAGGTTGGCCCCGGCCGGAAGCAGGACCGGGCGGTCCTCGCCGGTCGTGACATGCACCTGTAGGCTGGCCTGGCCGCCCCACATGGATTTGACGCCGGGCAGCGGTTTCGGATTGCGGCAGGACACCCGGTCGCCAACGCGGAATCCGGCGGATTCCGCTCCAACCTCGATCACGTCGCCAACACTGGAATAGCCCGGGATCAGCGGATAGGAGCCGGCCGCTCCATAGTGCCCACCCAGCACACGCAATTCGGTGCCGGAGGAGACCATGCTGTAGCGCGTACGCACGACGATGTCCGCCGGGCCGACCGGCCCCAGCTCATACGTTCTGATCTCAACGTGGTTGACGTCGGTAAACGTGATGGCTCTTATACTATTGCTCATGGAGTGCCCCTTCGGCAGATGGTGATCATTGATGACATTTCAGTCGGCGTCGAGCGACACGTAGTCGCGAATCGAGAAGAAATCGCCGTCCTCCGGCCGCACCGGAATGCGGTCGGTAGACGGGCGCGGATTGTCAGCCCAGTAGCCGCTCGGGTCGCCGTCGTGACGATCGATCCCGATTTCCTCTCGCTGTTGACAACGTTCATCGCCGATGTGCGAGCCGATGACGGGCAACTCGTTGCCCGCGCCGTACGGGAAGTATGGACACCGATGTATCCCTATGCACGTGAATACTACAACTTGCTGTGGCCCACGCAGCACCGCGGCGACCGCTGGCGTGAGTATATCGGCAACGTCCTGCGGCGACAGGGCGGCATTGGCGTCTCGCTTGGCGGTGACGGCTACTACAAGAAACTCGGCGGCAGCGCGGAAAACCCGATACGGGGCGGGCAGCGGATTGCCATGACGAACGTCGGCCCACGCAGTCCCTACCTAGAGCTGCCACAGTTCCCCGAAGCCATCGAAGCGAACATGGCGCTCGCACGCGAGAATTACAAGGGCCTGGGCCGCTATGGACCTGTGACCGCTCATCTCCACGATGAACGTCGCGGCAAGTATACCATTCCTGAAATCGGCGACACAGCCATGGGCCTGTTTCGTGCCTGGCTCGAAAACGAGTACGGTGATATCGCCGCGCTCAATGCAGAGTGGGCGACCCACTTCGCCAGTTTCAATGACGTGACACCGCTGACCGACCCAGTGGATGTGATCAAGAGCGAGCGCACCTGGGCCCCATGGATGGATCTCTGCAACTTCGTCGAGCGTGAGTCGGCGATCAAGTACGACGTGCAAATGGTCGAGCTGATCCAGAAGGAGACACGGGGCCACGTGATGACCGGCTTCGAGGGCATTTTTGGCCTCTATGAATGGTATTTGAACCCCTATGGCGGCCTCAACGTGCCGCTGCTGTACGATAGCGGAATCAACATGAACAATATGGCGTACGGCATTGGCACGCCGATGTGGGAGTTGTGTGCCTCGCTCAATCCCGAGGCCGAAGCCGGCACCTGGATGGGGTATGAGAGTGAGAAGGCGGGCTACTACACGGATCCATGGCGCGGTGTTCTCTCCGGCGCCACCTTCACCGGCTGGTTCATCGACACGCTATGGTTTACAGCGCAGGGCGCGGTGGATCCGCGTTTAGGGTGGATTGAGGAGTCCACGCGGCCCTTGAGGCAGGGCGTGGGCCGCATGCTGAACGAATCGCGGCGCCAGTTCGAGGGCGTGGCGATCCTCGCCAACATGCGGTCGAGCAAGATGGCCTGGATGCAGGGGCAAAAAATGGACCCCGCAGGTAAGGGTCGCGGCAATCACTGGATGCTGCGCCCAATGAACGACAGCGGGAATGCCATGCTCACCATCTGCCGGGATTACGGCATCGCGCCAGCTTACATTACCGAGGGCCAGATCGTGAACGGGCGCTTGAACGACTTTAAGGCCCTGATGCTGGTCTATGACATAAGCATGCGTACCGATGTCGCTGAAGCGATCCGTGAATGGGTGCGCAAGGGTGGTGTGATCATTACGGATTGTGGCGCCGGTGTCGCCAACGAACATGGAACCTTCGGCGACAGCGGTCAGCTCGACGACGTCTTCGGGATTGGCCGCCAAGGGCCGTTCACAACCATCTCCGAGTCGGGTGATTTTACCGTGGGCCTGTTGAATCCGCCGCGGGAGCTGGTCGAGCGGCAAAGCGGTTCAGGCAACTGGTACATGGTGGAGTATTATGAACCGAACGTCACGGCCACCACCGCGCGTGCCTGCGGTAAGTACGTGTTTGGCGATACGGCGCAGATGTGTTTCTGGAATGCATTCGGTGAGGGGCACACGCTCTACATGGGTTTCCTGCTGAACCGCTATGACACCAAGGAACATGGCCGTCAGAGTGTCTACCCGCTGATCGCCGCCGCCCTGAACCGGGCCGGCGTCTTACCAAGCGTACGCATCAAGAGCGACGACGCCATGGCATCGAAAGGATACACGGTCAACAACTTCATCGACCGCGGCAACCGCTACACCGGTATTATGAAGCGCGAGAAGGAGATGGCGGACAGGCTCACCTTGGCCTACGACAGTCCGGGGCATTACTACGAGGTCATGGGCAATCGATACCTGGGCGCGGGTGATCACGTGACCCTTGATCTGGCCTCGACCGAAGCCACGCAGACCGCGATGCCCACGGTCGCTGGCGAAGTGGTCGATTCGTCGCAGGACAAGGTCTCCGGTATGGCGCTGGTGGCTCAGTTGCCCTACAAGATTGCCGCTGTCAGTGTGGCGGCGAAACCGGCCCGACCCGGGGAAGATCTCGCCATCAGCGTACGGGTCACCGCCGAAGACGCGCAGGCCGATCGTCACGTACTGTATCTCGATGTGCGCGATCCCGACGGCAATCAAGCCGAACCCTATACCATGAACGTCGTCACCACGGATGGCCGATGGGAGGGCTCGCTGCCTCTGGCGATCAACGAGCGGACCGGTGAGTGGACCCTGACCGTGCGCGAGGCCGTCAGTGGGATGACGGACTCAACCAAAGTCGCCATACCGTGATGACTCAGCCTTAGCTCTCTACATTCTGAAGCATCCCACAGATGGAAACACCCTATGACGGCATTCGCTTTCGACCGCCACGCGATGCAGCAACGCAGGCAGGCGTACTTTACCTTTGCCCGTGAAACCGCCACCCGTGTGTTTCGACCCGATGGCACCTACCAGCCTGAGACTGAGGACGATTCGCGCATTTCATACTGGCTCTATCCGGCCCTGATCTCGGGGCCGGACGCGCAAAGCCGTGCTTTCGCCAACACGGTCTACGCCGCCGCACCCAAGTGGGACCAGTGGGACATCTTTCAGACGTCGGTTATCGCCACCCACCTGGTGCGTGAGCGCGAGCATATGACGCCCGAATTGGTCGCGCGGTCCGAGAATCACCTGTCACAACTCGTGGACAGGGACGGAGGCCGGTCGCCGAGCAGCGGCGCGAATGACTACGTGTTCCATGGCTACAACGACAACATGCCGAGTATGGCCGTGCGCGCCCTGATTCTGGCGGGCGATGTACTGGACCGGAAAGACTACACCGATCACGGCCTCTTCAAGCTCGAGGGCCTGTGCGCGCACTTCCAGCGGCGCGGCCTGCTGAGCGAACACTCGAGCTCGACTTACACACCCATTACCCTTGTGGCGCTTGCCGACGTGGCGGAATGCTCCACGAACGCCGAAGCACGGGACATGGCGGCGGCCTGCTGCAACCGCATCATACTCGATATTTTCGGGCATTGGCACCAACATGTCGGCGGCATGGGCGGCACGCAAAATCGCGCCTACACGGCCGATAAGCAGGACTGGTTATCGGTCGCGAATGCGCTCATGTGGTATCTGACAGGCAGCACGCTTTGCTGCGATCCCATCGAAACGCTACGCCATTGGGAGGCGTTCGAAGGCCATGGGCCGCATGGCCGCTGTTACGGGTTCACGCTTGCGCAGTATACGGAGATCATGGTGCCAGCGTTCGACACGCTGTCGCCCGACATTATTGATTTCTGTGCCGCGCCCCGCGTTTACCCCTATGAGATACTCGCGACCTCAGACAGTGGTCCGCGTGGTTCACTCAGCGGGGCCTGCGGCATCCAAAACCGCGCGTGGCATCAACCACACTATGCTCTGGCCACGCAGTCGCAGAGCTGCGCCGGCCACATGCTGTCGTTGCGTGCCGTGCTCTCACCCACGGCCACTCCCGAGTCGTGGAAGGACCGTGTGGCGGTGTGGCACCAGTTGCAGCACGGCGAACCGGATCAAGGCGATCTCGCGTCGCATCAAGGGCTGCCACCCACGGAGATCGATAACGTCCACGATCACGGCCACCACCACATTGTGCAGAAGCGCGGCTCCGCGCTGGTGCTTGGCGCTTTTGCGCCCTCACTGCTGGACAAGGAGGTCGATGCGTTGACGTTCAACCTCCTGTTCAACACCGTCCTGCGGCAACCCGACGAGACAGTGGCTGAGGGCAAGTGGACCTTTATTCGTTTTGGCGATGTGTATGTCGGTGTGCGCATGGCGGGATTGGCCGGCGACAAGCGCATCGAGCCGAAACTCGTGACGAAGAACGGCTATCTCCGGGTATCATTGCCGTTGATCGAAGGGAAAGCGGTCCATCTGGACCAAGCGTTCCGTCAATGGTGTGTCTATGGATACTGTTTTGAGATAGCGGCCAAAGAGGAATGCGGATCGTTTAAGGCCTTTCGTGAGTCGTGCGAGGCCACGACCTGGGAGTATGCCCTGACCGGGTACCGCAACAGTCGCTATTGCGGGCGGCACGGCGAACTTCAGATCCTGGACTCCGTCGTGGCAGACACCATCAAATTCATGGCCATTGACGGTGAGGTGGAGTCGATCGTGAAGCTGGCGGCCACCGGACTAGACGCCACACTGACCTCGCTCTTCCCGGACGGGCATCGGGTCAAGCAGCGTCGTTTAAACTACAACCCTGATTTCATCGGTTCACCGTTCTATGACGTCCGTGCGGACCTCCTAGAAAGCAGTTAAGGTTCTGTGGGGGAAGCTTCCTACAGAGAGAGCTCAACGAAAGGGTTCGCCGGTCGCCCGGCAGTCCCTTCACGAAAGGACAAATCACCTATGAACGATCATGAAAACATGGATTGCCGGCATGCACAGCGTCCGGCGTTTGGTCAGCCCACACGTAGAAGATGGCTCGCCGTCCTCTCATCCTTAGGGATAGCCGCTCTGGTTGTTGCCGCGCCAACCGCATGTGCAGAGCCCGTCATGCTGGGCTTGCCCACCAACGATGCCGAGAAGCACAACGCAGAATTCCTGCAATACGACCGGATGGTGCCGGTCTACAAGGAGAACGACATCCAGCCGGCGTTGTTAGAGCTACGCGTCTTCTGTCAGAACGATGCGTCTGAAGAGGCGTTGCTGGCCTCGATGAAACGCTTTCATGTCATCCAACTGGTCAACCATAGTGAGGGGATTCCGACCTTCACTGCGGACTACCAGGCACGCGCGGCTGTGGTCGGGCGAGCCCTTGCCCGATACGTCTCCGAGGGCGGCGGGTTGTTGATCGCGCCGCAATCGGCACGCTACGCCAATACCGAAGATGAACTGTACTGGAATGCCGTCTACAAACCTCTCGGCCTGACCATTCTGCACGAAGGGGTCTATGACAAGACACGTGTATTCGAGGGTCGAACAGTCAGCGAGGAACCGTTCTTCTTCACGACCAGCGTCAAGGAGCACCCGGTCACGCAGGGGGTCAAAGCGCTCTATCTCCCGCTTCACGGCTCGGCACGCTACCCTGGCGTGGCAGCCATGGCCTACTCCCCGGAGTGGACCGTCGTGGTGCAGGGCGAAGCGGACGCGCGCAGTTACCGCTCAACGGCATCTGGCGAGAACGCTATTGACCTTAACGCGGAGGGGACATACACCAGCGCCCCGCCCATCGTGGCGGTCCGTGAATACGGAAAGGGGCGCGTCGTGTGTTACCCCCTTTCTCACCTCTTCCTCGGCATGAACCACCGCAATCCGCTATGGCCGGACACGGTCGAAACAAACGGCGATCCCGCCGCCGGTCGGTCCAGTGACAGCATGAAGCTGATCATGAATGCCTTCCACTGGCTGGCTGAACCGGCCGAGGGGATCGAAGGCTACGGCACCTACAAGGTCACGCCCTATGCGCCGGTGTCGTTCCCCAGGCACGTCGACTGGGATCAACAGACCTTTACAGCTCCAATAACAAACGACGTGCGCGGCATTGTCGGGGCTCACACCGCGTACACGGATGGCAAGGGCACCGTGGCCGAGTACGTAGCAGCTGCACGCGCGGCCGGCCTGTCGTTCATCGTGTTCGCTGATCCTCTTGAGCAACTCAGCAAAGAGACGCTCGCCCGGCTCAAAGCCGATTGTGCGGCCGCGTCGCTCGCGAACGACTTCTATGCCTGCCCCGGCATCGAGTTCACCGATGGCATCGGCAACCGCTGGGCGTTCTGGGGCGAGTCCATCGCCTGGCCGCGCGACACCATCACAGAGACGGCAGGGACGTACGTGCAGTGGGACGGCGAGCGCATACACAACTACGGCGCCTTCGCGGCATTCTCGCGGTACTCGGGCAGCGCGCTTCTGGACTACGATCAGCTCCGCGCCAACGGCGCGCATGCCGAAAACCTGTGGTGGTTCTTCCACTACGTGCCGTTTGTCTATGAGGGCACTCGCCTGATTGCCGACAACATGGAGGACTACCTCTTCGGGCTGCGCGACTTGCGCTGGGCGGCCCTATCCTCCTTCACCCGCATCCACGCGCCGGCCGAAGTCGCCGCCGCCGCCGATACCTGTTTCATGGGCATGCGGAATCTCGAAATGGCCACAGTAGCCCTCAACACCCGTACCGCCGCGTGGGGTAAGGCGGCCGCGGCCGGGCAATACGTCAGCCAGGGGCCCGTTATCGCTTCCTGGGACGCCATTGACTCGCAGATGGAAGACAATTGGCAATTTACGCGTGGGGCACAGCGGGTGCGCGTTCGTTTTGTCGTGCGTTCCGATGATGGCATTCAGGAGGTCAAGGTGCATGACGACGACCACGGCCCCGTTCGCCGTTTCCTCGGCCATGGTGCCCGCGAACTCACGCGCGAGTTTGAGTTTGTCCACGACCGGCAACACCACCTCGTCCTGGAGGTCACCGATACCCAGGGGCGCCGCGCCGTGTCGTACGACATCCTCGTCTTCAGCTACAAGGGCAACCTCTTTCGTTGCAGTGACAACAACAACATCCTGGGCCCGACGCAGATGTGCTGGATCCCCGACCGCAACGAGTTCTTCAATGCGGCAAAGGGATTCCGCAATGGGAGCTCGTACGCCCTACGCGGCTACGACACCTCGAGCACGACACTGGGGGTGCCGACTTCCTACATCCAGCTTTCCCAGATGATCGGTATGAAGGGCCTGCCGGGTGGTCGATATCCCGATAACGTCCAACTCGATGCCATGCCCGCGTGGCGCATGGACGTGGGCGTGAACAGCCACAACATGCAGATCGCCACCATGCGGTCCACGATGCTGGCCGAGCGGTACAGCAGCGACAAACGGCCCACTCCCGCCATGGCCACCGTGCCCAGGGATGTGATGGAGAACGAATACTTCGACCGCACGCACACGCTCTACGCGCCCATGGAGAAGATCGACATGTATGTGACCGGGAACCATCGCCGCGTGCGCGAGGGCCGCAAGAACTACAAGGGCGCCATCCTCTGGCACGAAGGCGAGATTCGATTCAAGAAGGACTGCACGCTCAGCGGTCAAGTGCCCATCGCCCTGGTCGAGGAACGGTTTCCGACCGATCTGGACCGCCGGATCGGAGAGCTATTTATCATCACCGAGGCCGACGGATCCACGGAGGTCGGTCTCGTGCGCAATAAGGCTACGAGCATTCGACGACATGGCCGCATACGCCCAGGCGGGTACGCGGCCACCATGACGACTCCGGTCGGGTATTTCGGCGTCCTCGTGCCGGCCGATATGACCAATTTCGTCTACCAGGCGTCACTGCCCGGCTGGGTCACCTTCACCGGCGGCCTGGGTTACGATGGTCAGCAGATCAAAGCTGGCGACGTCATCAAATATCGATTCGGTGTCGGCACATTCGCCGATGAGATCGCGGGCAGTGCCATGTTGGAACACACCGTCAAGGCCATGAATATGGGCGGCGGCCATGACGGGTACCCGGTTGAGATGACAGTGGGCACACTTGAGGACGCGACGTTCTTCTTCACGGCCCGCAGCACCGCTAACGAGGCTGCTTTCACACTGGGGCCTCAGGAGTTGATGATAGACCTGCCCATCCGCGTTCACGGGTTGCTCGACAATGGCTGTGCCGCACTCTACAGCACGCTACGTCCCTGGTTCCGTTACGTCCCGGTCGACGAACACGGCACAGCCTGGTTCCAGGAATCCATCGACAGAGCCAACTCCATGTGGGTCGGCAACGTGTTCGTCTGCGATAATAGCGATGTAAAGCTGACGCTGGTCGTGGACGGCCAGACGGAAGGGGCCCCGCCCTTCCTTGAATTGCACAATCCGACGGACCACGAGATCACGACATCGATCCACTCACCGGCCAACACCCCGATCTTCGGCGGCATCTCGGCGGACCTGGTCCTGTCTGCCGGCGACAGCACGTTCTACCGAATTCAGAACGGACAGTTCGTCGAGCGCAAGGCGTCACCCGACGGTTCGGATTCCGAGTAAAGACCGATGGTGTCCTGAATTTTCTGCAATTTCAGATTCACTGTAGCACAGTGAATGGCTTCGGAAGGAATATCCAACCGAACAAGGAGGGAGGGCGAGGGTCGCGAATGGTGCGCGCTTGCACAGCCCATTCTCTGGACTCGCCCACTTGGGAGTTGGGAGTTCCTTGTTCAAGGTTGCCCGCGCGCGAGTAGCCAGCGCAACACTTGAGGAATGAAGAAGGTCACGCGGTAAGTTATGTTCTTCGTGTGCTACGAACACATGGAGGAGACATTGGCTTACAGACGCGTGACCAAGACGGAACGTAATCTCATTCGG
>JABMPJ010000090.1 GCA_013203785.1 Lentisphaerota bacterium | reverse complement strand
CGGCATCAATGGATGCTTTCATAGACTGTCCTCCTTCTGAGGACAGATCATGACACACTGAAGATCTCTCTGTAAAGAGGCTTTTTTGAACTTTCCACAGATTCAGGGCCTGCTATGTCCCACCAAACTCAACCGCACCCCAACCCTCTCGCTCGCCTCGTCGTGGCTGCGTCTGCTATACTCCTGGCGTTATGGAGCGGACGATCTTACATGTGGACATGGATGCGTTTTTCACTTCGGTTGAGCAGCGCGATCGCCCCGAACTACGCGGGCAGCCGGTCGTGGTGGGAGCCCCGGCGGATCAACGGGGGGTTGTCGCGGCGGCCTCCTATGAGGCGCGTCAGTTTGGCATCCACTCCGCGATGCCCTCACGTGAAGCCTATCAGCGCTGTCCGCAGGCGGTCTTTCTCCCCCCCGATGGCAAACGCTACATGGCGGCCTCACGGCAGATTCGCGCCATCTTCGACCGATTCACGCCGCACGTCGAGCCGCTCTCCATCGATGAAGCCTTCCTCGACGTCAGCGGTGTGGAACACCTCTTTGGGCGCGGCGAGGCGATTGCGCGCCAGATCAAGGATACCATCCGCAGCGAGACCGAGCTGACCGCCTCGGCGGGGGTGGCGCCCAACAAGTTTCTCGCCAAGCTGGCGAGCGATATGGAAAAGCCCGATGGGCTGACGGTTGTGCCGCGCTCACCGGAGGCCATTGCGGCCTTCCTCGCCCCGCTCTCCATCAGCCGTATCTGGGGCGTCGGCAAGGTGACCCGCCGACCGCTCGAGGCGGCCGGTATCCATACGATTGGCCAGCTACAGGCCTGCAACGAGGTGCGACTGGCCTCGATTCTCACCCCTCGGTCCGCTCGCCACCTGTTGCGTTTGGCGTGGGGAGAGGACGATCGGGAGGTGGAAACCGAACATGAGGAAAAGAGCATCTCCCACGAGCACACCTTTACGCATGACTGTAGCGACTATGACGAGATCCGTGCGGTACTGGCCGACCTGGCCGACAACGTGGGACGCCGTCTGCGTGCCAGCAGCAAACAGGCCGGGCTGGCCCGTCTGAAGTTGCGCTGGGAGGGATTCAAAACCATCACGCGTCAGCGCCCGCTTATGCCTGCGGTATGCGACAATTTCAGCCTGCGCGCCGCCGCCGATCAGCTTCTCGAGAACGAGCCCCTCATCAAGCCGGTGCGGCTGGTAGGCTTTGGGGTCAGCACCCTCACCAGCGGTCCGCCCGACCAACTGTCGCTTTTTGAAGACGACCGCACGCTGCTAGACCGCAACGAGCGGCTCAGCCATGTGATTGATGCCATTCAACGCGACTTCGGCCGTGCGGGGATTCACCGCGGCTCCAGCCGCCAAAACATGGCACCACCCGAACAAGAGCACCTGCGACGCCCGGCCCAGTAACGTGGAACGACTGTCACGCCTGCTTTAAGTTTTGCCAGCGGTGAACACGGTTGGTACATTGGGCCATCACAACACCGAGAGACGACGCCTTCGCGCACTCGATTTGTGAGGAGACCGACCATGAAAGCGACCATAGATTCTGATGCCTGCGTAGGATGTGGGCTCTGCCCAGATACGTGCTCCGCCGTTTTCGAGATGGACGGCGACTTGGCTCGCGTCACCGTTGAAGACGTGCCGATCGGCGAAGAGGATGCCTGTCGTGACGCAGCGCAGAACTGCCCGGTCGACGCCATCATGATTGATGAGTAGGGGGTGGTTAGTGGTTGCTAGTTAGTGGAGGCGCATGTGCCATCCCATCAACCATCAACCATCAACCATCAGCCATTAAAGCACACATCCATCGCACGGGCGGCTTGGACTTCGTCAGGACGGCAGACCGGTGCCAGACGCGGTCGATCGGCGAATGACTCTGGTGCCTGCTCCACTTCGTCGGCAATCTCCAGCATGGCGGCAATGAAGCCGTCGAGCGTCTCCTTACTCTCCGTCTCGGTCGGCTCTACCATCATGGCCTCCTTGACGATCAGGGGGAAGTAGACGGTGGGCGGATGGTAGCCGCGATCAATCAGTGCCTTGGCGATATCCGTGGCATGCACACCATACTCCGCCTGGCGTGAGGCCGAGAAGACGCACTCGTGCATGCAGGGGCGATCATAGGGCAGCTCATAGCGCCCCTTGAGGGCATGCATCACATAGTTGGCGTTCAGGACCGCGTTCTCGCTGACGTCGATCAGCCCCCGCCCACCATTGAGCAGGATGTAGGCATAGGCCCGCACCAGTATGGAGAAGTTGCCGTAGAACGGAGCCACATAGCCGATCGATTGCGGTTGGTCATAATCGAGCACATAGGTGTTGTCCTGGCGCTTCTGAATGCGCGAAATGGGAAGAAACGGCACGAGGTGTTCGCGTACTCCGACCGGCCCGGCACCGGGTCCGCCACCACCGTGAGGGGTGGCGAAGGTCTTGTGCACGTTAATGTGCATCACATCAATGCCCGCATCACCGGGGCGGAATTTTCCCATGATGGCGTTCAGGTTGGCCCCGTCGTAGTAGACCTGGGCGTCATACCGATGCGCCATCTCCACCACCCTCTCAATCTCGCTGTTGAAGATGCCGAGTGTGTTGGGATTGGTAAGCATGATGGCCGCGGTGTCATCGTTAAGCATCGATTCGAGCGCCACCAGATCCAGCATGCCCGAGACGGGATCCGTCGGCACGGCCTGGGTCGTGTAGCCGGTAATGCCAGCGCTGGAAGGATTGGTGCCGTGCGCCTCGTCGGGGATCAAGACGACATGCTTGCGGTTGCCCTTGGCGCGGTGGTAGGCCGCGATCAGCATCATGCCGGTCAGCTCACCATGTGCCCCAGCGAGAGGCTGTAGCGTGAAAGCCTTCATCCCGGCAATCTCACACAAGACGCGCTCCAGCTCGTAAAGCAACTGTAGAGCGCCCTGCGCCAGCATCCCGCCTGAGCGGAGCTGAGGTAGGAAGGGGTGTAGCTGTGCAAAGCCCTCCAGTCCGGCGATGCGCTCAGAGACACGGGGGTTGAATTTCATGGTGCATGAGCCCAACGGATAGAACCCCGTATCGATGCCAAAGTTGAGGCGTGACAGGGCCGTAAAATGCCGCACCACATCGAGCTCCGATAGCTCACAGAGCTCAGCCGCCTCCTCGCGCAGACACGGCCCCGGGATCCCGCTCGCGGGGGGCACATCGCAGGCCGGCAGACTAACGCCCCGGCGACCGGTCACTGATTTCTCAAAGATAATGCTCATGATCGTCGCCCCTGAATGTCGATACGCGCGCTCTGCTCATTGGCGAAATCCCAGTAGGTCGTCAACACATCCGCAAGGACTTCGGCAAAATGACCGATCTCGGCCTTGGTACGTTTTTCAGTCACGGCCACAAGGAGGTAGTTCTCCATCCCGGGATAGTAGCGCCCGAGCGGCAGCCCGGGGGCAATGCCCCGTTCGACCAATCTCCCCGCCACCTCACTGGCATCGGCCGGCAGCCGCACGGTGAACTCGTTGAAGGTCGGGCTACTCTCCATGACGCTCACGCCGGGAATTGCCTTGAAGCGCTCCTTGGCATACTCCGCCTTGGCGTGGCACAGCTGGGCAACCTCCTTGAGCCCTTCTTTGCCAATCACACTGAGATAGATGTGCGCCCGCAGCGCGCACAGCCCCTGGTTGGTGCAGATGTTGGAGGTAGCCTTCTCGCGCCGGATATGCTGCTCACGCGCCTGCAACGTCAGCACAAAGGCCTCGCGCCCATTGCGATCCAGCGTTCGCCCCGCAATACGCCCCGGCATTTTGCGCACAAGTTTCTTGCTAGTGGCCATGAATCCGAGATAGGGGCCGCCAAAAGCCAGCGGAATGCCGAGGGACTGTCCCTCCCCCACGGCAATGTCCACGCCGATGGCACCGGGCGGTTTCAGCATGGCCATGGCGATCGGGTAGACCGATTGGATCACGAGGATGCCCCGCTCATGACAGTGGGTCACAATGTCTTCATGGTCATCGATCACACCAAAGAAGTTGGGATTCTGAAGAATAACGCCGGCCACGTCCTCACCCAAGGCGGCGAAAACCGCCTCGCGGTCGCTCTGGCCGTGGGTCACAGGAATCTCGGTGAAGTCGATCTCCAGATTAGCCGTATAGGAGTAGAGCATCTTGCGATAGACCGGGTTAACACCACCGCCAATGACGATACGGGAGCGGCCCGTGGCGTGCAGCGCCATCTGACACGCTTCATAGATGGCCGTCCCGCCGTCGTACATCGAGGCATTCGCGGCGGCCATCCCGGTCAGCCGACAAATCTGCGTCTGGTACTCATAGATGGCCTGTAGCGTGCCTTGTGAGAGCTCCGGCTGATAGGGCGTATAGGCCGTGAAGAACTCACCGCGCGAGGCGAGGGCGTCCACAGCCGCCGGAATAAAGTGATCATAGAAGCCCCCACCCAGAAAGCCAGTCAGGTGCGCGTAGTTCCGTTGCGAGAGCTTGCGGAAGTATTCCATCACCTCGTGCTCTGAGCGCGGCGGCGGCAGGCGGAACGATTGAGGGCGCAACGCATCCGGGATCGAGCTAAAGAGCTCGTCAACCGACGCCACACCAATGGCCTCCAGCATCTCGGCGCGCTGCGCGTCCGTATTGGCAATAAAACTCATGGCAGACCTCAGAGAGTGGCGTCGTAATCGGCCGCCGACATCAGGGCATCCAACTCGGTCACGTCGGCGGGCTGTAGCTTGAGTATCCAGCCACCGGCGAACGGCTCCTGGTTGATCAGCTCGGGGGCGTCCTCGAGCGCTCCGTTGACCGCCACAACGTCACCACCGATCGGGGCATAGATATCACTGGCAGCCTTGACCGACTCGACCACACCGCACTCGCCACCGGCGTGGACGCTCGTTCCGACCGTGGGCAGTTCAACAAACGTGATATCACCCAACTCCTTCTGTGCGTGGTCACTGATCCCCACCACGACCACGTCCCCCTCGAGCTTGGCCCACTCATGCGATTTCGCGTACTTCCGATCACTCTCACTCATGGCTCTCCCCTTTAACTTGCACCTCTAGAAAATCATTCACCTTACGTCGTGCCGTGCCCTCCGTCCAGAAGGGCAGTTCTGTTACAACCGCCTGTAGTTCGTTGCGCGCCGTCTGCACACACAGCGCGGTGCCAACCGTAGCGTCGTGGCCGGCATCGAGATAGCCCAGTGCAATCGCGTGGCCAACCGAGGGGCCGTAACTCCCGCTCGTGATCACGCCTACGGTCATGCCCTGCCGGTCACAGATTCGGTCCCCTTCGCGTGCGGCACGTCGTCCCTCCAGGGCCAACCCCACCAGACGCTGCTGCCGCAGCGCGTCCTCCAGTACCACGTCGGAGCCAATGAAGGATTTATCGGTTGCGATTGACTTTGTAAAGCCCGACTCGGCCGCGTTGCGCGCGGCATTCAGCTCGTGACCGTAGAGAGGCATGCCGGCTTCCAGGCGCAGCGTATCACGCGCCCCCAGTCCGGCCGGTTCAGCGCCTAGCTCCATGCAGTCGTTCCAGAACGCAATGGCTTGGTCGGGCGCCGCATAGAGCTCTACGCCAATCTCACCGGTATAGCCGGTTCGGCTCAGCAGGACCGGCTCATTGCGGTAGAGCGTTTGTACGAAGCGGTAGTAGCGCAGCCCCACAATCGCATCGCCCAGGAGGCGTTGCACCATGCGGGGTGCCTGCGGCCCCTGTAGATCGATCTTGGCGGTGTCGTCCGAACGGTTGCTGAACGTAGTCGTCGCACCGAGATGGCCGCGGATCCATGCCGCGTCGTCCTCCTGCGTGCCAGCGTTGACCACCAACATCACGCTCTCGGGGCCGAGTCGGTAGACCAGGAGATCATCGATCACTCCGCCCTCGGGGTTGCAGAGCAGTCCATAGCGGCACTGGCCCTCGGCCAATGATCCGACCGGACAGGTCACGAGTGCCTCCAGCTCGGCAATAACCTGCGGGCCGTCCAACAGGAACTCACCCATGTGGCAGGTGTCAAAGAGTACCGCTCCGCGGCGACAGGCCAGGTGTTCGGCCATAATGCCAGCGTACTGAATCGGCATCTCGAAACCGCCAAATGGCCCCATGCGCGCTTGCAGCGCCACGTGAACATCATACAGACAAGTGCGTTTCATTATCAGGGTCCCGCCGCCCGCGTGCCAATATGGCTTTGGGGCTGAGCGGCCTACTATGCACCGTTAGGCAATCCGGTGAAAGCGAATTGATGCAGGCAGGGCACGACGGATTCTTCTCTGTTGATAAGGGCTTCGTGGGCAATGACTACTGATGAAATATCCCCGTCCATCAGATGAGACTTAAGAGATAGGCGTGTACGAGTAGGTGTACGAGTACGGAAAAGTCCCGCCAATCACATACT
>JABMPJ010000089.1 GCA_013203785.1 Lentisphaerota bacterium | reverse complement strand
GCTCGTTAGGTGTTGGCGTAAATACAAGACGTTCAGGGGGTTCTGAAGTAGAAACGCACGACCGTGCTGACATGATCACTGAGAAGCCGATGACCACCGATGAGAAGAAGTGCGCCCGCGTCGCTGTGTCGTCTTGTGGACCGGTCCCCCGCGTTCGACACATTCGTACAGCCCCTTGAAGAAGGCGGGTGCGCCACTGCGGAGGTTGTTCAAGCGGTAGCCCCCCTCCTGAACCACGAGCGTGGGCAGGGCCATGGATACCAGTCGGCGGCCAATCTCGCGCATGGATCCCGCCGTGAGCGGGAACGTTCCGGTGGGGTCGCCTTTCATAATGTCGAAGCCAATCGATACGACCAGAAAGGTCGGATCATAACGACGCACCGTCGCCAGGGCGCGGTCAAATGTGGCCAGATACTGCACCTCGGTTATCGTTTCGGATAGTGGGTAGTTGCGGTTGTAGCCCACGCCATCGCCATCACCTCGTTCGTCCGCGAACCCCGAAAAATAGGGATAGGCGATATTCGGGTGGCCATGCACCGAGACCGTCAGGACATCGGCGCGTTGGTAGAATATATCCTGCGTGCCGTTACCGTGGTGATAATCGATATCCAGCGTTGCCACGCGCCCCAGCGTGCTCAAGTAGTGGGCCGCTATGGCGGCATTGTTAAAATAGCAGAAACCACCGAAGGCACGGCGTTCCGCATGGTGGCCCGGGGGGCGGCATATCGCGTAGGCGACGCGTCGACCGTCGACCACGAGCCGGGCGGCACTGAGGGCCGTATCCACGGCGGCGCGGGCCGCGTCGTAGGCGTTGCGGTCGAGTGGGGTGAAGGTGTCGATGCAGTAGTAGCCCGCCCGCACGGCGAGATCTTTGGGCCGTTTTTCTGGCCGACGGATGGGGAAGACATAGGGATAGACGGGCCGTTTTGAGTTGAGCTTGAGGCAGACATCGTGGAGATAGGTCACGAAGTCGGGGGCATGCACCGCCTTGATGTGTTTGTCAGGGAAGTGGACCAGCGGTCTGCTTTCGAAGAAAGGCAGAGGCGCAAGGGCCTCGCACAGAGAGTCGACTCGTGCCGGCCGTTCTACATAGCCTTGTTCGCGGACATGGTGCAGGGCGTGAGCGGGGCTTGACACCAGGGCGAAGGCCTTCTCCGCATGAACCGTCGGCACCGCGTCCGTTCTGGTCTTCTTTGATCGCCGCGGTTCAAGAACGCGCACAGGGTCATCGACCACACTTTCCACCACTCGCTCTATGTAATCGGGCGCGACCAGTTTGGAGTATTTGCGGGTCAGGATCAGTCGGAAGGCTGCGCGTGCCTCTGCCCGGCGGAGCGGGTCTTCGCGCCCCAAGCTGTCGAACATGAGGTGTGCGGCCGGATCCTCATCGATGGGAGTCTCAAAGTCAGTTCCCGTAATGATGCGGGCACCATGGCTTTCATAGAAGCGGATACGCCGCCGATTTTGGGCCAGCACGGCCGGATCTTTCACCAAGGGGGAGTCGGGAAACACCTCCATGTAGAGCCCGCGCGATCCCATCTCGCGGAGGTACTCGCGTGTGGCCGAATAGAGGGCACCGCCCAGTCCGCCGCCCCGGATTCCCTTCCGAATGGCCACAAAATCGAGCAGCGAGCTGTTGATTTCGGGTAGATGAAGGAAGAGTGAGAATCCCGTGACCGAGCCGCTGGCATTCTCGCTGACGAAGAGGACGCTGCGGTAGCCGAACTCGAACGGCCGGTTGAGCAGGTCAGGAATCTTGTCGGCATAGGTCGCCACGGCGGCGAAGTTGTCGCGAAAGATCACCTGGACCTGCGCGACGCGGTCACGGTCCGCCGGCAAGGCCGTGCTGTAGACGCGGTGAATCCGTAATATCATCGAATGCCTCGCAGGTCTGGTGCCACTGTGCGTCGCTCTATGTGGTATGCCATCATCCTTGGCTAACGCTCCCTTCTGTTCTGCCCTGATCAAGCGTGCAGGCGCACTCCATCCAGCGCGACCCTATACGCCCGACTGGTGCCAACGTCAACGGGTCAAATCAAAAAAGGGTCGTTGCGGTGACCGCAAAGAGAAGGGGGTGAGCCGATAGGCTCGGCCTGGTCGCAGCATCCTCACGCAGAATCCTGTACTCAATTCCTGCTTTTCATCGACTGGTTATCCATGCTAGACTGCGACTGTTTTGAAGTGGTGGTGTTGTTCTTTCCCATACAGTCGTTCTTGACCGATCCGGCGCGGTGCATGGCTGCGCCAGGAACGGGCGACAACTACCTCTGCGCGTCATTTTATTTTGACATCCAGAAGGCAATTCAGGCCGCGTCCTGCATCTGAAACCTCGACACGACAGCCCTCCATACGAGGGTCTGAAACAAGAGGTAGTGTCTCGTTCAATCAAGGAGAATGACTGTGAGGAATCGTTTCTGTACAACCGGCATCTTGCTCCTCTCGCTTGCTGTCTCCTTCTTCCTCCCCATCTGTGCTCCCGCCGAAGTGATCGTGCAGTGGTTTGAGACGGAGTGGGATGACATGTATCAGCGCCTGCCCCTCGTGGCCGAAATTGGCTTTGAAGGCATCTGGCATCCCTCGCCCTGCAAATCGCCCATTGCCGGCGTCTTTCCCAACGGCGGTGGCGGCAACGTGGGGTACAACCTGTTCGACCGGTTCGACGTGGGCGAACATCCACAGCGGGGCACGCTCGCCACGCGCTACGGCACGCGCGGTTCGCTGCGCAATATGACGGATAATGCCCACAACTGCGATATCCGAATCTACCCCGATATCGTCTTCAATCATACCGGCAATGGCCCTCATATCGAGAGCTATCCCGGCATGCATAAGAACGATTTCCACGGCTGGTGGGATGGGGCCTATCCGCTTGGTTTCAAGCGCGCCCCGCGTATGTCGGATTTCGACCCGAACGACGGTGATTGCGATCAAAACTTCCAGCAGGAGCTCGTCAGTCTCTTTGATATCGTCACGGAGATTGACAACCGCTTTGTGGACGGCGAGCGCTGCGGCGCGGGCATGGCTGCCCCCAGCCGATTCACGCGCCATCCCGGTATGCTCGAGAAATATCCCGGTGGCGTTGAACTCACCAATGAGCACCCTGTTGAGTTCCTCGAACGATGGATCCAGTGGCTGGGCAATGCCGAGGACTGGGACGGGGTACGCCTGGATGCCCCCAAGCACGTCGTGCGCGAGTTCTTTGGTCAGGCTGAGCCTGTGGCCTGGGGATTCAATCATTGGATCCAGGAGAACTTCAACAGTCGACGTGGCCACAGCGACACGGATGAGATTAACGAGATGTATCTGCCCGATATCCGGCGTGATGATGCGCTGATTTTTGGCGAGATGTTTATCTACAGTAAGAGTGAAGTGGGCTACTGGCGCGACTGGGGCGTCAAGATGCGCTACCTCGATTTTCCACACCTGAAGCAGATGCAGTATGAGGCGTTCAATAACGGTAACATGGGCGCTCTGGCTTCGGATGCCGCCTTCGGCCCGAATGAGGGCGTCATGTTCACCCACAGTCATGACGAAGACAACATGGGGAAGAAGGAGCTGGCCTACGCCTATATCCTGACGCACATCGGCATTCCCGTGGTCTACTTCACCGGTAACAACTACGATCCGGCCGATCAGGGCTCACGCAACTGGCTGAAGATCGGCTATGAGAGCGCCATGGGCGAGTATGGCAACGGCACGATCCCGAATTTGGTCTATATCCACAACCAGTTCGCACGCGGGGCCGAGTGGGGCCGTTGGGCTGATGGTGACCTCTACGTCTACGAGCGCTTCGACGACATGAACAGCAGCGGTTCGGCACCGGACAGCGGCGAATCACTGCTCCTGGTCGGTCTCAATGACGGGGGCTATGACCGCACGGAAACGGTGGCTTGTGCGTTCCCTGATGGTACCGTGCTGCACGACTACACCGGCAACAATCCGACCGATCTCACGGTCAGTGGTGGCCAAGTCACGCTCACCGTCCCTGGCTTGGGTGGGCAGGGCTATGTCTGTTATGCGCCGCGGGTGCCGATGGCGGATGGCGATCCGATTCGCTTTTCGTCGTCGACGAATATGCCCTGGATCATTCCCGACGGTCGCATGATCGCCGGCGAGGGTATTTTGCGGAGCGTCACGCGGCTGACCAATGACACGGTCGATATCAATGTCCATTACAGCGACGCGGTGGGCGAACCTGCTGTGGATGAGGTCAACGTCAAGTGGGGCGGTGGTTGGGATATTGGCGGTGCCGCGCCCTATGACTCTGGCAAGGATTTCGTGCGCGGAGGTTTCATGAACGCGTCTCCCGTAAGCGGCCCGCACTGGCGCCTCACGGTTGGGTTGACCAATGTCACCGAGGGACTGCACTTGGTTAAGGGCCGGGTCTTTAACGGAGGCAGCGGCCTGCCTGATCGCTATCAGACCTTCCACGAGACCGTCTATGTTGACCGCCACGGTCCCGATCTCGAGATTGCCAATCTGACCAACAATGCGACGATTGATGGCGATCGAACGATTGAGATTATCAATGAGGACAAGACCGCCTACGACATGCAGGTGCGTATCAATGGCGGGAGCTGGGAGAGCGCCCACGAAATTATGAAGGGCCGCTGGAAGTATACCATCCAGGGCGTAGCGACAGGCACGAGCCACACCGTCGAGGTCCAGGCTGGCGAGTATGATTTCGGCAGTCCACGCAGCCAAATCAATAGCTCAACGCTGTTGCGCACCTTTGGCGTGCGCGATACCAGTGCTATGACGCTCACCATGAACCACGCCGAAGGAGACCCCATCTATCTGCCCTTCTTTAAGACCAGCGGCAGTGTGGGGAGCGGCACAGTGACGCTCCTGTGGGATGGCTACATCCTGAATCATGTGGACGTCAGCGGTGGCAACTATACGAATGTCTTCACCGGAGAGTATCTGAGCGGTGGCGAAGCCCTGCACTTCACGGGTGCCTTTGTCAACGGCCCCCACTTCTTCGAGGCCGTTCTTGATGCCGGTGGCGGTGACGTTAAAGTGGTCTCGCGCACGGTCTTCTTTAATCTGTACGGCAAGAAGGATCATCCGACCGATTCGCGCTATGCCTACGACTCGGACGGCGACGGCTTGCCGGATGATATTGAGGCGCCCGGATTCACCGACGGCTCGTTCCCTGGCCCGAACGTCCAATGGCCCGGCGACAGCAACTGGGACATGATCCCGCAGAGCTGGGAGTCATGGGGCAAGCTGAACCCCATGAACCACAATACGTTTTACGACATCGACTGGGATGGAGATGACGACTGGGACAACGATGGTTTTCCGAATCTCTGTGAAGTGGTTCAGGGCTACCTGCTCCACGACAACCCGGCCTACTTCAACATCTATGATGCTGGCAGCCATCCGGACACCTGCGACACCGGGCCCGTCGCGGCGCAGATATCCTGGTCGCCCGAGCTGCCGGACAACTGCGATGGTTCGTCGGTAACGCTGACCTATCGTCCTAACGAGGGCCCCCTGACGGGCCTCTCGCCCGTGCGTGTTGGCGTACTGACCAACGATACATCGGCGGGCGTCTTTGGCATGACCGAGAACGGGGGCGGTTGGCAATACTCCTATGGCATGGACACCAACATCACAAACCTCGCGGTGTGGTTTGAAGCGGACGATGGTGGCACAATCTATGACAACGGGGCGGGCGCCAACTATCCGGTTCCCATCACGCCCTGCATCAATGACGCGCCCTGCTTCACCATGGATGGCGCCTTTGATAGTGCCAGTTATGAGATTGCCAATAACGGCATGAAGATTCTAGCCGCCGCCAGCGGGGACTGCTTCTATGTCGCCACGTGGTCGGCTCACAAGGGGGGAGGAGTGGGCGGCGATCACTTTATCTTTGTCACAGACGCGCCCGGCGATGCAGAGGCGGCACCGTGGGCCAAGAGCGGTATCGTCAAGTTCGAGAAGTCTACCAAGCCCTGGGTCGCCGGCGAATCTGATACCTATCCCAACGGCTATTTTGGGTTGAGCAACGGGGGCTCACTGGGGCGCGTGGCGATGGGACCCGATGGCGGAGCCCTGGAAGCAGAGTTCAATCTGCTCGAGGTCTTTGGCTACCGACCCAAGGTTCTCTATATCGCGGTGGTGGTTTATGGCGATGTCGATGGCAGCCAGATCACGGATCAATGCCCGACCGAATGGCAGGGGGCTGAATATGACGCGTTCCTGGATGCCAACGTGGTCAACCTTGACGAGATGGAGTTCCTGCCGGTCTGCGTGGAGAGCGTGCGTGACGAAGATCTGGATGGCGACTTCGACCGGGGCGCACCTGCGATGCAGTCGGATGTGGGCGGCACTATTCGCGACGCCAATTACGATCTGCGCCGCTTCTTTATCGACGAGCTTGCAGGCGAATCGTCGTCCATAACGGTGACACTCTTCCCCAACGTGACCGCGCCAGATGTGGCCACGGATGTGGAGTTGATCAGCAATCTGAATCGTCGAAACTTCGCTGTGATGACGGAGGATCTCGACCTGGTGACGGCGGCCAATCCGTCCGGGTATTCGCGGGCCTATCCGATGGCGACGATTGATCCCAACCAGTTCCGCACCACCCTACCGGTCAACCGATGCGGTGCCTACCGTATCAATGCGCGCTACAAGCTGAATGGCTCAGGGCCGTGGATCTACTACACCGACCACTGTCTGCGGCGCGACCTCGCGGTGGTGGTGTCGCCGCCCAAGGCGCTCGACGTGGTGATGTATGAGGTGAATCCGACCACGGCCGAGGCCACGGAGGCGTCCTTTGCAGGGCGCAGCACTTTCGAGGACCTCTACATTCAGAACATCGATCGGCCTGACACGCTGCACAGCGGCTACTACACCAATCTGGGCGTCAATATGCTCTGGCTGCAACCGATCCACCCGATTGGTATCGACGGACGAGATCTGGACCCGGATACGCTCCAGCCCTGGAATCCGGGCAGCCCCTATGCCGTGCGCGATTACTGGAGCGTGAGTCCGGCCCTGGGCAGCAGCAACACACCACAAAGCGCGCTGCAGGAGTTCAAGGACTTCGTGTCCGCTCTAGATAGCGAGCGCGTCGGGGTGATGATGGATGGCACCTTCAATCACTCGGCCCCGGACTGCGTCCTGGGGCAGGGGGCCGTGGATCTGTTCGTCTGGGCCACGAACGGCAACACGGAGATTCGCAGCAAGCGTCCGCAATGGTTTGCCAAGGCCGGAAGTCCTGGCGAGCACGCCACGGTGTATCAGGGCGGAGGGAATACCGATATTGCCATTGCGCCGGATCGGATTGATTTCGGGAAATGGACCGATGTACGTGAGTTTTGGTTTGGTTCTTACGACGCGCTGGTCAAGGGCGGTTCGCCCGGCGAGTCCTCCAGTCGGCACTATCGTGAATTCCTTTCCGAACGTGATGTCTTTTACGGGCAGGACGCCTACTCGGCGGAGGTGTGGGAGTACTTTGCCCATTACGGGCTCTACTGGCTCGATCAGACCGGCTGCCCTGAAGGGACCCCCAAGTCGGAGTCCTATAAGGGCATTGACGGTCTGCGATGCGACTTCGCGCAAGGGCTGCCTAGCCAGTTCTGGGAGTACTGCATCAACCGAACGCGCCAGCGCAAGTGGGACTTCATCTTTATGGCGGAGTCGTTGGACGGCTATCGTGAGATCGACGGTAGCAAACGACATGGTGTGGGCTACCGGTCGAGTCGGCATTTTGACGTGCTGAACGAGAACATGGTCTTCTACTGGCGCGATCAGTTCTTTGACTATCCGGCCAATGGCTGTGGGGGTGGGTTCAGTCCCACGCCCACGACCGGGCCGACACGCGATGCGCTAACCGACAGACGTGAGGCTTATGACGGTTCGCCGATTCTACTGAACCTGAGCGGACACGATGAAGTCCTACCCAACCATGATGGTTGGCGGCTCTTCTATGCGCATGCCGAGCTGGCGGCCGTGGACGGTGTGCCCATGATGCTTTACGGGCAAGAGGCCGGGGCCCAGAACGATGCCGCCACCTACCAGTGCGGTGACGCCTCCTCGTCGATTCCTGACGCGCTGCACAACTTTGACCATTATGAGTTGAACTTTGGGAAATCGATCCCCAATTTCAAGCGCTACAACTGCATGACCAGCATCTGGCAAAATGCCAATGCCACGCTGCGGGCGGCGTACGGACGGGCCAACCGCGCCCGCCTGCAGTCGCCCGCCCTGCGAAGCCAGGGCCTCTACTTCCTGAACGATATGACCACCGCCGCAGTGCGGGACGATATCTTTGCCGTGGCGAAGTTTGAGCAGCCGGGCATCAGTGCCGCCACACAGGACGTGGTGTTTGCCTTTGTAAACAACAACTACTGGAGCGGCGATGGCTACGGGACCAACCTGACGGCGACCTATAACGTCGACGTGGACTACAACGGAGCCAACTGGTTTGGAATTGTTTCCGGTCACCTCTACAATGTGGTCGATTTGCTGTCGACCTCGCCGACGATCGAGTTGTGGGGGAGTGATCTGGCCGGTTCGGTGATCCTCGCGGCTGGACTGGGAGTCGGGCTGAATCAAGACGCTTTGGCAGGCAAACAGGCCCAGTACATCAAGCTGATCGATAAGACAGACAGTGGCCCCGGCGACAATGACAACGACGGCTTGAATGACTGGCAGGATCCGGACGACGACAACGACGGCATGCCGGATGTCTATGAAACAGCCAACAACCTTGATCCCCTGAGCGGCATCGGCGTCAACGGTTGGGGCGGTGACAAAGACGGCGACACGATATCGAATGGTGCCGAGATGATCGCGGGTACGGATCCGGACGACATCAACGACTTCCTCCGAATCACCTCTGTCGAGACCAACACAGTAGGTGCCGCCGTGACGTGGCGCTCGGTCTCGGATATCGACTACACGGTCGAGCACCGCGACAACCTGCTGCCACCGGATACCTGGCAACCAGACGACTCCCTAACGGCACTTTCGTCTAATCAGACACTGGATGTCTCGCTGCCCTCCCTGACCACCAACCGCTTCTGGCGCGTACAGGTTATCCAATAGAGGAGGGCGGAAAGATGAAGCGCCTTATACTCGCTATTGTGTGTCTCCTGACGGCGGGCATGGTGTCCGCCGCCGCCAACGGCAATGTCTATGTCTCTCGGTTTTGGCACAACCACCAACCGAACTATTGGCCGGAGTGGAACAGCAATGGCGGACAGACTCTGCGGGTGCAGTATGCCTGGGACTCGATTGTGCTCAAGGGCGGGCAGACCTACGGCACCGGACAGGGACACCCCGATAACAACCTGACCGAAATCTTCGGCAAGAATGATCGGGTAAACTCCTATCAGAACACGCCGCGCGATTCGCTGGCCAACTTGGACGCATCCGCAGGCTATGCCATCAGCTACTCCGGATCGCTGATCGATAACATCAGCAGTCTCGGCGCCAACAACCAGCTCGGGTACGGCAGCGGGTGGTGGAACGGTTATCGCGAGGCGCGTGGCTGGACGACGCCGGGCGGCAGTCGGCGCATGGATATGGTGGGCTTCACTTACCACCATTCACTGGCCGCGGTGATTCCGAAGTCCGTGCTACGCAAAGAGATCGCGACGTTCAAACAGGCGTGGTGGAAGGCGTGGGGCGGTAACAGCGACCTGAGCGACCACTCGAAGGGGTTCTTTCCCACTGAGATGGCCTTTTCGACCGAGATGATTGACGTGCTCGTGGACGAGGGCTACGACTGGGTTATTGTGCCGAGTCACCATCTGAGTCGGACCTGCCCGACCTACAATGACCACGCCGATCCGGAGGGCTCCTTCCAGATCAAATCGTCCCCGCCCAACCGCGCCGATCAGCTCGGTCCATCGCCGACAGACGGTTGGTGGTTTGGCGAGCCGAATCCGGGACAGGCGGCTTGGAATGTCTCACCCTACGCGTATCAGCTGCACAGGACGCAGTACGTCGATCCCGACGGGTACCACAAAGAGCATCATCGTGGTTCCCTCCGATGATGTGTTGAGTTACAAGGCCGGCTATAGTGGGGCGGAAGTCGGTATGGTTAGTGGGAACATTGCGCCGTATGCCAATGACGCCAATCGCCCCGTGATCGTCCTACCCGCAACCGATGGGGACAATGCCTGGGGTGGGGGATCGTCATCCTGGTTCGAGTCAACCCCCAGTTTTTTCGGCGCCTGCCAGAGCTTGGGCTACAAGGTCTGCGCGATCCAGGATTTTGTGAATGAGCATGGCGCTGCGGCCGACCTGGTCCATGTTGAGCCGGGTGCCTGGATCTTCCCGGAGAGCGCTTACGGTGCGCCCTATTTCCTGAAATGGGTCGAGCCCCCGGTCAATCCGGCCAGTGTGGCGACCTGTTACACGAATACCATTGTGGATCTGGAGACGCCCGGGTTTGCGCTGAAGTTCTGGAGCTGGGCACCCGTCATCACGGGGGCGAACTGGTGCGAGACGGCCGAGCAGATCTGGACGGACGGCGGCGGTTCGGTTCGTGCGTGGAAGATTGCGCATCCCTACGACAACCTGGTCAACGGGGCGTGGACCGATCCGAACATCATCGAACGTGCCTGGCATATCTATCTGAACGGCCTCGACTCGGGCTTCAACTATTACGGTGGTCTGGGCAACGACGATGAGGTCAAACCGTCGCTCGCAACGACACGCGCGATCGCCATGATTGCCTCCTACGTGGGTGACAACATCGCCAGCGATACGACCGCCCCCTCGATCTTCCGTCCACAGCGCTTTCCGTGGAATCCGGGCGGTTACACCTTCGGCTGGTTCAACAGCATCCCCACGGGCGACAGCAGCTATCTGAAGAAGATGCCCTCCTACTTCTATATCTGGACGCACGTTTACGACGTCTCGGGCGTCAGTAGCGTCAACCTGAAGGTTCGCATCGACACCGATGGCATCAACTCTCTGGCGACGACTGACAACGAGACCTTTGCGGGCGGGGCCGATGTGGGGAGCTGGATAACCATTCCCATGACCATGCGCCCCCTTCCCAGTACGCAGGGCGAGCTGAATGCCGCTGCCAACAATGGACAGATCGACTACTTCATTACGCCGTCGCACTTGGCGGATTACTATTTCGCCCGGATCGATAGCGCCAGCCTGCCCGGCTACAAGGGGGAGCTGCTCGACTACTACATTGAGGCCACCGATTCCCGAAGCAACATCCGCAAGTCGGATATCCAACACGTCTACGTCGAGGATGACGGGCTGGCCGATGGATCGAAGGTCACATTCGCGGCGGATCCGACCGACTGCAATCCGATTACGGTGACCTATGAAGCGGGCGGGGGGCTGTTGGCTGGTGCCACCTCGGTGGTGGTTGAAGCTCGTCTGGATGAGAGCGTCTTATGGACCCCGCACGTCATGACCAACGTCTCGGTCGACGTATGGCAGATCGATATTGTACCCACCAACAATTCGCCGTCGTTGACGGTTTGGTTTCACGATGTCAGTGGCTCCAACGTCGACAGCCGCGCGGGACTGAACTGGAGCACGGCCATTCGCGACTGCGACGCACCGACCGGACCCGGCATGGTCACCTTCACCAATGCGCCCGTCTCGGATCCGGTCGTGATCACCTTTCACCCGAATCTTGGCGTGTTGCAGGGAACGGAGCAGGTCTATGCCCATATCGGCTTCAACAATTGGGCGGCCGTAGTCGATCCGGACCCCTCCATGTCGCGATTGGATGCCAACAACTGGCAGTATTCGATCGTCCCCATTGAGGGTGCCACGAATATCAATATGGTGTTCAATGACGGTGCGGCGACGTGGGACAACAACGGTGGCAACGACTGGCATTTCGCCGTCACGGGGGCGCCTCGGGTTGTGGTTCCGCCAGGCGTGATCATTACCGATCCACAGGGCGAATCGCTTCGTATCACCAATGCTCTTGCAAGTATCGATATCGCAGGGACGGCCGGCGACGCGGTCGCCGGTGATCTGGCGTGGACGAATGTACAGAGCGGGGCAGGGGGTGTCATTGCGCAGACGAGTCATTGGTCTGTGCTGGCGCTGCCGCTTGCGTTCGGTTCGAACAGCGTGATCGTTTCGGCTGCCGCGCTGATGCAGCCTATCACCAACGCCGCTGATGATGCCGGACAGTTGGTCTATAGCGACGGTTGGGTCAGTGGTGACGATGGTGGGATTGGCTGGGGCGGCGGCTGGAACCTCGTGGGCGGCGACAACGCCGGCTTGTTTGTGGCTTCCGCGGGTGCAAACACCACTCTCGATATAGCGTCCCCGGCCTTCGGCATGTATGCCAGTAACGGCGATCTGGCGCAGGCGATCCGCCCGTTCGCGTCGCCGCTGACGACCGGCCAGACCGTGCAGGTGGCACTCGAGAACGGTTTCATTGGCGACAGCAATAGCGTGGGGTTTGCGCTGAACAACAGCGCAGGGCAGTCGCTCTTCGAATGCTATTTCTACGGTGGCGAGACGACCTATCGGGTCACCGACTCGCTTGGCAATCGGGATACGGCTGTTCCGTATACGGACCATGGCATCAACATTGAGTTCATGCTGACAGGCACCACGACCTACAGCGCTTCGATTGGCAGTACCAACCTGAGCGGCAACCTGATCAACAGGGCGGACACCCTCATTCAGCAGCTCCGCTTCTGGAACTACAACGCCGGTGTGGGCGAGGACTACAATGCCTATTTCAATAGCCTGTTGATCCTGGACAGCGCGTCGGGCGGCACGCTGCAGGACAGCGTGATGATCTACCTGGTCGACCCCGATGACGACCTCCCCGACTGGTGGCTGATTCAGTACTTTGGCTCCCCTACGGCGGATGTCGCCCGCATCGACAGCGACAGTGACGGATTCCTGAACCAGCATGAGTTCTGGCTTGGAACCGACCCAACCAACAAGGCGTCGCTCCTGACGATTGAGGATATTGGGCAAACCAATGCAGGAGACTATGCGGTGACATGGCAGTCGGTGGGTGGACGCGCGTACGACGTTGAGTATGTGGACGATCTGGTGGAGTCGCTCGGGTTTAACCCGGTCGTTACGGTGCAGGAGTCCTCGGTGTCGAATGGCGTGACGACGCGTCGGACATTCGTGGACTCCATCTCCCCCGCGCCGACCAACGGAACGCGATTCTATCGCGTGCGGCTGCATCGATAGGGGGGCGCTGGCGGGGAAAGTGGGAAACGCCAGTGTGGTTACGGTTGATGCCGTTGACGGGGTGCACTATTGTGTGGGTGTCAACTGATCCCTGGCGACATGTATTGAGGACTACTGCATGAAACGAAGAGCGACCGAGACGTCTCGTCTGGTTCCAGCCGTGGTCCTTTGTGGCTTTGTCGTTGTAGTTGGGCTCGTCTTTCTTGTGATGGGTGGGGGGCGTCCGCGCGCGAAAGTCGTTTCGCCGACACCGTCCACCACACCCGCCGCGCCGAGGGTCTACTCATCCGGCCAAGAGCCTGTTCAAGGGTTGGACATCCGGGCCCTGCCGGGGGTAAGGCCCACCACGATGATCCACTACCGCCAGCCCGGGATCGCCAAGGTCATGATCGCGGGGTCATGGGACGGCTGGAAGGTAAAACGCCCCCTGACCCGTCGCGGCGACCTCTGGGTCTTCGATATCGCGGACCTGGAGGTGGGTGTGGGGCGCTTCGAGTACAAGTTCCTGCCCAACGGCCACTGGGAGCCCGGGGAGAACCGTCTATTCTTTGTGAACAAGGAGGGTAAATTGCAGCGACCACGGGATATCATCTTCACAGCACGCATGGAGCGGAGTGATCGTATTGACGTCTACTTCGGACGCCCCCTGCACAACCGGGAATCCGTTACTGTTGAACTGGCACCCGAGGTGCCGATCCGGACCATCGAATGGGATACGGGACGGGATGGACGTGAGCTACTCGGTTACGCGGTGGCGGGCGACTTTGTAACATTCTGTATGTCCGAGCCAACCTACGGGACCATCCTCGAGGACGAGGACCGGGTGACCGTGGCGGGAAGCTTCAATGGGTGGGATGCAGCTTCGGGTGCCTGGGAGTTGAAGCGCATCGAGAAAACACGGCTCTGGCAGGGCGTCTTCAGTCTGGGTGCGGTCCAAAGTGGCGCCGGTTCAGCGCTGCCCGAGTTTAAGTTCGTCATCAACGGCAGTCGCTGGCTCGATCCGCCACTGTTGGCACCCAATGCGGAATCAGACAACAAGGGCCATGTCAATATGGTCCTTGATCCAACGCTCTCGTCCAGTCCGGTCCTGCATATCCACACCACTCACCCCCTGGATTTGAGCGTGGGGCACACGGTCGTGCTGGAGAGCGAGGGCGAGCAACCTGCCTATGCAATTGTCACACCGGGGGCCGCGCTGGATCGAATCGTATCGCAGCGACAACTGGGTGTGCTCCTGGACCACGAGCGCAAGCGAACGGGCTTCCGTCTCTTTGCTCCACGCGCGTCATCCGTGGAACTCTGCTTCTATGATGGGCCCCAAGGCCAGGTGCCGGGTCAGGCCGCTGGCCTCGCGTCACCCTCTGAAACGGTGCCGATGATGCGTAATCGATCCGATGGGGTTTGGGATGTATGGGTCGACGAGTTGCGTATCGGCGCGTACTACAGCTATCGGGTCGATGGGGCGCAGGGCACCGGCGATGGCTTCAACGCGGAGCGGCCCGTGGGTGATCCCTATGCACGGGCCATGGTCAACGAGGATGGCCACAGTATTGTGATCGACCCCACCGCAGGACGTTCGTGGTTCAAGGGGTGGACCGACACCGCGTGGCGCAGTCCGGCCTGGAGTGACATGGTCATTTACGAGACGCACGTGCGGGACCTGACCAGCCACCGTTCGTCGGGCGTGGCACCCGAGCTTCGTGGCCGCTATGCCGGCATCCTGGCCTCGGAAGGCACCGGCACCGGTCTCGACCATCTCAAGGCGCTTGGCATCAATATGATTGAGCTGATGCCGGTCCACGAATTTCAAAATGGGATCACGGACCACGGTTGGGGCTACTCACCGGTGTTCTTTTTTGCGCCGGAGTCCTCCTACGGACAGGCACCGCTGGAGGGGTCGCACTACTACGAATTCAAACATCTGGTTAATGAACTGCACCAGCGTGGATTTGGGGTGATTCTGGATGTGGTCTACAATCATGTCGGAGCGCCCAATGTTTTCAGCCTGATCGACAACAAGTACTACTTCCGTATGGACCATGAGTTCCGCTATAGCAACTTCAGCGGCTGTGGCAATGACGTCCGCAGTGAGGGCCCGATGGTGCGGCGACTGTTGATCGAGAATGTGCTCTATTGGATGGAGGAACATCACGTGGATGGGTTCCGTTTTGATCTGGCCGAATTGATCGATATGGAGACGTTGACGGCCATTCGCGACGCCGCCCGAAAGGTCAATCCGAACGTCGTCCTCATATCTGAGCCATGGAGTTTCCGGGGCGATCACAAGATGGCGCTCAAGGGAAAGGGCTGGTCGGCCTGGAACAACCAGTTCCGTGATGCGGTCAAGGGTTTCGCAAAGGGCGAGGGCGATCGTAGCGCTGTTAAGGCTTCCATTCGTGGGTCCGTAGACTCCTTTGCCGCCACGCCGCTACAGTCGATCAACTACCTTGAGAGCCACGACGACTCCTGTCTGGCCGACGATTTGACAGAGGATGCAAAGAAGGACGGCCGCAACCTGAGTGCGGTGGATGCGCGACGCAATCGATTGGCGGCGACGATCCTGTTCACCTCGTTGGGCGTCCCTATGATAAGCGAAGGGCAGGAGTATATCCGCAGCAAGCGAGGTCTGCACAACACCTACAACAAGGGGGATGCGATCAACCAGCTTCGCTGGGATGAGCGAAAACGTCCAGAGGCGGCGACGACGCTGCGCTACTACCGTGACCTGATTGCCCTTCGGCGCAGCAAGGCTGGCGGCTCGCTTCAGTGGAGCATGGCTGTGCCGGATGATTATATTCAATGGATTGAGCCGCGCGATGAGCGAGCCTTGGGTTACGCGATCAATGTGGAGGGTCGCTATCCTGGGGCACGTTTTATGGTCCTCGCCAACAGCGGCGACGCTGACGTAACCTTTGCGCTACGTTTTCCTTCCCTTGGGTGGAAGCAGATCGGAGATGGGTCGCGGATCAACGTAAACGGAATCGTCGATGCCACAGGACGGCCTCGCTTGTTTTCTGGCGGGGCCTACAAAGTCAAGGTTCCGGCCCAGACGGCGTATATATTTGCAGGGGCATAGATGCGGGGGATCAGGGAATGAGAGAGTGGATCGCAGATGCCGTCATCTATCAGGTCAACCTGCGGTCGTTCGCCGCGCGCGAGCCGCGCAACCCCATTGAGGCCTCGCTCGAGGCGGACATCGTGACCTCCCCCTTGGCTTTTCTGACCGAGCACCTGGGATACATACGCGAACTCGGGGCGACGGTGGTCTATCTGATGCCGCCGTTCGCAATGGGGCTTGAGGGGCGCAAGGGGATTGGGTCGCCCTATTCTATTCGCGACTTCTGTGCGATTGATCCCGAGCATGGATCGATGGAGGTGTTCGTCGCCATGGTGAAACAGGCCCACGCGCTTGGACTGCGCGTGATTCTCGATCTGACCCCCAATCATACCAGCCGTGACAATGTATGGGTCGGGATCGAGGGGGTCCACTGCCGCAATGCGGATGGGACGCTGTATCACGATTTCGACTGGTCCGACACGGCTAAGCTGGATTACACCAACCCACGTACGAGGCATGAGATGGGTAACGTGCTCTCGTTCTGGCTGGATATCTGCGAGGGGGATGGTGTGGATGGCTTCCGCTTTGACATGGCCCACATGCTCAACGATCTCTCCTTCTGGGATGAGACCTTGCCTGCATTGCGGACACGCCACAGTGACCGCGATCTCCTTTTTCTAGCCGAGTGTTACGGAGTGGAGCGTAATCGCGATCTCTTTGCGCGCGGCATGAACGCGGCCTATGACGATGATTTCTATAAAGTCTGTCAATATGGCTATGCGCGTGATGACCACGGCAATAGTCAGGTCTGTTTGAGCAAGGATGCCTTCGGAAATGCCGATTTCAGTGACAAGGCCGAGGCTTTCGTGGCGGGCGGTATTGCGGCGGCATTTTCGCGCGCGCTCCTCGCCTACGAGGACGGTCCATCAGGGGCGACGGGGCCCTGGCTGGCGCGCTATACCGATAACCATGATGAAGGCCGCGGGTGTTTCCGGTTTGGGGATGGAGCCGTGCGTGCGGTTTCGCAGCTCATTTTCCTGAGCGGTCACTGTTTGCCTTTCCTGCTGTGTGGCCAGGAGTACGGCGCGCTGAATCGGCCATCGATCCATGACCGATTGAAAGGGTGCGACAAAGGGTATCGTGTATGCGGTGAGGGGTGTGAGCAGAGCGGGAGTGTCGACGGCGTCGAATTCGAGGGCAATCTCTTCGCGCGTAGCAGCGCATCGCGTGCTGAGTGGCAGACCTTCTTTCGCGACTTGATCAGACTGCGTCACGAGCAGCCGTCGCTCCGTCGCGGCACCATGAAGTTGCTTGATGTGGGCGAGGAAGCGGCACCCAATCAGCGCACGGTCGTCGCATTCGAGCGAACACTGGGTGACGTTACGCTATGTTGCGCCGTCAACATGGGGGCCTACGCGAGGACGCTCACCAACCTGGCTCCCTTTGCCGGTGAGGTGCTGCACGGGCAACTGGACGATGGGCGTCTGGGCCCGTTTGCCGCGTTTGTGACGGAGGTAGGTTGAGCGTTTGACGCAAACAGTGTGCAAAGATCCCGTCTCACCGGCCTGTCCGCTTCGAAAACATCCGAGAATGTGCGTCTGGATATCCATGGTAACGAAACCACGAGCACGACAGCTGTTGACCGGGACAGTAAGACCGTCACACAGACTGTCGATAGTTGGGATTCCACCGTGGATGCGGTCAGTGTGACCCTGAAGGCTCACATGAAGGCTCACATGAAGGCTCACCCTGAAGGCTCTGACCCTGAATACTCTTGATGACGGCCTATTTGTCCCATGGGGGCGGGTCGTTGGCTGCCGGAGGAGCGGGCGTGGGCGTCTGGTTGTGACTCTCGATGCAGGGCATCACGTTGCTGATGAGCGTCTTGAGGTAGAGGCGCTTCGCCTCCAAGGTGAGGAGATGATCCAGGATGCCTTTGAGTTCGTTTCTGAGTTGGGCCAGTCGCAAATAGAGTGAGTTCGACTTTGCTCGCCACTCCGCGCGATTGCGGTCGCCAAACGCCTTGAGGAGGTCTTCTTTGCGAGCGGCGATCATTTCCTTTTTTTGAGGAATGAGCTGGATGGCATTGGCGAGGCGTGCGGCGGCCGCATAAGCGGCGTGGTAGTTTGGCTCAGGAGGGTCGCCATCCGCCTGATCGATGGCCGCGACCAACTGGTCGATCAGCGCCTGCTGCTCCGCCTCCAATTTCACGATTTGCGCGTTGTTACGCTCTACCTGTCGGCTGCCCCATGCGATCCAGTAGAGTCCTTCGTGCGGTTCGTAGGAGGCATTCTCGCGATGCAGCGCGTTGACGGCATTCTGTGCGGCGACGGCCGGATTGAGGAAGGTGCGGTAGGCCTCGAGGTGACTATCGGCGCTGTCAGCCAACGCCTGCTGCGTGACGAGGTCCTCCTCCGCCTGAGCCACGGCATTGCGGGCCTGTCGCACCCCATCATCTGCCGCCTGTAGCTGTTGCTGAGCCGGGTCGCTCTCCCACGCCTCTGTGGCCGCGGCCAGCTCGGACATCTTCACCGCGTATTCAGCCTTAGCGTTGTCAATGGCGGCACGGATCTGTCTGGCTTGAGTGAGCTGGCCCCTCAGGAAGTCCCTGATCTGAGCCGATGTGAGTGTGGAGAGTTGGTTGCATTGTCGCCGTGCGTCCGTCTGTGCGTCAGCGATGATGCCGGGGCTGTTTCGGGCAGACTGGCTGTCCATGGCCGCCAGTGCGGATGTGACAAAATCGTCGGCGTGAACGGTCGGTGCGACGAGGACGGCTGCCAGGCCGATATATATGTGTTGATACCGTTTCACGGTTCGATGCACCGGATTGTGTGTGTGCATTTCCACACGCTGTCTTGCTTCACATAGACGTTAAGACGGTCACCGCGGTCCAGAATCTGGCCAAAAGCCCAGACGAGGTGCTCGCCTTCATGCTCCACATCTTTAAGATAGATGCCAGCACCATAGGTGGTGGTCACGGCACCAGCACGCCCCGCAGACATCCAGCGGCCCTCGAAGCGTACGGCGACCTCGTCCGAGGCTCCCTTGCACAATAGATGGATGACGGAGTCCGACGGCTTGGGTGTCGGTCCCACCATCACCTCGATCGGCTGCGGCGGCGTGCGGATGGCAAAATCTTCCCGCAGCAGAACGTCTGTATGGAGCGGGGCAGGGGTGCTGGGCACCGCGGTTTCCTCCTGCAGCCAACCTGTGTTGATCTGGGGGGCGGGCGTAGCCGCTGTCGGTCTTTGGGGTGGGGGCTCTGGTGGAGGTTCGGGGGAGGGCGGGGCAAGTGCCGTTTGGATTATTGCTTCGTACGCTGCATCGACATCAAGCTTGGTGGCGGCGGTCTGAAGCTCCGCGATGAGAGTGTCAAGCGGGGTCGTGTCACCAACCTCGTCGTCGGCGTGGAGGTAAGGGATTCCCACCACTGTGCATAGCAGCAGCGTGCCGAAGGTCTGAAGCATCAACGTGGGCCTCATATGGGTGAAGGCTAGTCTGCCAAACGAGTTTAATCAAGCACAGAGTGCTGGATGATCGCGGCTTCCATGGTCTTTTCCTCTGGCCTGCTTCGGTCTCCGGACGCGACAAAGCGCGCCCTCCAGGGCTAGAACATCGGAGACATGCGGTATACAGGTGTACTGGAGGGCCACGGTCTGTCGTGGCCGGGCCGAGGAGGAGCCAAAGGGAAAGACCATGGGCCGCTTCCAAGAATCCCGCCGGCGCTCCGCAAGAGTTTATGATAAAACGGTTGCCTCAAAAGTTAGACTAATCTAACTTTCACCGAATGAGCAGGCATTGTCTGAACTCGATTGGCCCATTTCACCCCTCGCGGGACGGTGTTGTGCGCATCACTGAGGCGGTTGAGACGCATGTACATGCGCCTATTTCGGATCTAGCGCAGGGGTTAGGGGTTAGGAAGCCAGCGGCTATAACACTCTGAGGGACGTAGGAGAGATCTAGGCGATGGCGAGACGCTGTCGCCTTTTTAAGCGAGCCATTGGTTAGGCTCGACGAACAAACAAAGCAGAAGGTTAATAATGAGACGTACGATATGGGCAGCGATGCTGGTTGGCGTGTTGGTGAGTCAGGCCAGAGGCGAAGGCGTGGATGAGCGCGTGGCGCGACTGGAGTCACAGGTCGAGGTGCTTCAGGCCAGTGGTGGCGGCAGTGCTAAACCGGTGACCATCGGCGGCTACGGAGAGTTGCACTACAATAATCTCTCGGGTGAGGGCGGCGCCTCTGACAAGGATGCCATCGACTTCCATCGCTTTGTTCTCTTCTTCGGCTACGAGTTCAACGAGCGCGTCAGGCTGGTGAGTGAGGTTGAACTGGAGCACTCCTTCTCAGGTGGCGATGCCCCAGGAGAGGTAGAGCTGGAGCAGGCCTATGTGGATTTTGACTTGAATGAATCGCACACCGCCCGGGCCGGTCTCTTCCTTCTGCCTGTAGGACTGATCAATGAGACGCATGAGCCGCCGCGTTTCTATGGCGTCGAGGGCAATCCGGTTGAAACCCGGATACTTCCCACGACGTGGTGGGAGGGTGGGGCCGGTGTCCATGGCCGCTTCGGTGAGGGGTGGAACTATGGGGCCTATGTGCATTCAGGGCTCAAGGCCTCAAGTAACAGCAGCTACACCGTGCGCAGCGGTCGCCAGAAGGTAGCCGAGGCGGACGCCTCTGAGCCCGCCGCGACCGTGGCTCTGGGCTGGAGCGCGCCGGGGGTCAGTGTGGGCGGCGCGCTGGTGTATCAGGCCGATGTGGCTCAAGGTGCTGAGTCGGGTGCGGACAGTGCCCTGCTGGGTGAGATTCACGGTGAGCTCCGGCATGGACCTGTCGCGTTGCGCGCGCTCTACGCCGAATGGTCACTGGACGGGATGGGACCCGAATCGATCGGGGCGGATCGCCAGCAGGGGTGGTATGTGGAGCCATCCTATAAGCCCTGCGAGCAGCTCGGGTTCTTCGCGCGCTATAGCGAGTGGGACAACACAGCGGGGGATCTCGGTGGTGCTTCAGGCAAGGTTCAGGTCGATGTCGGCATCAACTGCTGGCCGCATGAACAGGTTGTCCTGACAGTGGATTACCAGTGGCAGGACAATGACGATGGCAAGGACCAGAACGGGCTCAACCTCGGGATGGGGTATGAATTTTAGAGCAGCCACACTGCTCGTCCTTTTGCTGCCACTCGTGGCGGATGCCGCACCGGATCCCGTGGGTGACTTCGTCAAGGACACTTTTAAGTTGCCCGTCGTGGCGCAATCCATGGTGGTGACGGGGGAGGTGGCCCAGGTCTGTGCATCGGTCCTGGGTCGCCCCTATCCCCGTCGCTCTCTGCGCTATTGGAGCGACGGCCACCAGTCGCTCTGGGTCCTGTCGGCCCAGGGCAAACATGGGTTGATCCTGTCGGGCTTTGTTGTGGCGAAGGGGCGCATCGTCGAAGGCCGGGTCCTGGCTGATCGGGAGCAGCGGGGGCGTCCGATCCGCGAGCAACGCTATCTGCGCCAATTCATAGGCGCAGGACTCCAACACGAGAAGCGCCTCGACAAGACTGTCCACGCCATCACCGGCGCCACGATTTCATCAACGGCCATGGAGCGGATGGCGCTGTTGGCACTGCGGTTGACAGCTATGCAGAAGGATGCGCCTCCGCCTTGAGTGGACTGGGGCGACGTCCAACATGTAAGCCCCCGTCACGGCCCCCCGGGCTTTCCCTCTCTGTATAGTGGGCGGCTATCGCATTCGACACTGATGGCAGGGAGTGATAGGGTTCCGTTCCATGACAACCGTGAGATGGCGCGATATATGGAGATCCAAGAGTATTACGCGGACAGTGCTTGTCTCGATGCTTCTCGTCGCACTGGTACCGCTGTTGATTATGGCTGTTCAAGGGTACCATTGTGCTTCGGAGGCCGTGGTTCAGCTACAGGCGTCTAATCTCAGGTCTGTACTGGAGGCTCGCAGAACACGCATTGATGACTGGTTGGGTGAGCGCCAGGGCAGCCTGACCGCACTGGCCAGCGCCCCCTGTATTTGGGGTGTGTGCAGCCGTGGGGATCTTGAGCAGACGGATACGGACTATCGTGAAGCCTGTCATCTGTTGAATCATGCCCACGCACGCAGTGGTGGTTACGAAAGTCTGGTCATCTTTACGCCGGATTGGCAGCGTGTGAGCGCCTCCAAGCAGAGCGTGCACTCCGATTCAAGATTGGTGCCGCCTGAATTTAGAGCCATTCTGTCAGAGGCCTCCGCTCTCGCTACTACACTTCCACATTTCCACGAGGGGGGAATGATCGGCATTCATATGGGGAGTCCTGTTTTGGGAGATCAGGGCAACAAGGTGGGGTATATCGTGGCCGTCCTGGATCTCTCTACGACTGTGTACACGATGCTCCAGGACCGCGCAGGGCTCGGCGAGACGACGCGAACCTATATTGTATCCTCGGATGGTCACTATCTCAGTCAACCAACCAAAGAGGTGCACCTCTTAGCAGAAGCGGCTCATCTGCCCGATGATCTGTTGATGGGCCTTGGATCAGGGCCCTTCACCTACACGGGGTGCACGGGAAAGGCTGTTGTAGGGGTCTCAACCAGAATACCTGAGCTGGGATGGGTCTTGGTGGCCGAAATCGATCGTACCGAGGCCCTTGCCTGGCTAGCCTCGCTACGGCGGCGGGCGATGGGGACAGGGGCGATGACGTTGGTTCTGGTTATGGGGCTTGCCCTGCGGTCTGCCCATAAGATCACCCTTCCCTTTAAGACGCTGGCGGAAGTATCGCGCCTGGTTTCGTCCGGGCATTTTGAGATGCGCGTGGGTGCGCTTCATGAGACGGAGTCGCAAGACGTGGCTAACGCCTTCAACAGCATGCTGGACGAGTTATCCTCTGCACATGCCGCGTTGGTTCAGTCGGCCTCTCTTTCCGCGATCGGCGAACTCAGCTCAAGTATTGTGCATGAGATGCGGAATCCGTTATCGTCCGTAAAGATGAACATTAAGGCGCTGCGTGAGAAGGTGGGTGATGACGTAACCTATGCCGAGCTAGGCGAAATCGCATCCGGGCAGGTCGACCGTTTGGAGCGGATGCTGAATGACCTGTTGCAGTATAGTAAACCCTTGGAATTGCATAAGGAACTATTGACGTTTGATGCCCTCTGTGCCGACGTTCTCGTGGCTCTGGCCGGGCTGGCAGAGAGATGCAGAGTGGAGTTGCGTGTGGTGGATCACACCGATAGACAGCGCTTTGCTGCGGACCGGGAACAGTTGCGGCGTGCGCTGACGAACCTGGCTGACAACGCCATCCGAGCCTCTCTTGAGGGAGGCGCTGTCGTCGTGACGGGTGCTGCCGAGGCCTCAGAGGGGAAGATGCAGCTCGTGGTGCATGTTGATGATGCGGGGAACGGTATATCCGAGAGTGTTCGCGCGCGATTGTTTGAACCGTTTGTCTCGGGCCGCGGCGATGGGACAGGGCTTGGGCTGGCGAATGTGCGTAAGGTTGTGGAACTGCACGGTGGCAGAGTGACAGGTGAGAACCGCGCTGGCGGAGGGGCACGGTTCACGGTGAGACTGCCCATTGAAGGAGTATCATGATTAGTCGCCTGCTTGTCATTGATGATGATGCGGCCCTGTGCCGCTCGCTCCAGCTTCAATTGGAAACAAAGGGGTGCACAACAGCGGTCGCGGGGACGGCGGAGGCGGGCCTTCTTGAGGTGGATGCGGAGACACCTGACCTAGTGTTGCTGGACATCAACCTGCCTGATGAAAGTGGCTTGTCGGTTCTTCAGAAGATTTCCGAGAGAGATCAGAGCGTACCCGTCGTGATGGTCACGGCGCGGCAGGATATGCACACCACGATTACAGCGATGCGCTCAGGTGCCTTCGACTACATTCGCAAGCCGTTTGATATTGATGATGTGCTGTTGGTGATTGAGAAGCTCGAACGGCGGCAAGCTCCCGATGTCCGGTTTCCGCCAGCGACAGATGCCATGTCAGGAGATGCGGGTCCGCGGGAGATCATTGGCTCTGATGCAAAAATGCTGGATGTACTGAAGCAGATCGGATTGCTCTCCCGAAGTCGCGTCGGCGTGATGATCAAGGGGGAAAGCGGAACGGGCAAAGAGCTTGTGGCACGCGCACTGCATGAGGCCACCTGTTCGGGCGCACCCTTCGTGGCTGTGAACTGCTCGGCGGTGGTCCCGACCCTCTTGGAAAGTGAACTTTTCGGACATGAGCGAGGCGCCTTTACGGGGGCGGATCGACAGAAGGTCGGCAAGCTCGAGCATGCCGGTGCGGGGACACTCTTTTTCGATGAGATCGGCGATATGGATCTCGACCTGCAGGCCAAGCTGTTGCGTGTGCTTCAGGAGAGGGAGTTCGAGCGAGTGGGCGGACTCCAGCCGATTGCGTTCCAGGCCCGAGTGGTTTGCGCGACGCACCGAGATTTGTCCCAGATGGTCGCATCCGGTGAGTTTCGAGAGGATCTCCTGTACAGAATTGCCGTATCCGAATTGATGGTGCCGCCCTTGCGCGAGCGCCGTGGTGATATCCGGTTGCTGGTTCGCCATTTTCTAGGAAAACTGGGTATGCAATTGCACAAACGTGTTGAGAGCATAGACGAGTCGGCGATGCTACGACTGGAGCAGTACGACTGGCCCGGGAACGTTCGAGAGCTGGAGAACGTTCTGGCGCGCGCTACAGCACTGGCACGGAGCTCGACGTTGATGTTGGACGACATAGGATTTGCTTCGGGGAATGGTGTCGGCTCAACGGAAGCGGATGAGCCTATCCGACCGTTGGCCGAAGCGGAGATGCTTCACATCGAGAAGGCGTTGCTCTCGACCGGCTGGAACATCACGCAGACGGCGCAACTCCTTCAGATCTCGCCCACGACGCTACGCAAGAAAATCGCTGACAGCAATTTACAGCCGTACTGACATCCGCTCTGATCTGGCGTGCGTTCGTGCAGAGCCCCCTCACCGTCATGTGGGCTCTTGCCATGTTGGATGGACCGAATATCCGGCTGGCTTGGAATGTTATGGCGGCCCCAAAGCACCAGTTTCTGATCGGTGAGGTCACCAGTTACTGGCCGATATGTCCTCGTGTTCCTTCCAACCAGCCCGATTTTCATCGGTTGGGTGCGCTTTTGAAGTTGGCATGGATTGTGCGATAACGCCCTAGTGATGGGACAGGGAGGGGTTGCTCTATGAAGCGTGTCATGATAGTAGACAATGATGAGGCTTGGATCAGAAGTCTGAAGCTCCTGCTCACAGAGCGCGGCTACGAGGTCTATGCCTTTACGGACCCCTCCAAGGCCTGCGACTTCATAGATCAAATGGCTTGCGTGGCCTGTGTCGGAGAGAGTGAGATGCCTGATGCGGTGGTATTGGACTATTTGATGCCTGAGATGAGTGGTTACCAGGTATTGGGCCGCATGGGGTATCACCTCAGTTCGAGCTGTAGAATTGTATTTGTGACTGGCCACGGTGAGCAGCTAAGAAACGCAAAGCTCGGACAGATGGGGGTCGCGGCGTGTCTGGCAAAACCAGTCGATCTTGACGGACTAGTGGCTGCTCTGGAGGGACAGGCCGCATGATAGAGGGGGAGATGAATGTTGGCGAGGCCGTTAAGCATGCTGAAGTGCCGTTTCCAGGAGTGATGACGAATGATGATTGAGATCTTTAGAGGATTACGAGTCGCCGTCCTACTGAGTGTGATCGTCCCGTCGGTCCGGGCGGGGGCAGCGACTGCGGCCCCACTCCCAAGCGACGAAACAGGGCACATCAGGATGGCTCAGCATCAAGCGGGAGTGCCGGATGCTTTACCACTCATCGACGAAAGCACAACACTACGTGACTACCTTGCCTATGCGGCTCTGAATAACGCAGGATTGAGGGCGGACTTCAGTCAGTGGAAAGCGGCACTTGAACGAATCCCACAGGTGAAGTCGTTACCTGACCCCCGGTTCAACTATGCCTACTTCATCGAAGAGGTGGAGACACGTGTTGGCCCCCAGCGTCAGAAGTTTGGCCTGGCGCAGACGTTCCCCTGGTTTGGCACCCTCCGTCTACGCGGCGATGCGGCTGGCGAGGCTGCCGCCGCCGCGCAGCAATCCTATGAGAAGACAAAACTGCAACTCTTTTTCAGGGTGAAGGCGGCCTATTACGAGTACTGGTATCTCGCCCAGGCCCTTACAGTGACACGTGAGCATATCCAATTGGTCGCCAATCTCGAGGGGGTGACCCGCACGCGCTTTAAGGCCGGTGCCGAGGCATACAGTTCTGTGGTTCAAGCTCAAGTCGAGCTCGGGAAGTTGGATGACCAGCTGCGCACGTTGGAGTCGCTGCGTGAGCCGATCGTTGCCACACTGAATGCAGCGATGAATCGACCCACACAGCTTCCTTTGCCGTGGCCTCGTTCACTTCCCGAGCTCGTCGCTTCGTTCACTGATACGCAGGCCCTGGCCTGGTTGGCTGAGAGCAATCCAGACTTGCTCCGTCTTGATCATCTGGTCGCGAAAGAGGATGTAGGTATCGAGCTCGCGAGAAAGAGCTATTATCCCGATGTCACGCTTGGTGTTGACTACGGGGATATGGATGAGGCGCGCAATAGTGGGGTGTCGGACAGCGGCAAGGATCCTGTCGTGGCCATGGTCTCTATCAATTTGCCCATCTGGTACGGCAAGTATCGCGCCGAAGCTCGTGAAGCCCGGCTGCGCAAGAAGGCGGCGGAGGGGCAGAGAGAAGATGTCGCCGATCGCCTGGCCGCAGACGTAAAGCTACTACTGTATCATTTTCACGATGCGGAGCGGAAGATCGACCTGTATGGCGATACCCTGGTTCCTAAAGCAGAGCAGTCTCTAGAAGCGACTCAACAAGGCTTTGAGGCCGGCAGTACCCCCTTTATTTCGTTGATTGATGCGCAGAGGATGCTGTTGGAATTTCAGCTCGCCCATCAACGCTCACAAGCCGACCGTGGCCGACGCTTGGCGGAGATCGAAGCCATTGTGGGGAGGGAGGCGCATGGGAGAGCAATAAGGTCGAAGTAGCACGTCGTGTATGGGGCGGGGAGGGGATTCATGTTGAAAGGATCAAAGCTGTGAAAACATTGTTGGGACTCGTAATGATAGTAGGGCTGGTATTGATAGGTGGTTGCATGTCGTCCGACGGGGGGACCGGCTACTCGGATGGGGCGAGTCATCCCTATTCGAGCGGAAAGAGTGGTGGCGGGAGTTCCGGCTCGTGCCACTGATGAGCACGTCGCTGCCCGATCAGCAGTGATGGAAGCGTGATTGTAGGAAAGAGAAAGAGCAAGGAGGAAAGCACTATGAAAATGGCACTGTTGATGGCGGTCTCGGGAATAGTTCTCACGACGGGAGCACTGGCGAGGGATGGGCATGATCATTCGGAAACGGCGGAGGCGAAAACAAATGTTGTAGTACAGACGACCTGCCCTGTCATGGGTGGCAAGATCAAGCAGGATCTATACGTCGATCATGAGGGCAAGCGGGTCTATGTCTGCTGCAAGGGGTGCATAGCTAAACTGCAGAAGGATCCACTCAAGTACATCGCAAAGATGGAGGCCGAAGGCGTCACCGTGGCGAAGGTGCAAACGCTCTGCCCTGTCATGGGCGGTAAAATCAAAAAGGAGCACTACCTCGATCACGATGGCAAACGCATCTATGTCTGCTGCCCAGGCTGCCTTAAGAAGCTCGCAGCAGAGGCCGCGCAGTACATCAGGACGATGGAAAAGGAAGGCATAACGCTTGATTCCACGCCCAAGCCCATGAAGCATGAAGACAAGCACGATAGCCACCAAGGCCACAATCACTAGATCAGAAATGCGGGGAATCGGTGCAGACAGAACGTCTGCACCGGTCTCTCTGTATGCGTGACGCGGAAGGGTGAGGGGGATGAAGCGACACATAGCATGGATACTTGCTGTAGGCCTCGTAATGTGGGGCGCGCTGCCTTCATGGCTTACAGCGGATGAGAATGCCCAGATGGCTGTTCAGGAGCTTTGTCCCGTGATGGAGGAGAACCCCATCGACCCCAGCATCTACATCGACTACCAGGGCAAGCGCGTCTACTTCTGTTGCATGCTCTGCAAAGCCACATTCGAGAAAGAGCCCGAGACGTATCTAGCGAAGCTACCGCAGTTGTCCGTCGATCCAGAGGCGCCCGATGCGGAGCCCGCGCATGACCATTTAGTTGACCATGGGGCACCGGATGAGCCATCCCGCCTATTGACATTCATGGGGAAATTTCATCCGGTGGCGATACATATCCCTATTGCGCTCGTTCTTGTGGCTGCATTGGCCGAGCTCCTGGCCATGATGACGAGAAATGGTACGTTTGAGAAAGTGTCACGCTTCAACATCAACGTGGCTGTCCTGGGCGCGGCGGTCAGCGTGGGCCTCGGACTGCTTGCCGGTATGTCGGCAGATTTCCCCGGTGATTATGCTCGTCCTTTCTGGCTTCATAAGTGGATTGGTATTACGATGGCGGTCTTCATTGCCGTTGCGGCGGTCCTTTCGGAGCTAGCCTGTCGGCGTGGCGGCTCCAGGTGCCGGTGGGGATACCGCGCTGTTCTACTGCTCTGTGTGGCATTGGTCGGTGCTGCGGGCTATTTCGGCGGCCAACTGGTATACGGATTGAATCACTACGCATGGTAAACGCGGACGGGAAGAGGAAGATGAGCATGAAGATTACGAAGGTTTCCATTAGAGTCATAGGGGCCGTATTGCTGCTGCTGGCCATTGCGTTTGCGATGGGCCGCGTTACGGGAGGGGGACGCGGTCCCTCTGAACATGCCGATCATGCGTCGGAGGTTTCCACGCCCGCCAAGGTGGAAGTCTGGACGTGCTCGATGCACCCGCAGATCAAGCTGCCGAAACCCGGCCAATGCCCGCTGTGCGGCATGGACCTGATTCCTCTGGACTCGGGCAGTGACGACGAGGGCGGGCTGCGTGAGTTGTCGGTGAGTGAGCACTCGGCGAAACTCATGGAGATCGAGACAGCCCCCGTTGAACGACGTTTTGTGACAACAAATGTGCGGATGGTCGGCAAGATCGACTATGACGAAACGCGAGTCACCTACATCGCCGCCTGGGTGCCGGGCCGCTTGGATCGCCTTTTTGTGGACTACACGGGTGTACCTGTTAAGAAGGGTGACCACATGGTCTACCTGTATAGCCCTGAACTCCTCAGCGCCCAGGAGGAACTTCTGCAGGCGATCGCCGCGACAAAGTCGCTTGAGAATAGCGACGTGTCGATTGTTCGCGACACCACTGCGGCGACGGTGACAGCGGTGCGTGAAAAGCTGCGTCTGTGGGGGCTGACACCGGAACAGATCAAGGCGATCGAGGAGCGAGGCAAGCCCGACGACCATATCACCATCTACGCGCCTTCAGGCGGGATCGTCATTCACAAGAACGCGCAGGAAGGTATGTATGTCAACACTGGCACGCGGATCTATACGATTGCCGATCTATCACGGATGTGGGTCAATCTGGATGCCTATGAATCGGATCTGACCTGGTTGCGCTACGGCCAGCATGTCGATTTCACGACGGAGTCCTACCCCGGTGAAGTGTTCACCGGCACCATCTCTTTCATTCACCCCGTACTCAATGAATCCACCCGCACGATCAAGGTGCGCGTGAATGTGCCGAACGACGATGGGCGTCTCAAACCCGGCATGTTTGTCCGCGCAGTCGCAGAGGCGAACGTCGCGACAGGCGGTCGCGTCATGAACGCGGATCTGGCTGGTAAGTGGATCAGCCCTATGCATCCCGAAGTCATCAAGGACGGGCCGGGATCATGCGATGTATGCGGCATGCCGTTGGTTCGGGCCGAAAGCCTGGGCTATGTGGGTCAGGAACCTGCCGACGAGGACAAGCCACTGGTGATTCCCGCCTCGGCTCCGCTTTTGACCGGGAAACGCGCCGTTGTTTATGTCGAAGTGCCCGGCCAGGACAAGCCGACATTCGAGGGCCGTGAAATCCTGCTGGGACCTCGTGCGGGTAACTACTACCTCGTCAAGCGCGGCCTGACCGAAGGCGATCGCGTGGTGACGAAAGGTGCCTTCAAGCTCGACGCCGAGCTGCAGATTCGAGCCAAGCCGAGCATGATGACACCCGAAGGCGGCAGCGGTGGTGGCATGGCAGGAATGGATCACGGCGGCCCGGCAAAGGATACAAGTGAACAGCCGATGGTCGCTTCGAGCCTAACCGTGTCAGCCCTCGTGAAGAGTCAGTTGCACGAAGTCATCGCCGCGGCGACAGCCGCCATTGAGACGGCGCCGGTCGAGTTGGAGGGGCTGCACCTGGCGTATCGATCCTTGAAGGAGCGGGTAGAGGCTGTGACCCACGACGATCTGTCCGGACATGCGCAGATGCAGTGGAAGGAGTATTCCATGTTGCTGGGTAATGATGGCGTAGAAGGGGAATCTGTTACGACACCGGCCGAGGCGGCACGTTTGGCGGTCATAACACGTGGCCACGCGGAAGCGATGCAAGCAACGTTCGGCCTGATGCATGGTGGCCATGCTGCACCGGCCCACCCCGCGGTCAGCCCCGAGTTCAAGAAACAACTCGGCGTGCTGATCGAATGCTACCTCGACGTACAGGTAGCCTTGGCAAAGGATGATTCCGAAGCCGCCGCCGCATCGGCCACGAAAGCACGTGAGGCTCTCGCGGGGATCGATATGGGGCTCATTACGGGCGATAACCACATGGCGTGGATGAAGAGCGAAGGTGAGCTAAAGCCGCTCCTGGTTGCCCTTGCCTGTGCCGATGGGATTGAACCGGCCAGGATGCAGTTTGCGCTGCTTTCGGAGCAGATCGTCGCAGTGCTGACGCGTTTTGGTCTTCCCGGCGGGAAGCTCTATGAGGCGTGGTGTCCCATGGCATTTGACAACCGTGGGGCATCGTGGATACAGGGCGAGGAGGAGATCAGTAATCCGTACTTCGGCGACATGATGTTGCGTTGCGGAGAGATCAAGGCGGTGCTTAAGTGAGTCCTTCTCGCCGTGATGAAGAGGCGCGCATTGAGCAAACAGCCGAGCAGAAGTCTGCCATCGGGAAGCTGATTCGCTTCTGCCTGGAGAACAAGCTTGTGGTCGGTCTGTTCATGGGTGCCATCATCCTTGCGGGTATGCTGGTGGCTCCGTTTGAGTGGAAGGTCGGCGGCTTGCAGCGCTATCCCGTCGCGGTCGATGCCATCCCGGATATCGGTGAGAATCAGCAGATTGTCTTCACCCAGTGGATGGGGCGCTCCCCGCAAGACGTTGAAGACCAAATCAGCTATCCGTTGACGGTCTCCTTGCTCGGTATTCCGGGCATCAAGACGATCCGCAGCTATTCCATGTTCGGATTCTCGAGTATCTACATCATCTTCAAGGAAGATGTGGAGTTCTATTGGTCGCGAACGCGCGTCCTGGAGAAACTCAACAGCCTGCCTGCCGGCACGCTGCCAGCCATGGTGCAACCAACGCTTGGCCCTGACGCCACGGCCTTGGGCCAAGTCTATTGGTACACCCTTGAAGGACGAGACCCGGACGGAAATCCGACCGGTGGATGGGGGCCGGACGAGCTGCGCACGGTGCAGGACTGGTATGCCCGATACTGGCTGCTCTCGGCCGATGGTGTGGCGGAAGTCGGGTCCATTGGCGGCTATGTGAAGGAATACCAGGTGGATGTGGATCCCGATGCAATGCGCGCCTATGGCGTTACGCTCGACCAGGTCTACAGCGCGGTACAGTCTGCGAACATCGACGTGGGGGCCAAGACGCTTGAGATCAACCGCACGGAGTACTTCATTCGAGGCATCGGGTTCATCAAGGATCTTGAGGACATCCGAAGCAGTGTGGTCAAGGGTGGAAGCGACAACGTCCCGGTACTTGTTGAACATGTGGCCAAAGTAGCGCTCGGCCCGGCGACACGGCGCGGTGCACTCGACAAAGGCGGAGCGTCCGTGGTCGGCGGGGTCGTAGTGGCTCGCTACGGCGACAACCCGTTGGCGGTCATCAACAACGTTAAGGCCAAGGTCAATGAAACACGGGAAGCCCTGCCAGCCAAGGTGCTGATTGACGAAACTATCACCTCTCGGGACGTGATCGAGGCCTATGCAGAAGCCCACGGCTTGGTGGCCTTTGATGGCCGGGAAGACCACCAGAAAGCCTGGCTGGCACACTTGCGTTCGACCCCTCGCGCGGCATGGCCGGCTGGGGCCACGATCAGCAAGGTCACGGTGGTTCCTTTCTATGACCGCACGGGGCTGATCTATGAGACGCTCGGGACGCTGAATGAGGCGATCTCGCTTGAGATTCTGGTGACCATTCTGGTCGTGCTGGTCATGGTCGTACACTTGAGGAGCAGCGCCCTGATCAGCGGCATGCTCCCGCTGGCCGTACTCCTCTGCTTCGTTGGCATGAAGCTCTTTCATGTTCAGGCCAATATTGTGGCGCTCTCGGGCATTGCGATTGCCATTGGTACCATCGTCGATATGGGGATTGTCATCTGCGAGAACATCCTACGGCATCTCGACGAGCAGACCGCAGCGCGGACCGGGGCAGGGGAGGGGGCTCCGACCTTCGCGGAATCGCTCGAAACAGTCCACCGCGCCGCCAGTGAGGTGGGCAGCGCGGTGTTGACATCCGTGATGACCACCATCGTCAGTTTTCTCCCCGTCTTCACGATGATCGGGGCGGAGGGGAAGCTGTTCAAACCTCTGGCCTTCACCAAGACGTTTGCTTTGGTTGCCTCCATCGTCATAGCCCTGACCCTGCTACCCCCGATGGCCCATGTGCTCTTCTGTGGCCGCCTATCTGGCCGAAAACTGCGGGCCGCCCTGAATGTCGCCTTGGTGGCGCTCGGTATGGTTCTGGCCTTCAAGGTCTTCTGGGTCATCGGTGCCATGGTCGCACTGTTGGGTCTCTATCATCTGTTGGAACCGCGACTTCCTGATCGGATTACAAAGCGAGGAGCGGTCATGGCGATCATCCTGGCTGCGCTCGTCGTGGGTGTTCTGCTGAGCCGCTACTGGGAACCGCTCGGCCCGGAACGGGGCTCTCTCAGGAATCTCGTTTTTGTCGCCATTGTGGTCGGCGGACTCCTGGGCTTCTTTAAGATATTTGAACATTTTTACTCAAGAATGCTGCGTTGGTGCCTGCGCCACAAAATGGCATTCCTCTCCATCCCCATCGCCCTGAGCGTTGTCAGCGCGATGGCATGGCTTGGCTTTCCCACGGTGTTTGGCTGGCTTCCAGAGCCGGTGGTGAAGAGTTCACCTGGGCAATACATGGCGCACAAATTTCCAGGTCTGGGCAAAGAGTTCATGCCTCCTCTTGACGAGGGTTCCTTCCTCTGGATGCCGACGACCATGACCCATGCGTCCATCGGGGAGTCGCTGGATATTCTGGCAAAGCAGGACATGGCGTTCCAGTCCATCCCGGAGATCGAATCGGCGGTTGGAAAGCTCGGACGTGCTGAAACGCCGCTCGACCCCGCCCCGATCTCGATGATTGAGACGGTGATCAACTACAAACCGGAGTACAAGACCGATAAGGATGGGCATCGCATCAAATACCGGTATAACAAGAAGAGCGGCGAGTTCTTTCGTAACGAGAGCGGTGAACTCCTGCCCGATCCCCGTGGGCGGCCCTTCCGGCAATGGCGTGACCACATCCGAACGCCGGATGATATCTGGACCGAAATCGTCAAGGTGGCGAAGCTGCCGGGGACGACCTCTGCCCCCAAGTTGCAGCCCATTGCGGCCCGAATCGTCATGTTGCAAAGCGGCATGCGGGCGCCTATGGGCGTGAAGGTCAAAGGGCCTGACCTGGAGACGATTGAGAAGGTGGGACTTCAGATCGAGCGCTATCTCAAAGAGGTTCCATCGGTCGAACCGGCTGCCGTCATCGCGGACCGTATCGTGGGCAAGCCGTATCTGGAGATTGTGCCGGATCGGAGAGCGATTGCGCGTTACGGCGTGCCGATTCGCAAGTTCCAGGATGTGGTTGAAGTCGCGATTGGCGGACGGCAAGTCACGACCACCGTTGAGGGTCGGGAGCGCTTCCCTGTGCGGGTTCGCTATCAGCGTGAGTTGCGAGACAGCATCGAGGCCATGGCGAAAATCCTTGTGCCGGGCACGGGAGGGCAACAGATACCGATTACGGAGTTGGCCGAGATCCGTTATGTCCGCGGACCGCAGGTGATCAAGAGCGAGGATACGTTCCTGGTTGGCTACGTCGTTTTCGACAAGAAGGATGGCTACGCTGAGGTGGAGGTGGTCGAACAATGCCAGGCCTACCTGCAATCCAAAATCGACAGTGGCGAGTTCTCTCTCCCCCGTGGTGTGAGCTACGAATTCGCCGGTAGCTACGAGAATCAGCAACGCGCCGCCAGGACCTTGGCCCTGGTTTTGCCTGTCGCGCTGTTCTTTATCTTCATGCTTATCTATCTCCAGTTCAGGTCCGTATCCACGACGTTCCTCATTTTTACGGGCGTTTTCGTAGCCTGGTGCGGCGGGTTCATGATGCTCTGGTTCTACGGCCAACCATGGTTCCTGGACTTCAGCGTGTTCGGTATGGAGATGCGCGAGCTTTTCCAGATACACACGATCAACATGAGCGTAGCGGTCTGGGTAGGGTTCCTCGCCCTATTCGGCATTGCCACCGATGACGGTGTGGTGATGGGCACCTATCTGACGCAGCTCTTCAGGGAGAAGTCGCCGGATACACGCGAAGCCATCCGTGAGGTCGTCATGGAAGCGGGTGAACGCCGGGTCCGGCCCTGTCTCATGACCACTGCGACGACCATTCTCGCGCTCCTGCCAGTACTCACCTCCACGGGTCGCGGTAGCGATGTGATGGTACCCATGGCGATCCCCTCGTTCGGGGGCATGATGATTGAAGTGGTGACGATGCTTGTGGTGCCGGTGTTGTATTGCTGGATAGAGGAGATCAAGCTAAAGGCCCGCCAGCGGATTCTATAGGAGTCATAAGGATAGGAGGACGCGACAATTATACTGACTATTAGTGCAACCTAAACATAAGAGCCATTCAACCAAGGAGACGAGGAATGAACAATCAACAGGTAGCAAGAGCTGCGGTGATCATGCTGGGCGTTGTCGCGATTCTGGGCATCGCGGCCGGCTGTGGTACCATCAAGGAAACTGGCGCAAAAGGTAGTAAGGCTGCCATGGTGTGCCCAACCTGCGACAAGAGAGTTGCCACCTTCCACCCTAAACAGGGCGTGAGTTACAAGAGGACCGCCTGTCCCTCGTGTAGGACGGTCAGTGTGATCGCCCCCGAAGCCCTGGCTGCGGTCGAAGGTGATATCGGATCGGGCATTCAGAAGGTGCACTACTGTGGTGCCTGCAAAACGCTCGTGCAGAAGTGCCCGAAATGCCGAAAGAAATAGGCCGGTAGCGAGGTAATGCTCACGGGAACAGCAATGTTCCAGGGAACAGAGTTGTGGCGAGTCAGGTGCGGCACCGGACTTGAATTAAAACGAAGGAGAATACCATGAGAGTGGCCATCGCTAGCACGCTGACGGCATGCATTCTGATCGGTTCAATCGGTTCGATTGTCGTCCTGACTGGCTGTCAGATGCCCGGTAGGATTCTGTCCGCGCAAAGCAGCCGCACCTGCCCGACTTGCAGGACGGAAACAAGGACGGCAGCTCTTGAGGACGTGTCATACGAGACCCATGTATGCGTCTCGTGCAGGACGGTGTCGCGCTTAGTGGACCTCGAGTCGAATGCTTCCGATCGCGACATTGTCGAGGGGGGGCAACTGCGCGTTTCCACCCCGATGATGCACGTCTGCGACAGTTGCAAGGCCGTGGTGGGCGTCTGCTCACAGTGCCGACAGGAGAGCGAAAAGACCCAGGCCAAGAGGGGGTGGTTGCCGTGGCAGCGATAGAACAGAACAGGCACTACTGAAGATGGCCGGGGAGATAGAAAACCTCGTAGCGCTGATCATGAAGAATGTCGTTCGGAACAGAGGCTTGGGGTCGTAAGCAGCCCGCAGTGAGTAGAAAGGTGAGTGAGGCATGACAATTTTAGACGCAAAACAGCAGAAACCCAAGAGGAAGCGCATCACGTTCGGGATCCAAACGGATCACGGGAGCGAAGTGTTCGTGACAGGAACCTTCAACGATTGGGACTCCCGTAGAAAAGCACTTCGGGACAAGAAGGGGACAGGCGAGTATGCCGCGACGCTGCTACTTCCCGCAGGCCGACACGAATACAAATTTGTGGTCAATGGCAATTGGGTCATCGATCCCGCAAATTCGGCGTGGACAGCAAATGAGCATGGGTCGCTCAACAGTGTCTTGGCGGTGGAGCAATAGACGCGATGAGCTGGGCAATGAAATCGATTGTCAGGCGATGTGCAAGCGGCTCTGTGCCGGTCGCGCGCGTGGCAAGACCAGTAGCATCATCATTGTGGCCGAGGGCGCACACCATGGTGGAGCGTATGGAGTTGCCGAGGAACTGCGGGCACTCAGCGGGAATGAGTACCGCGTGGCGGTGCTCGGTTACCTACAGCGCGGGGGAGCTCCAACGGCAAGTGATCGCCTTCTTGCAGCACGTCTTGGTGCATTTGCGGTTGAGGTCGCGCTTAAGGGCGCAACCAACGTGATGGTTGGCGAGGTCGGAGGGGAACTGACTCTGACGCCACTCGAAAAAGTATGGACGGACGGAAGGCTTGTTGACTCCTGGATGATAGATCTCGCTCGAAAGCTGGCAACATAGGAACCGGTTATGAAAGCTCTCATACTGGAGATGCTGCAACGCATACCGATCTTCGCTGGCATTGCTGAAGAAGCGCTTGAGCACATCCTCGACAAAGCGCGGGACGTGTCCTGTCAGAGGTGTGAGTTCTTTTTCTGTCAGGAGGATCGGGCAGAATCCATGTTCGTGCTCGTAGACGGGCAAGCCACAGTTGTGAAGAGCATTGAAGGCCGCGACTACGAACTGAGCCACTTGGGGACAGGTGATTGTTTCGGCGAGCTTGAGTTGATCGATCTTCGCCCACGCGCTGCATCGGTTCGCACCGGCAACAGCACGCGGCAACTCGATGTGGAGGAAGCCATGCAATACATCAAGCGGCGCTGGAGGGTGTCGTGATGTCGAGAGGCCATCTGATTTACATCTCGTTCGCCACATCCACGACGAAACAAACAAAGCTCAGTCAAAAGAATGAGGCCGTTATGAGAATGAGCATCACAACACGAAACGCAATCATCACGCTGGCGCAGTCGAACTGGATACGACCGGCGGTGATGCTGCTGGCGCTCGTCGCCGTCCTCGGCGCGACCGTCTGCATGATGCTCCCTCATTGAGGCATGCTTTGAGCGCGATCAGACGCGCACCGCGCACGAGGATGCGCGGTGCGTACAGTCACGTTGAATGGGAGTAACTAAAGATAGGAGATGAGAGAGATGAAAGCTGTCAATAAGATCTATAAATATCTACTTGTCGCTGCAGTTGTTGTCTATGTCGTTGGCTCGTGCATTATTGAGGCCGATCAATACAGTCGGATTGGAAAGCTCGAACATGCGGCGACGCATGCGAAGCACTGACACGGTGCCTGTTGGCCAAACTGGGGGCGAGGAAGCAATAGATCAGGCTGGAGATAACTCGCTCAATGAAACAAAAGGGAAATGCAGGATTCATTGCCGTGCGGTTGGCGGGAACCGACGGCGTGTCGCTGGAGTCGGCGAAGTGGGAAAATGTACTGCAAGCGCATGGATATACCTGTTTCTACCTGGCCGGGGAACTCGATCGACCTCCCGAACGATCTCGCCTGGTGCCGGAGGCTCATTTTACGCATCCTGCGGTTCAAGATGTTTACAAGGGTTCTTTCGGAAGGCGTGTCCGCTCTCCGGCTACCACTGCACTGATCACAACATTGAAGGATCGGCTCAAGGCACAAATCCGGGCCTTTATCAGTGAGTTCGATCTGGATTGTCTTGTCATCGAAAATGCGCTGGCCATTCCGATGAACCTTCCCTTCGGCCTAGCCCTGACCGAGGTCATCTCCGAAACCGGGATCACGACAATAGCCCACCATCACGATTTCTTCTGGGAACGACAACGCTTCCTGACTAACTGCGTCTGGGAATACCTGAACATGGCCTTTCCTCCGCACCTCCCGTTTGTTCATCACGTTGTGATCAACTCCTCGGCGGACAACCAACTCAGTCTAAGAATGGGGATATCGGCCACCACCATTCCTAATGTCATGGACTTCGAACATCCTTCACCTGAGAGTGACGACTACGCGGCGGATGTACGCCAAGAGCTTGGTATCGCCGATGATGAACTGTTCCTGCTCCAGCCCACGCGAGTTGTGCAGCGCAAGGGCATTGAGCATGCTATCGAGCTTGTCAGTCGGCTGGGCCTGGCGGCAAAGCTTGTCGTCTCGCATGCCTCCGGTGATGAAGGCCAGGCGTATGAACAGCGCGTGAGGAACTACAGCGCTATCATGGGGGTCGACACACTGTTCATATCGGACCGTATTGGCGAGCAACGCGGGCGCACCGCAAACGGCGATAAAATCTATACCTTGGCGGATATCTATCCGCATGCCGATCTTGTTACATATCCGTCCACGTTTGAAGGCTTTGGAAACGCTTTCCTTGAGGCCGTGTACTATCGGAAGCCCTTGGTGGTGAACAACTATTCGATCTATCACTATGACATCAAACCCAAGGGGTTTGACTGCATCGAACTGGACGGCTACGTCACAGAAGAAGCTGTGGCACGGACCCGCAAAGTGCTTTGCGATTCCGGGCTGCGTAAACAGATGACAGAACGCAACTACGAACTGGGCCGCCGGCATTACTCCTTCTCCGTACTGGAACGCAAACTCACGGGACTGCTGGAAGATTGCCAGAGCTGTAGAGGTGCTTGCGTCTGTGTTGCCGAGTAACAGGAATCCGCCAGTTTCTGGCCGGTGCTGGTCACCAGTTCTTGGTTAGCTGTCCCCTCTGCTGTGGTCCTGTAGCCCTCATCTATGGTGCTATGCTGATTCACGCGCATTGGCATGAATGATGCAACAGATAAGCTGCCGGGGTCATCGTGACCCTCTTATCCAGCCGAAATGACCTGATTGGCCGGTATAGCCACTGGGCTGGTAGAGAGGGACCGGGGATTTGACTCAGAGTGACACATATTCTACATGGATTCAGATGGCGTTGAAGGGAGGACTGGCGATGAAGGAGCGAGTGATTGGACTGTTCATATCTATGGTCGTAGTGGGCTTGGTCGCGGGGTGTGATCATGACGGAGACAGTGACATGCTGTACCCGCATTTCCAAGATGACAACCGCAATGCGATAAATGATCACGTCGAGAAGGCGACACATTTCGTCAGCACGGATGATCCTCGCTGGCACGAATTTATCGACAGTGATGGGGACGATGTCTGCGACTTGGCGTTACAGGCCGATCCTGTCTGGCACGGACCAGGCTATATTGACACGGATGGCGATGACATCTGTGACTACTGGGATACGGACTCGCCCATGCATCAGGAGGGCCGCAGAGATATCGTTCACGGATTTGATTTCGATGAAGTAGAACATATGGGCCCTGGGCATCATTGACGAACCAATGCCGCCAGGATGCTTTGGCGCGTGTCGATCATGGGATGAGGGAGGAGGAGCGATGAGGGCGGAACGACGGGCGACGACACGGCATGTAGAGAATGGATGTGTCGCTATTACAATCCTTTGGGCATCGCATAATCCTGATCTCGAGGGGCGGACCTTCTTCTGCCGAACAGGAGACGTCTCAATTGACAGTCTAAGTTTCGATCTTTACTGCCCAATCCCAATTGACGCTGTTCTCGATCTTAATATTCAGCTCTCAGCCCCTGTCGAGCAGTTTAAACACAGGGGGAGCGTGCAACGATGCACCGCCCACCACAATGGTGCCGATGCCTGCTCTGTTGGCGTGAAGCTGGAAGATGCACAGGGCCATACGGTCGTGGAGTGGCATGAGGCGGTTGAGCGCCGACAGTCTCTTGTTTTGTCAGGCTATTGCCCAACCCCTTCCATCCGATCTGCCACCGGTCGATAAATGGGTTGACCGGGCCGTGCTTCACTTCTTGACCGACGAGGAAGATATTGAAGGGTATTTTACAAATCTGAGATCCGCGTTAAGAAGGGGCGGATACGCCTGTTCTCCGAGTTTTCCAAAGAGGGTACGGCGAGATGCGCCGGTCTGGATTTGCATCGCTACTCGGTTGAGGAGTTGTCATCACGCCGGGGTGATGCGTTCGAGCTGAAGGCCAAGTGTGATCACACCTAATGTCAACCCGGGCGGTGAACCAAGACCGTACATCTATGCGCTGTACAAAAGAACTTCAAAAGACGGAGAGGATGACAATGGGTGAGATCGTGTCGAGTTTGCAGAGACAACGCTGGAGTTGCGGATGATCCGTGACTGTCGAACAGACCAGCGGAATGTGAAGGCATGAATACTTCTTGGCCTTTTTGCCGTTCAAACGGTATACTGTTTACATATGAAGGAGGTGTAAACATATGAGTACGATGACCATATCCATGCGACTGCCGCGCAGTGAAGTGGGTAGACTTGAGCGACTGGCCAAGGAGTTGGGCATAGAGCGGCCCACATTTCTGAAGCGCGCACTACAGCGTGGGACGGCTGATCTCATGTTTGAGCGGGCATGCCAGGCGTACCGCGATGGTGAGGCCACGCTTTCACATGCAGCGGAGATCGCCGGGATATCGCTTCGCGAGATGATACTCAAGATGCGACATATGGATCTTGAGCTCAACTATGGCGTGGACGATCTTGCGAGGGATCTGGAAGCATGATCGTTGTTGCTGATGCCAGTCCGATTATCTTTCTCGGCAAGGTCCGGAAGTTGGATCTTATTCATGCGCTATTGGGGAAGGATGTCCGGATACCGAAGGCTGTGTGCCGGGAACTCATTGTGCGCGGGATGGACCCTGTCGAAAAGGAGACGATCGAGACGTTTCTTACGGGCTGCACGATTGAGGTCGTGAGGACGCCTCGGCAATTCGTTTCTGCCATGAGTGTCGCAGACAACGCCGCGCTCACTTTGGCCATACGAAGCAAAGCTGACTTCTTGTTGTGTGATGAGCGGGTAACTCGAACGATGGCAGAGATTGAGGGCGTCCGCCCGCTGGGAACTCTAGGCGTTCTGCTGCGTGCCTTTCGGAAGAAGCTGATCTCTAGCAAAGACGCCCGGCGTCTTGTCGAACTGCTGGTGAGTAAGCACAATTTGCGTATTGGTGTCGAAGTGTATCAGGCCGTTATGAAGGCGCTTTAGCATCGAATGGCTGGCCCAACATGAGCCCAGGAGGACCGGAAACGCGATGACAAGCCATCAGGCGCATGAACACGGCAGCGGCGGCATGGAAGATCTCCTCCACCACCGGAATACTCCTTTGAAGCGGTTGTGGGCTTCGCTGGCGATTACGGTGGTGGGCATGGCCATAGAAATCGTCGGTGGTCTGCTGACGGGGAGCCTGGCGCTTCTCAGTGATGCTGGGCACATGTTCACCCATGTCTTTGCGCTGGGCATCAGCGCTTTCGCGGTGCGCCTCGCTAGCCAGCCGGCGTGCCATCACCGCACCTTCGGGCTCTTGCGGGCGGAGGTCTTGGCGGCCTACACAAACGCCATCTTCCTTTTTGCCGTGACCGCCTATATTGCGTACGAAGGTGTTGTGCGTTTGCTCAATCCCGTGGAGATCTTTACGGGTGAGATGCTCGTGGTGGCAGCCGTCGGTCTGGTCGTCAATATCCTCAGCATTATCCTGCTTCACGGACATGGGAAGAACATCAGTGTACGGAGTGCCGTAGCGCATATGATGGCCGATACCCTTTCTTCGGTGGCGATCATCGTGGGTGCGCTGGTGATGGCGCGAACCGGATGGCGCTGGATTGATCCGCTGCTCAGCATTGGAATCGCGGGCGTGATTCTCCTGTGGGCTTGGGGGCTCTTTCGCGATTCTACCCGCATCCTAATGGAAGTGGCCCCCTCACATGTCAATACAGACGATGTCGAACTATTTGTGTCCGCCGAGTATCCTGACATTGCATCGCTCGACCGCATCCGAATTTGGTCCATCACCGAAGATGTCGTCGCGTTCAGTTCGGACGTGGTCCTGAGCGACGATAAGAAGAGCCAGCGTGCTGCTGCGGCGATCGTGGAAGAACTAGCGGCGGGTCTAAAAGCCCGTTTCCATTTCACCGAGACCACACTGGAGTTGCGGCTGAGGGAATAGACGGTTGCGAACCGGCCGTGGGTGGGCCGTACCGATGAAGCGATAGTCCATGTCGTGCGGCGAGGCCACAGAATGGAGCGTGTCTAAATGAAATCACGAGCGGGGCATTGGGATCAGATCTTCTCCGGCACTGAAGACGATCAGTTAGGGTGGTATGAGGCGTCGGCCGCGCCGACGTTGGCGTTGATGGCCACGGTTCCAGGGTGGCAGTCATCCACTGTGTTTCTTCCAGGTGCTGGCACATCAGTACTCATCGAAGAACTCCTGTCCGAAGGTGTGCCGCTGGTCCTGAACGATATCAGCCGTACAGCATTAGAGAAGCTCAAGAAACGACTGGGTGTGCGGGGCAGCGCCGTTCACTGGCTGTGCCAGGACATCGCCCAATCCCTTCCATCCGATCTGCCACCGGTCGATATATGGGTTGACCGGGCCGTGCTGCACTTCTTGATCGACGAGGCAGATATTGAGGGCTATTTCACAAATCTGAGATCCACGTTGAGAAGGGGCGGATACGCCCTGTTCGCCGAATTCTCCAAAGAGGGTGCAGCAAAATGCGCCGGTCTGGACCTGCATCGCTACTCGGTTGAGGAGCTGTCGTCACGACTGGGTGATGCTTTCGAGCTGAAGGCCGCGTTTGATCACACCTATATCAATCCAGGCGGTGACCCCAGGCCGTATATTTATGCGCTGTACAAGAGAACGGGGAGCGATGGTTTCAGTCCGGGTTGAGCAGAGCGGCGTTGCAGTGGGGCGCGCGTCGCGCTATCGTGTTGATCTCGCACTCGGATAGGTGACTCAACATGTCTCACAACGGATACAAAATTATGAAAAGTGTTACTGCATGTGTACTGTTCCTTTTAGTGGCCGGGCTGACCGGCTGCGCCACGGCTCCGCCCACTGTATCAGCCGGGGACACCGCTGACACGATCACGTATGAGGTCTACGGTATGGACTGTCCGGGCTGTCATGGCGGTGTGGAGAAGAACCTGAAGAAGATCCCCGGGGTGGCCGATGCTGCGGCTAACTGGAAGGAGAAGACGATTGTTCTCACACTCGCGCCCGATGAAGAGGTCAGTCACGCTGCTGTTGAGCAGGCGGTGAAAGACTCCAACTTCTCGCTTGGGAAGCGCATCGACTGATCGAAGGGGAAACGATGAAGACACCTCGATATCTCGCTATTGCGCTACAGCTTGGGCTGCTTGCAACACTGGGTTCCGTGGCCTCCGGTGGGGGTATCACCGCCGATGTGGGGCTGACGCCGCCACTGGATCGCTGGATCTTCCGTTCTCAGGTGCGGTTCATGGAACGAGGTGACGACCCGACCGGCATGGGGCGCGAGATGCATATGATCGCAGCGCCCTTTGTCCTGGCGTACGGGCTGCGCCCCGATGTAACGATCATTGCCAGGCAGATTGCATTCCACAGGGAGATGGAGATGATGACCGGGTCCACTGACGCCACCGGCCTTGGCGATCTCGCCCTGATCAGCAAGTGGAAGCTCATCCGAATCAATCGACCCCACTATATCATCGGCGTGGCCCCCACGATCGGGGTGGAGGTTCCGACAGGGGACGACGACTTCGGGTCTGACACGTGGGATGTGATTGCAGGAACTTTCGTCACCGGTCGCCGTGGGCCCTGGGGCGCTGATCTGAACCTGGAATATACTCTCAATGGTGTGGACGACCGCAGAGGGAGTGACGGCCGACCCGGCGATGTGTTCAACGCCAATCTGGCTTTGTCCTATCAATTTACGCTCGACCGCAATGCAACGCTCTCGCTATGGCCGGTCCTTGAAGTGACCTATATTGATACGCTGCGTGATCAGCGGGTCGGTAGCGATGTCGCCAATACTGGCGGAAAGGTGCTCTCTGTCTCACCGGGTATAAGGTTTGCCCGCCAGTCATTTATGCTGGAGGCCCTCATTCAGATCCCCGTCAACCAGGAGCAGAACGGACCCCAACTGGAACAAGAGATTGGCGGTCTGGTCGGTTTCAGGTATCTCTTCTAGCTATAGCGCTGCGACGACCATGCTCGCACTCCTCCCTGTTTCCTCCTCCACCGGAATCACATAGAACAATTGGCTACTTGACCAAATGACCAATATTCATATAGCGTAGGTATCATGACAGTCGAGCACGACATAAGCATGAGCGCGAGGGCGGATATTTTCAAGGCTCTGGGGCATGCCGCACGTTTGGCCATGGTGATCGCTCTCGGCAAGGGGGAGCGGTGCGTGTGTGAGCTGCAGGAGGTTGTCGGATCGGACATGTCGACGGTCTCCAAGCATTTGACCGTCCTCCGTGCGGTGGGGCTGGTAGAAGCCGACAAGCGAGGAAAGCAGGTTTACTACTCGCTCAAACTCCCGTGCACACTCGGTTTTGTAGAGTGCGTTGACAAAGCATTGAGGGAACGGGGGCACTGATCGCCCTCTCTTTTTTAACGAACAGTTGGTGATATAGCCAAGTGTCAGGACGGAGAAGCTATGGTTGATTGGAAGGACGAGTGGAAGAAGCTTGCATGGATCGTGGGTGCGTTTCTGGCGTGTTTCTACCTGCCTATTGGCAAGGCCCGGTTCGACGGAGCGATTCTTGAGTCGTTGCACCTGGTCAAGTGGTATGCGCAAGAGCATGTCCTGCTCTGCTTGATACCTGCGTTCTTCATCGCGGGTGCCATCGCCGTATTCGTGAGTCAGGCGTCGGTCATGAAGTACTTGGGCACGAAAGCCAACAAGGTCCTGGCCTATGGTGTTGCCTCGGTATCGGGAACGATTCTGGCCGTATGTTCCTGCACGGTCCTCCCGCTCTTCGCGGGAATATATCGCATGGGTGCCGGGCTGGGACCGGCCACCGCGTTCCTGTATGCCGGACCGGCCATCAATGTGTTGGCCATTGCCCTGACGGCCCGGGTGCTTGGAGTCAAGCTGGGGATTGCCCGTGCTGTCGGTGCCATTGTGTTCAGCGTGGTCATCGGGCTGATGATGCATCTCATTTTTCGCAAGGAAGAGGAGCAGAAGGCCGCTGCACAGATGGCCATGCCGGAGGCGGAGGTGAAGCGTCCGCTGTGGCAGAACGCCGTCTACTTCTTCACCATGGTCGCGATTCTGATTTTTGCCAACTGGGGCAAGCCGATGCACGACACGGGGCTGTGGCATGCGATCTACTCTGCCAAGTGGGTTGTGACATCGCTCTTCGCGGCGGCGTTGGCTGTGATCCTTGTGATCTGGTTTGAGATGAAATGGTGGAAGATGCTTCTTGCGGGGCTTCCGGCAGTCGTCCTCGCGCTCCTCTTTCCCAAGGTTCCCGTGATCCCATTTGCAGCAGGCGTGATTGGGCTCTCCACGATCACCAGCATAAACAAGAACGAGACGGGAGAGTGGTTCTCGTCATCGTGGGGATTCGCCAAGCAGATCCTGCCACTACTATTCGGCGGCGTGATCGTGGCGGGGTTGCTGTTGGGAAGTCCTGAAAGCACAGACGGCGGATTGATTCCCGCGGCCTGGGTGGGAGATTTGGTGGGCGGCAATTCGTTGTGGGCCAACCTGTTTGCCTCGGTTGTGGGTGCCTTCATGCCCGCGCGCGAGTAGCCAGCGCAACACTTGAGGAATGAAGAAGGTCACGCGGTAAGTTATGTTCTTCGTGTGCTACGAACACATGGAGGAGACATTGGCTTACAGACGCGTGACCAAGACGGAACGTAATCTCATTCGG
>JABMPJ010000088.1 GCA_013203785.1 Lentisphaerota bacterium | reverse complement strand
GGCTCTTCGCTACTTTGAATGGGTAGAGGCCAGAAGCCAATGAAGTCCGAATATCCAACAGCCAACAAGGAACACCCAACGTTCATCGATCGCTGGGAGCGATCAGGGGCAGCCGAGCGCGCCAACCACCAGCTCTTTATCTCCGAGCTATGCGATCTCATCGACGTCCCGCGCCCCGATCCCTCCACGCCTGACAATAGCCAGAACGCCTACGTCTTCGAGCGTGCGGTCACCTTTCACCATGGCGACGGTAAGACCAGTAGTGGCTTTGTGGACCTCTACAAGCGGGGCTGCTTTGTATTGGAAGCCAAACAGGGCGCCGATTCCCCCAGCACCGAAGAACCCCTCTCCGCCGCCGCACAGGAGCTCAAACGCAAACTCAAGATTGGCCACGGACGCCGCGGCTCCACGGCCTGGGACGACGCGATGATCCGGGCGCGCGGTCAGGCCGAACAGTACATCCGTGCCCTCCCGGCTGAAGAGGGCCGCCCTCCCTTCCTGGTGGTCGTCGATGTGGGACACTCGATTGAGCTCTTCTCCGAGTTCTCCTGCACCGGCGGGGCCTATATCCCCTTCCCCGCGCCGGGCAGTCACAGGCTCTACCTGAACGACCTGCAGCGCTCCGATATCCGCGAACGTCTCAAGGCGGTATGGTCCGATCCCTCTGCCCTGGACCCCACCCGCCGCAGCGCCCGCGTAACGCGCGAGATTGCCAAGCAACTGGCGCGCCTCGCGCTCTCCCTGGAGGGAGGAGATCACGACCCCAAGACGGTGGCCGCCTTCCTCATGCGCTGCCTCTTCACCATGTTTGCCGAGGATGTGAAGTTGATCATGCCCGGTGGCTTCACCCGCCTGCTCGAGAGCCTGCGCGATACGCCCGATCATTTCGTACCGATGGTGGAAGAGCTGTGGGATCGCATGAATCGGGGTGGATTCTCAACCAGCCTGCGCACCAACGTGCTCCAGTTCAATGGCGGCCTCTTTGCCGAGGCCACCGCGCTACCACTCAACCGGGACCAGATCCAGCTGCTTATCGAAGCCGCCCTCTCCGACTGGCGCGACGTTGAACCGGCCATTTTCGGCACGCTGCTCGAACGCGCGCTCGACCCGGTTGAACGACACAAACTCGGCGCGCACTACACCCCGCGCGCCTACGTCGAGCGACTCGTCATGCCGACCATCATCAATCCCGTCCGCGCAGAGTGGGAGGCGGTAAGGCCCTTCTCAAGTGGTATGGGGTGAGGTAGTGTCGTGTCCAGGCTCAGTTTAGGACATCGGAGCACACTTGGGTGCTGCACAAGGGCTCTTAAAAATGATGTTGCACGAGAGGGTATCAATTGATACCTTTGAATCATGGCGAAGGGAAATCCATGGCAGAGCGGATACCCGATGAATGGAAACTCGCGGTGTTGGCGATCCTCAATGACGGGGATCCTGATCGTATTGAAGTTAGGCAGACCACGGCCCTCATCCCCTTCGGCGATCTTTTCCTAGGTGCTTTCGCGTATGAATTGCTCAACGCGTTTGAGGATGGGCTGACGGACGAGGATCTCGAGGGCCGGCGGATCTACGATATGGAGGAGGCGGGGGAGACGTGGGCATTTATCTTCACGCATCGCAAAAAGAAGATCTATGGGAAGCTCTGTCTTACACCAGACAACGAGCTGATCATCATTTACTCCGCCCATGCACCACACAAGGGAGACAAGATATGAACACGCGATATCCAGACACGACCGAGGTGCCTGTGGATATTCCGACACTGGACGGCAAGTCTATTTCGGAGACAATCATGGTCAAGGTGCCTTGTCGCATTGAGACCAAATCGGGTGAAGTGATCCTGGGAGGGGAAGCCCTCCGGATGATGGATCGAGCGAAGGCCCGATACATGGGGTTGCTGTTGCCTGACGAGATTGCAGCACTTCGCGAGCGGCTGGGGATGACCCAGAGAGAGCTGTGCGAGCTGCTTCAGATTGGCGCAAAGAGCTACTCGCGCTGGGAAACCGGTAGGGAAAGGCCATCACGATTGGTCAATATTCTCCTCCGCGGCCTCAACGATGGCAGGCTGACTGTTCCCTACCTGCGGGCGCTAGGGGAGCGCAAGAGTGACTGGTGGACGGTCGCCTACAACTGGCCCCGCAAACCGTCGCAACGCAAGCCTTACACGCTCAATATCTCCGGGCACGCGACGGCAGAACCTGTTAGCCATGAGGATGGATGCTATGAGACCAAGCAACCTGCAGCTTAGGTGCTACTTCGTAACTGATCTGACCGTCACGGCCAATCAGGCATTCGATCCGGCCAAAGAAGTGAACGTGCTTCTTGATGATCTGCTCACAGAGCCTGAGTGTCTCGTAAAGGGGGATGACGAACGCGAATGGCAGATCAGCCTGCGCGTGAGTCATACCCCGAATCCCGAGAACAATGTCCCGTATTCTTTCTCAATTGAGTTAGTGGGTTTCTTCGGCATTGAGCGTGTTGTGCCGGAGGAAAAAGTCGAGCAGTTCGCGTTCGTGAACGGTGCCAGCGTCCTATTCAGCACGGCCCGCGAGGTATTGCGATCGGTCATGACCAATGGTCCGTATGATCCAATCCTTTTGCCAACTGTATGTTTCCTGGATGCCAAGCCGGAGGCCACTATTCCCAACACACCATCGGCTCCTGTATCCGATTGACCGACTGAGGGCGCAGCCTTTGTGGGCATCAGCCCTGTATCCTAAACACGAAGGCCGGCGCAGACCCCATCGTATCGCCCATCCTGACAGTGCACGCAGCATAGCAGGGGGCTGAGTTTTGCAACTGGTTATCCGAGTGTGAGAGCCGTCCGACACGCCTGATGGTTAGCTCTGCGGCAGCGACGGCCGTGAGCCAGCACAGCACGCAGATTGCCAAGCTGTCTTCATCTTGTTCGGGGCTATGTCAGCCGGGCCACGATCTTCGCCGGATCCTGGCGGCAATCCAAGACGGCCCACACGTTGACCGTTCTTCCTTCGAGCTTGTAGTAAACGGCGAAGGGAAACCGTTTCGCGAGGAGACGGTTATAGCCAAAGTGAACCGAATGGACACCGGCATACAGATAAAGGGAGTCGATGTCGGAAAAGAGGGAGTCCAAGAAGTAGTCTCCCAGACCCGAATCCTGGACATCGTAGAAACGGAAACCGTCAATAAGGTCTTGCTCGGCTTCGTCGAGAATCCGCACAATCATTGGGTCTGCTCGCGAATCCTTCGTTTAGCCACCGGCCAGTTTTCGAACTGGGATGAACCTTCTCGAACCCGATCTTCTCTGGCGTGAAGAACGTCGGCGTGCCAAGAAGGAGCTGGCACATCATCAGGGGTGCGTTGAAGGTCGTTCCAGATCTCTTCCAGCGCCTTGAGCTTGTCCACGGTGGTCATTGTATCCAGCGGTATGGCCAGTTGCATTTCCGTCCTCCATCTGCCGACAATGCTACACGATCACCACCTAACATGCAATCTGCGTTCCATCTTCTGCCCCAAGCGGGCGTTAGACTGCGCGCACAAGTCCGCTGCTTGCAGTCCATATCGGCTATGTATACATCTCTCAGTTCCGACAAGGCACCATATTCTCGCCCGAACGGCCCCGTCAGCGCGTTCAGGCCTACAGCCTGAACACGAAGGCCGACGCAGGTCCCATCGCATCGCCCACCCTGACAGTGCACGCAGCATAGCAGGGGGGCTGAGTTTCGCAACTGGTTATGCGGGAGTGAGTGCTGGCTGATCGGGTGAAGGCCCGATACATGGGGCTGCTGTTGCCTGACGAGATTCTTCGACATTGAGCATGACGTGCCGGATGAAAGGGTCGGGCAGTTTGCGCTCGTGAACGGTGCCAGCGTACTATTCGGCACGGCTCGCGAGGTGCTACGGTCGGTGATGACCAATGGTCCGTATGAGCCAATCCTGTTGCCGACTGTATGTTTCCTGGATGCCAAGCCGGAGGCCGCTATTCCCGGCTTACCAGCCCTTGGAATAGGATTCCGCTGAAAAACCCCTATGCGGACGGCGACACGCCGTCCCTCCCATCACAAAACATGTGGTTTTAAAGGCGTTTGGGAGGGTCGGCATGTTGCCGACCGTTCGAAATCGAGGTTTTTCAGCAGAATCGGAATAGAAAACAGCGACTGATGGATCGGTCAGGCATCAATCAGGTCAAGGTACTCACGCGCGACTTCCACGACGATCGCTTGGCCAATCATGTCGACATTGAGACAGACCTTGTTGTGGCTGCGCACACTCTCCACCCACCCTTCGACCCCCAGGAAGGGGCCGCCTGTGATACGCACCGCTGTGCCCTGTTTCAGTGCCGCATCGGCCCCCAGGGAGGGGTCCACTTCCATGGCCTTGCGGATCTGCGCCAGCTCGTGTACCAGATCTGATTCATCTTCAGGCTCAAGCAGGCGCAGGATCTGGTTCGTTTTCAGAAGGCCCAGTCGCTGCTGCGGGTCGAACGAGGCGAAAACGTAGCCTGGAAAGATCGGTTTATGCACCGTGACTTTACGGCGCTGGTACACCTTGGTCTCGTCGCGCAGCGGGAGATAGCTTTCCGCGCCAAGGACACGGCAATACTCGGTAAGCTTCTTCTCGCAGCGGGGCCGCACATGCAAAACACACCAGGACATACACCACCGCCTAAAGTAGTTGCCGCTGTGCACGGGCCGGGGTCAACCCTAGGCGTTCATAGCAGAGATCGGTCGCCACACGTCCCTGCGCGGTGCGCTTGAGGTAGCCCTCCATGATGAGGTAAGGCTCGTAGACATCCTCGATCGTATCAGCCTCCTCGCCCACAGAGACCGCCAGTGAGTTCAGCCCCACCGGCCCGCCCGCGAACTTGTGAATGATCGTCTCCAGAATCCGCTTATCCATGTCGTCCAACCCCTGCGCATCGATATCGAGCATGGCCAGGGCCTTGTCGGCGACCTCGCGCGTGATGCGGTTGTCGGCGCGCACCTGGGCGTAGTCACGTACGCGGCGCAGCAGGTTGTTTGTAATACGCGCCGTTCCGCGCGAGCGGCGCGCAATCTCCATCGACCCGTCAGACTCCACCTCGATATTGAGGATACGCGCCGACCGTTCGACAATGCGCTGCAGGTTGTCGGCGTCATAGTAATCCAAGCGATCCGTAATCCCGAAGCGGGAGCGCAGCGGCGAGGAGATCAATCCACTCCGCGTCGTGGCCCCGATCAATGTAAACCGTGGTAGTTCGATCCGAACCGAGCGGGCGTTCGGCCCCTGGTCGATCATGATATCGAGAACGAAATCCTCCATCGCGGCGTAGAGATACTCCTCGACGGTCTTCTGCATGCGATGAATCTCATCGATAAAGAGAACGTCGCCCCGCTCGAGGTTGGTCAGCAGACCAGCCAAGTCACCGGGCTTGTCAATGATGGGACCCGAGGTCACCTTGATCGCGCTGCCCATCGCCTCAGCGATAATGTAGGCCAACGTGGTCTTGCCTAATCCTGGGGGACCGGAAAGCAGCACATGGTCGAGAACGTCCTCGCGCTGGCGGGCCGCATCCACGGCCAGTTCGAGGCGCTCCTTGACCTTGGCCTGTCCCGCAAAATCATCGAAACGGGTCGGCCGCACGGTCAGCTCAAAGTCAACGTCCGGGGCATTCAGTGTCTGCCGTATCTGTTCCTCACTCACGCTCTACCGCCTCCCAGCGACCGCTTAATCAGATCCTCAACCCCGAGCTCCTCGCCCCCTTTGAGTGCCTGCATGGCCATTTTGCGCGCGGGCTCCTGCTGGTACCCGAGAGCAATCAAAGCCAACACCGTATCACGTAGACGGATGTTGTCCGATGACTGCGGATCGCCGCCCGCTACCGCCTCCAGCGCTTCTCCCGGCTTAATGCGACCGCGCAGCTCAAGAACGATGCGTTCAGCGGTGCGTTTGCCGATACCGGAGATCGAACTGAGACGCTTCACGTCCCCCTCCACCACAGCGGCCTTCAGCTCGCGGGCCGACAAACCACTCAAGGCGCTCAGGGCCAGCTTGGGTCCTACGCCGCTGATGCCCAGCAGCATCGTGAACGTGCTACGCTCATCCTCGCTCGTAAATCCGAAGAGTTGACGCGTGTCTTCGCGCACATGGTCATGCGTCAACAGCTTGCAGCGCTCGCCCACGGCAGGAAGCCGATCATAGGTGCAAAGGGGGATAAAGACCTCATAGCCCACGCCTCCCACATCCATCACCACACGGGTGGGCTGTTTCTCCGCCACTATGCCTTCAAGATAACTGATCATGTGTGGTCCAGTGTCTACCCGATTTACGCCCGAGAAGCAATGAATTGATGGTGTTCAAGAGAAATGGAACAGGCCGATTGACGCTAACGACTGGAGAGCTTTGGAGATGCGCCTGATCGTTATGCCGAAGCGTATTGCGAAAAATGCACACCCGTGCGCTTCTACAAGCGTGCACGGACGGCCCGCCCCTCCGCCCTCCAACGGTGTGAGCGCCGGTAGACGATCAGGAGGCCTTCTTCATCGGCCGCTTGGGCGTAAGCGAGACAACGGGACGACCCATATGCTGTTGCCGCTTGCGCATGTCGGCCACGATGGCGTTCAGGTCATGGTTGAATCGTGCGGAGTGTCGCTGGCGAGCCGCGCGCACTTCCTCTACAATGGGATCCTTGAACATGTTCATTCCTCCATTAATTCTTCCGGGGTGCAGATCACAGGGCATACATAGCCTGCTCTTTCGAGAAAACGTTCCACCTGCCTTCGGATGGTTGCGTTGGCCAGATGAGTGCAATTCCAGGTCACGAGATAGTCGATACCGTTTAACGCGCAGACCGCAACGTGCAAAGCGTCTTCAGGATATTCCTTTGGAATCGGGCCTCCATCCACCATTTGCCCAGCCAGCGTTTTGGCCGCATCAGTCACGTCGAGCGCGGGAATACCTTCAATCGCAAGAAGCCTTGTCTGGGCGGCCGACGGATCGCCATCTTCGGCCTCCGTCACCACCAACGCGGAAACAAATGCATCGAATCGCTGGAGGCATGTACCCCACCACTCGATTGTGAGGGCTTGCCTACCGGCGACAATCACGTCCCTCGATGGACGTCCCGTCAGGTAGCTGATCACCGATGTCTCAACATAAACGGATGCTTTCATGCGACCAATCTACAATCCAGAGGAAGAATAGAAAAGATCATTTCGTGCCGTTCCGCCCCTTGTTCATCCTTCATTTGATGCCTTCCCGCTGCATCAGCGAAACGGATTGTCGTCTGAAAGGACGGAATAGGAGAACTGAGACCGAACAACTGAATTCGCGGGGGGGGCGAAGGGACAGGACAGATGCGGAGCAGGGACCGGACCCGACCGGTATTGCGCTACGGGCACCGATGGCGTATCATAATGGCATGATGGCACGCGCTCCTACCCATTTTCTCGGTCTCATCTGCGGCATGGCCCTTTGCCATGGGTGCCTCTCTGGCACCCAGATGCGGGCACGACGCATCGAAGCTGAGCGCCCTCTCTTCGAGAGTTTTTCCACTAACGTGCAGGCGGCTGTCGTCTCGGGCGAGCTGGCGATTGGTTTTACGCCGGCCATGACACGACTGGCGTGGGGTGCCCCGCGCCGCGTCATACAGCGCACCACCGAGACAGGTCAGGCGGAGGTGTGGGAATATGTCACCGTACAGCACCATACCGCCACCGACAGGGTAACCGTTCCTGTAACGGTTCATGCCAAGGATGGCCGGCGAGTCACTCGCTACAGCGACGTCTGGTTGAATCGTGACTCCCGCTCAGAGCATGTCGTGGCACGCCTTGAATTCCGGGACGGACACTTGGCCGTAATCGATCGCGTCGAGCGGTAGGCCTCTCCCAGGCCCGGCTATTCAGGCCTCATGCGTCCTCAGCGGCTTCAAGTCGGCGGCGCACCTCAGCCTCGCTCAGCCCTGTGATTTCAACCCGCTTCCTGGCCGCGCTCATACCCGCAGTGATAGAGACATCCTCGATTGACATATCGAGGGCTTTGGCAAGGAGCCGCTCGACGGCGGCGTTGGCTTTGCCACGTTCGGGCGCGGCGCGTACGCGCACTTTGAGGGCATCGCCCAACCACCCCGCCACGGTGTCACGCGACGAGTTTGGGACCACCTTGAGGAGGAGTGTCGCGCTCAATCCTACATACTTTCGGTTGGGAGCACGCTTAGAAGGCGCTGGCCCTTGCGAGAGTTGTCCAGTGATAGCATGAGAATACGGGCGCTCTCCTGCGGGGCGTGGAAGCCAGTGGAGTTCTCGGCTTCCACAAAATCAAGAAGGAAGGTGGCTTTACGCTGGTAATCGAGGGCCACGCCCAGAGTGGCCGCATCGGTGCCCCTGGCCTTGGCGGCCTTGCAGTCGTCGATCAGGTCCATCAGCGAGTTCATGGCGAGCTCCTTCATCTCGATAGTCTTGCCCTGAATGTTCTCGATGCGCAGCTTGAGCTCATCTTCGCTCTGCTTGTGGCAGGTCTGACAGGCGTGGTTGACCTTCAGGTAGGGACTGTTGACATGGTGGTCGCTGATTTTCATCGATCCGACACGCTTGTAGGGCATGTGACAATCAGCACAGGTCACACCGGAGCGAGCGTGAATGCCCTGACTCCAGGTTTCGAACTCGGGATGCTGCGCCTTGAGAGACGCCGCGCCGGTCTCTTTGTGGGTCCAATCCTTGAACCCGATTTCATCGTAATAGGCCAGGATGTCGTCACCCTTCATGCCCTTGGTCCAGGGGAAGGTTAACCGTTTTTCTTCCCCTTTGAAATAGTACTCAACATGGCATTGAGCACAGACATACGTGCGCATTTCATGACGCGTCGCCATGGTGTTGACGTCATAGTCCGCGATGCCTTCGACCGCACCTTTGTAGTCACGGATGCCCTCAATAAAGGCCGGACGCGTAATGCGCAAGTGCATGGTCTCAGCATCGTGACAATCGATGCAGGCGACGGGATGCTTGGCCAGTTTGGCGGCATCGAAGTACGTCATCTGGTTCATCTTAGCGAAACCAGCCATAATATCGCCGTCACCCAGCTCCTTGTAGATTGGATAGGTTGAGGCGTGACAGTTGAGACAGGTGCCCGGCATCGGTTTGGCGTGACGGCCGGTATGCAGCTGGTCGGTGAGCATATGGGCATGTCCCCGCTCCTCGCGGAAATCGATGGCGAAACCATAGCCGGCCCACATTTTTCTGAGGCGCGGTTCCTCTTCCAGTTTTGATTGCGATACGACCGACCGGGGATCCTCATCCGTGGTCGCGCGCGGAAAGGCCTCGCTGCCGCCATGATGGGTACGCTCCATGTCGACCGTGCGCAGGTAGAGATCGTACTGTAGCGGGAAGTTCTTGCCCCAAATAGCCGGATCGATGGTGTCGTCCGTGATCTCAACAACGCGATAGAACGGATTGCGGGCCTCGAGTTTGCGCTCCAAGACATTCATCAGTAGCGCGGTGACGCCAACAGCCACAGCCGCAGTGACTATCGTTGCGACCACGACGCCTCGCAGAAACAGCCCTGACTGACTCGCTTTCAGATTCTTCACAATGCTCATAGTATATTTTCCCTCTATAGATGCCCCACATTCGAGTGGCAATGCAGACAGGATGTCTTGCCCGTTCCCTGATCCGTTCTGAAATCCATCATATGCACGACAGTGGCGTGGCACCGCCGACAGGAGTGCTCGACCACATCACGGCTTTTGGCCTTAATCTGAATGGGCTCATGGAAATCGCCGGAGGTGAAGGCGACGGAGTGGTGATAGCCGTTCTCAGCCTTGGTCATCCATTTTCCAACGAAATTGTGCGGCGTATGACAGTCGTTGCAGACGGCCACATCGTGGTGACTTGACTTGGCCCATGCATCGAGCTGACCCTGCATGACATGACAGTTGGCGCAGGCGTTCGGATCGTTGGTGAGATACGATGTGCCACGCGCATAGTAGAAGGTGTAGGCACCGATGCCCAGGGAGAAGCCCAGGGCAATCCCAAAGACCCGGCCCATGACCTTCGCGGAGGTCTTGGCGGCGGGCACCTGTTCAGACTGTTGGAGACCATGGCTCATGACTGCTGAGATTAGATCATGTCGTTAAAAAATTACAAGAGAGTAATGAGTATCTTTGTAAGTGTCGGAATCGGCATCGGAATCGCTTCTCGGGAGTCGGTTTTCGATAGCGAGGGCGATTCCGAAAAGGCCATTCTTTCCCTAGCGGGCAGCACTCAGACCTCTTTGTGCGGCATGAGGACACCCAATCGCAAATGCGCCTCGCTGCAAGGAGAGCGACGGCGTGACAGGCGCACTGAGACGGGATAGACTGCACGGAGATGGAGGGTGTGAAATGATGACGATTAAGCGGGCCTTTGTCAGGACGTATCACCGGCAAGCCGACCAGGTGGCGCTACGCTACAAGGCGGATCGGGTCTGGAATGAGGTGACATGGCGGGAGCTGATGGCGCGCGTGCGTCAGGTCAGTGAGATCCTGAATCTACTGAAAGTGAAGCCGGGGCAACACGTAGCCATCCACTTGGATAACTGTCGACAGTGGATGGAAATCTATCTCGGTGTGGTTAGCGGTGGCTGCACGGCGGTGCCGATTGATGCGAAGCTGCACCCGCAGGAGGTCGCCCACATCCTGCACGACTCGGAGGCGGTGCTGCTCTTTGGCTCGGCCCGTACCTTCGCGACCTTGAAGGAGATACAGGCAGAGGTCCCCGCCTTGAGCAACGCTGTTCTCGTGGACGGCGAGAGTATTTTGTCCATGACCGACAGTCGGTTTACAGCACGTGACTACGAGCAGACGCTGGCGCAGGTGCAGGGAGCCTCCGAGCGGGATGATTCCCGTTTCAACCGGTGCGATCCGGATCAGAGCGACGTCGCCTCCATTATCTATACCTCGGGTACAACCGGGCGGCCCAAGGGAGCGATGCTCACGCACGGCAATTTTTCCAGCAATGTGGAGTCAATGATGCACTGTCTCGACGTCAGGCCCAGCGACAACCTCTTGCTGGTCCTGCCGCTGCATCACGCCTTTGCTTTCTCAGTCAACTTCCTGCTGCCGCTTTTTTGCGGGGCACAAGTCAGTTTTGTACAGAGTCTCAAGACAGTGGGAGAGGATGCGCGCGAGGTGTCGCCGACCCTACTGGTGGGTGTGCCCCTGCTTCTGGAGAAGCTTTATGCCCGTATCATGGGCGGTATGAAGAAGAATAGGCTGGGCTATTTTCTCTATCGCGCCGGGCTAAAGCGGCCTGTGATCAAGGCCGTCCAGTCGAAGTTGGGAGGTCGGTTGCGCGCCTGCGTGGTGGGTGGTGCCCCCTCTTCAACCGAGGTGCTGCGGGGTTATGCCGCCCTCGGGATTCCCGTCATTGAGGGCTACGGTCTGACGGAGACGGCACCCGTCCTGACGTTCAATCCGCTCAATGCACCGCTGCCGGGAAGCGTCGGCATCGCCGTGCCGGGTGTGGAGGTAAAGATCCGCGAACCCGACGAGGAGGGCATTGGTGAAATCATGGGCCGCGGGCCCAATATCATGAAGGGCTACTTCAAAAATCCGCAGGCCACTGCAGAGGTCATGGATGGGGCGTGGTTCCGCACGGGCGACCTGGGCTATATCAACCCGGATGGCTACGTGATCATCACGGGTCGCATAAAGAGTCTCATCGTCAACCGCGAAGGGAAGAACATCTACCCCGAAGAGATTGAAGCGCAGATCCTGACCAGCAACCGTATCCTGGAGGCCATCGTAGTGGGGTTCACGGAGGAGGGCGAGACCGGCGAACGGGTCGGGGTCATCGTGGTGCCGAATCTTGAGGTGGTTGAGACCATGCGCACGGCAAGCGACGAGCCCTTCACGGTCGAGGCGTTAACCGAGCTCATGGTGGCGGAGGTGAAACGGGTCACACGATCTATCGCGGACTACAAACGCCCCCGCCGGATTGAGGTGCGCACGGAGGCGTTTGAGAAGACCTCCACCAGTAAGGTGAAGCGGTTTATGTATGCGATGGGGGAGCGTTAAGGCGTGAAGATGACTACACGCTAATCCTCTCCCCCTCCTGCCCCCCCCGCCAACAACCGCTCCACGGTAGCCACATCTGCGGGGGTATCGACGCCGATACCTATGTCGTTGGTTTCGATGACGACCATGCGGGCGCCGATGGCGAGCGCGCGGAGCTGTTCGAGTTTCTCGATCTCCTCAAGCTGGGTCGGCGGGGTGGCCACGATAAGCTCCAGGAAGGGGCGACGGTAAGCGTAGATCCCAATGTGACGACGATAGATGGCTGATGGGTTGAGCGGGAAGCCGTCGCGCGCATAGGGGATGGGAGCACGTGAGAAGTAAAGGGCCTGGCCCGCCTCTCCCGTCACGACCTTAACCACCGAAGGGGCATGCAGATCGTCACGCTCAAGGATCGGCGCGGCGGCGGTCCCCATATCCCATTGCGGATGGTCGATCATCACACCTGCCAAACGATCGATCAGGCTAGGATCCACGAGAGGCTCATCGCCCTGGATATTGATAACAATATCGGCGGGATATGCCGCGACGGCCTCGGCAACCCGATCCGTACCAGACGGATGATCCTCACGGGTCATGACTACGATGCCGCCCGCCTCTTCCACGACCCTCCGGATACGGTCGTCATCGGTCGCGACAATAACGGCATTCAGTCGGCGTGCCTGCCGCACACGATCCAGCACATGCAGGATGAGAGGTTTGCCGGCAATCTCAACGAGACTCTTGCCCGGCAGACGGGTCGAAGCCCAGCGAGCGGGAATAACACCCACGACGTGTGAGGATGCCGTCATGCGTCAGGAGCCCTCCCCAGTGCCGTGATAACATCCTGACGCGTGCAGGGCGCGGTGCCGACTTTGGCGCAGACAATGCCGGCGGCGTAGTTGGCCAAGCTGGCGGCCTCGATATGCGACGCTCCGGCGAGAAGGCCGAGCAGCGAGGCGGCAATCACCGTATCACCGGCACCGGAGACGTCGAAGACCTCGCGGGCACGGGTCGGCAGAAGAATCGGTGCGGCTGTCGGACTGCAGAGATACATACCATGCGGGCCGAGCGTGATGCAAAGCAGCGCGGGGGTCCACTTCTCGAGCAGAACGGCAGCGGCCCGCTTGAGGCGCAGATCGCTGGCCGGATCGAGCAGGGGCTCGTAGGACGACTCGCCGGATGCGACACAGGCCTCCTTGAAGTTGGGCGTGGCGATGGTCAGGTTGCTGACGGCAATCGGATGGTCGTCCTTCGGGTCGTACCCCACGCAGACACCATGCCGACCCGCCTGTTCCATCACACACGCGACGACATCGGGATGCAGCACACCCTTCCCATAGTCCTCAATCACGACACCATCCACGGTGGCGATCAGGGCCACAAGACGCTCGCATAGCTGTGCGCTATAATCGGCCGCATGCTCAACCCGGTCTTCGCGATCAAAGCGGACCACCTGCTGGCGCTCGGCAATGACGCGGGTCTTAACGGTCGTGCAGAGCGACTCGCACGTGACAATGCCGTCGGTCTGGATGCCCCGTCCATTGAGAATGGCATTGAGTTCCAGTGCGGCCGCATCCTGGCCGACCAGACCGGCAATCACGGCGCCCCCCCCGAGGGCCTGGATGTTGAGCGCCACATTGGCCGCGCCACCGGGGACGGCCTCTTCCCGCATGACGTGCACCACCGGAACAGGGGCCTCAGGCGAGATGCGGGAAACACTCCCAAGGATATAGCGGTCCAGCATGAGATCACCGACCACCAGCACGCGTTTGCCTTGTGCGGCTTCAAGGATAGCTTCGGCCCGGGCGCCCCTGATCATGGTTGCACCGTCTCTTTATCCTGTTCATCCACCAACTCAACATAGGCAATCGTCTCAGAAGAGAGCCATTCACGATCGACATCGGAGAGGCGCTCAGCCCCCGGACGCGTCATACTGTCGAGGGCAAGCGCATGATACTGCATACGACGCCCAGGGAGGCGGACAGGGGTGACCCGGTAGCTGATGCCATGGGCGGATGCCGTGATCGAGCCAGAACCATCCACCCATTCGATGCGACTGGCACTGACTTCGAGATCCATGTGTCCATTGGCGAATGCCGTCATGTGTGTCAGATCGGAGAGCTCACCGTATGGCCATTCACCCAAGCGCGAAAAGCAGGTCGGCTCCCAGCCGTTGGTATCGGTTGCGGTGAGACGAAGGTGGCCTCGTCGGATGAAGATACGATAGCGGGCATGCAGCGAGGGACCGAGGCGGATTTCCTGGGCGGCGAACCCGGCATTGATCCCCCCATCGCTGAAGTCATCGGTGCTGACATCTTCAAGCACAAGGGCATAGGGCCAGCCGATGCGCATGCGCTCGGCGGTCACGTGAATACCCAGCTGCGTCTCAATGCGCGCTTCAATGAGCTCCTGAAACCCGCGCGTACGAACGGCAAAGAAGAGTGTAACCAGCAGGATAACGACGATGACGAGTACCGTTACGAGAAACCGCCCCACGCTGCTCGAACGATCAGTGGGTGTCTTGACTTTCATATTGCTCTCCCTCTACCGCCCCTGGTTCTGTCAATAATTCTGCCCCGCCTGTGGGGCTTCGCTACATTGCGTGGGTAAACTATTTCGAACATCCAACATCGAACACCCAACATCGAACATCGAAGTGGGC
>JABMPJ010000087.1 GCA_013203785.1 Lentisphaerota bacterium | reverse complement strand
CTTGCTGGGCGGATTGAGCTACGCCTTTACACGCGGCCGCCCTTCGCGCCATACTGCGGGCACCATGCCAATAGTCGTTGATACACACGTGCACCTCTATCCCGGCTACGATCTGGCCGAGGGCCTACCGGCTGTGGCGGCGCGCCTGAGATCGCTAGCGCCCGGCGCGGTGCCGGCGGTTTGTCTGACCGAGCGAACCGGGCAGCACGTCTTCCAGGCGCTGGCCGAGGGACGCGTCTCCGTGGGGACCTCGATGGAGATGACGTTGGTTGAGGGCGGTTCTGGATCGGCGGTCTGTTTGCGCGATGAGGTGGGTCCGTTCTATATACTCCCGGGTCGTCAGATGGTCACGGCGGAGCGGCTGGAGATTCTGGCCTTGGGGCGGGACCTGGCGTTAGCCGATGGGGCGCGGGCTGAGTCCATGATCCAGACGATTCTCAAGACGGAGGCCATCCCTGTTCTGACGTGGGCTTTCGGAAAATGGTGGTTTGGTCGGTCGCACCAGGTGCGGGCCCTCGTGGCGCGTTTTGCGCCGGAGGAGTTGTGGCTCGGGGACACGACGATGCGTCCACGAGAATGGCCGCGCGGCACCATCATGCGTGGGGCCATCGCTAACGGCAGGCGTGTGCTGGCGGGGAGCGATCCGCTGCCCAGTCCGGCCGAGTTTGCCCTCGCCGGGCGTTATGCAACGCTACTGAATGGAGCGCTCAATCCCAACGATCCGGTGGCCTCAATCCTGCAAGGATTTAGGGGGCTTCCTCCGGGGGGGCGGACGGTGGGGGGGCGCTGCTGGCTGCTGGCGGTGCTGATGCGGCTACGGCGCTATCGGGCCCCAACCGGGCGTTGAGGTGCCGCTCCCACAGTTTGGCGTACTTGGCAAAGACGCCATACGCGCTGCTCATCGCCACGATGAACCCTGGCATGCCGTCCATGAATCCGCGCTTGAGAAAGTAACCGCGTAGGAAGCGGAGAAACGGACGGGTCATCATGTCGGCCATGCGAAACGGCCGTCCATCCTCGAACTGTCCATCCACCGTAATGGAGGAGAACTTGTTCATGCTCGCGATCTGGTCTTCGATGTCGGTATAGGTATAGTGGTAGATTGGATTCTTGAGGCGCTTGACGGCACCGTCAACCTGGATGCGATCATGCGGTTCACGACCTCCGCATCGCCCCTTGGATTTTCTGAATAGCCTCAGTTTGATATCAGGATACCAGTCGCCATGGCGGATCCAACGCTGAAGGTAACGCACCATGCGAGGAAATTCGTAACCATCATGCTGCTCGCTGCCGTTTGACCGAAACTCGTTGAGAATCTCGTCGCGAAGGCCTGGGGAGATCTCTTCGTCGGCATCGATAAAGAGAATCCAACTCCCCGATGCCAGGTCCTTAATCAGGTTTTTCTGGCCAATATAACCCAGCCAACGATGCTGATAGACCAAGTTGGTATATTCCCGGCAGATCTCGACGGTGCGGTCTTTGCTGAAGCTATCGACCACAATGATTTCGCTGGCCCACGTTACACTCTCCAGGCAGCGCCGAATATTGCGCTCCTCGTTCCCGGCGGTAATACACACTGATATGCGATCAGGCATCTCTATCTCTGATTCGTGGTCTGCTGTATACAAAAGGCGAGGGGACAGTAGCCGAAATATATGCGGACTGCAAGAGTGTGGACGAATCCAGGGCTGGGTGGGGGAGGTGATCCCGCTTGCACTTGAGGGCTGATCGTGGCACTTTTTGAGCAACATGCTGCTGGAGGCGACCACCGATTCGTCATGCTGACTCTCTTCGGTCGCGGGTCATCGAGATGAGCGTGGTGCAGCATCCTTTGGATGCGGAACGAGCGGCATGAATGGAGCCCGTTCCATGAATGTGTCAAACGAGAGGAAGCTCGCCGCACAGGCCACAGCACTGGGTAACAGTGCCTCGGCTGTGGCCCTCCCTGAGCTCGAGGAGATGACCCGCTCGTCTTCGGCACTCGTCCGCAGGCTGGCCGCCTCCGCCCTCGGCAAATTAGCTGGCATTGTGCCGTCGGCACCCGCCGTCCGTGCCCTGCAACCGCTGCTCACGGACACGCATCCGCAAGTGCGGCAGTATGCGGCCAAGGCGTTGGGTGCCTATGGCGCTCATGCAGAGGATGCGCTCGACGACCTGCGCGACCTCTACTGCAGCCCGGCCGAGAAGGACTACGTCAAGCGCAGTGTCGTGGCCGCAGGCAAGACCATCCGCGAAGCGATGCGTATTCAGGCGGCACAAGTGGTTCACCACTGCCGACGCTGTCGTGCCGCGGTCGCGGCGGACGAGTATGCACGCAGCACAAAAGCATTTCAGCGCGTCTTCTGTGACCACTGCTTTGATGAGGTCTATCTCGATCGCCGCAATTTCGAGACCAAGGTGGAACTGCACAAGACCATCCGGGCAAAGGATGGGACCCTTGTGCAGTCGGATGGTGAACATCGGATTGCCGACTACCTGAGCCATGCCAATATTGCGTTCCGGTACGACGAGCGGTTCAGGATCCTGAATGGCTACGCCATCCGCCCGGACTTCTATCTTCCTGAACTCGACCTCTATATCGAGTACTGGGGCATGGACACGGCCGACTACAAGATCGGTATGCTCAAGAAGCAGAAGCTCTACCAACAACAGGGCAAGCAATTGGTCTCAATCTACCGAAAAGACAAAGCACTCATTGGCGCGATCCTCGACAGCAAGCTGAAGCCACATGCCGCCGTCGACTAAGCCTGCATCACGTCACGCAGGACGTATTGCAGGATGCCGCCGTGGCGGTAGTAGTCGACCTCGATGGGGGTATCGATGCGGCACTTGACCTGGAAGGTGGTGACCTGTCCGTCGGTGGCGGTGGCGGTAACGTCCAACCGTTTGCCGGGTGTCAGGTCGGTCGCGATGCCGCTGATGGTGTAGGTCTCTGTGCCGCTGAGGCCAAGTGATTCGGCGTTCTGGCCATCAATGTACTCCAACGGGAGGACGCCCATTTCGACCAGGTTGCTGCGGTGAATGCGCTCAAACGTCTCGGCGATGACGGCGCGCGCCCCGAGGAGATAGGTTCCCTTGGCAGCCCAATCGCGCGAGGAGCCGGCACCGTAGAGCTTACCGGCCAGAATGATCAGCTCGCGCTGCTCGGCGGCATAGCGCATGGCCGCATCATAGATGGAAAGCTCTTCGCCGGAAGGCTGGTGGCGGGTGTAGCCGCCTTCGCGCCCGACCAGCTTGTTACGGATACGGATGTTGGCGAACGTACCGCGCATCATCACTTCGTGATTACCGCGGCGCGAGCCGAACGAGTTGAAGTCGGCCCGCTCGACGCCGTGCTCAAAAAGATAGGCCTCGGCCGGACCGTCACTCGGGATCACTCCGGCCGGACTAATGTGGTCTGTCGTGATGAAGTCACCAAAGCTCCCCAGGACGGCCGCTCCCGTGATGTCACGCAGTGCATCCGGAGTGGCACTGAAGTCGTCGAAGAAGCTGGGTTCGCGGATGTAGGTGGAGGCGTCATCCCAGTCAAAGACCGAACTGGATACCCCTTCAATGGCGCTCCAGGTCGGACTGCTGTTCTTGATGTCGCCATAGAGGCGCTTGTAGATCTCGGCGTCGGCGGCATGGGCGAGGACCTCTTGGATCTCTTTGCTAGAGGGCCATAAATCCCTCAGATAGACCGGCTGGCCGTCCTGATCGGTGCCGATCGGATCGTTGTCCATGTCGCCGGCGACGGTGCCTTTGAGGGCATAGGCCACCACAAGGGGGGGGGACATGAGGTAGTTGGCCTTGGTCAGGGGGTGGACGCGGCCCTCAAAATTCCGGTTTCCGCTCAGGACTGCTGAGGTGACGATGTTGCTGTTGCGGATGGCCTCATCAATCTCGGGGTTGAGCGGACCGCTGTTGCCGATGCAGGTGGTGCAGCCGTAGGCGACGATATAGAAACCGAGGGCTTCAAGCGGCTCCAGCAGACCGGCGCGCTTCATGTATTCGGTCACCACGCGCGAGCCGGGCGCAAAACTGGTCTTAACGGCTGGCGATACGGTCAGGCCACGGGCGACGGCGTTGCGGGCCAGGAGGCCAGCACCGAGCAGCAGGGAGGGGTTGGAGGTGTTGGTGCAGGAGGTGATGGCGGCGATGACGACCGAGCCGTTCTCCAGTGTACCATACGGCGCGGCATCGATGCTGAGCTCTAGATCTGCACCGCTCAGGCCGAAGCCCCGTTCCTCAACGGATGTGGTCAATGAGGTCGCGAAATCGTTGTGAAGATCTGCCACGAAGACTCGGTCCTGCGGGCGTTTGGGGCCAGCGACGGAGGGCTTGATGGTGGCCAGATCCAACTCGACGACATCGTCATAGACGGTCTCTGCATCCGGATCTCGGAAGAGCCCCTGCTCCTTACAGTAGCGCTCGACGAGCTCGACCTGCTCGTCGCTGCGACCGGTGGTCTTGAGGTAGTCGAGGGTGGCCTGATCGATGGGAAAGAAGCCCATCGTGGCGCCATACTCGGGGGCCATATTGGCGATCGGTGCCCGGTCGGCCAGGGTCATGCTATCGAGTCCGGAGCCGAAGAACTCGACGAAGCGGCCCACAACGCCTTTCTCGCGCAGGATCTTGGTGACGGCCAGGGCGATATCGGTGGGTGTCGCGCCAGCGGAGAGCTCTCCGTGCAGGCGCATACCGGTCACTTTTGGGATGAGCATCGGAATGGGCTGGCCCAGCATGGCCGCTTCGGCCTCGATCCCGCCCACGCCCCACCCGAGGACCCCCATGCTATTAACCATGGTGGTATGCGAGTCGGTGCCGACGAGGGTATCGGGGAAGGCGATCCACTCACCGCCCTCTTCTTCGCGACTGCCGACGCAGGAGGCGAGGTACTCCATGTTGACTTGGTGGCAGATACCGAGCCCCGGAGGCAAGACGTTAAGCTTTTCGAAAGCGTTCTGGCCCCAGTGGAGGAACCCGTAGCGCTCTTCATTGCGCTCGAATTCTTGGGCGAGGTTATGGGCGAAGGCCGGCTCGGTTCCGTACTCATCAATCTGTACCGAGTGGTCGATCACCAGGTCAACCGGGATCTGGGGTTCGATTTTGCTCGGGTCGTGTCCGGTGCGCTTCAGCGCACTGCGCAGGGCGGCCAGATCGACCACGCAGGGCACGCCCGTAAAATCCTGCAGCAGGACGCGGCTCGGCATATAAGGAAACTCGGCATCGGCCTCGAGACCGGGGGTCCACTTGAGAAAATTGTGGACCTGCGCTTCGTCGTAAGCTGGATGGCTCTGCATACGGATGAGGGATTCGAGCAGTATCTTCAGGGAGTAAGGGAAGTGGCGCGTAGAGCCCAATCCCTGCGTTTCGAGGGCGGCGAGGCTATAGTAGCTGACGGCCTTTCCGGTGGATAGGGTCAGAGATTTCTTAAAGGAGGTGAATGGATGCATGGTCCAGGTTCCTAGCGATGTTGTGGTTTGAAAAATGGAGGGCTTATGGTAGTGCACGGCGCGGGGTAGGGTCAACAGGCGTCTTGGTGATGGATTCTGCGCTATCGCTCCGAATCCGGAATTCAGGAGTCAGAATTCAGGAGTCTGAAGTGCTGCTGCATGGATTCGACCCCCTTATGTAGTCATTAGTATGACTTCTCGTGGGGTCACTGTCGCGGGTCCAGTCCGGATTTAAAGTTGTCACTCTAACTCCTGGCTCCTGGGTTCTGACTCCTCTGGTGGGGTAAACAGAATCTTGCACCACCGTTCTGTGGTGATGCTCTTACTCCGTTCTGCTCCGCAGAAGGCTCTGGTGAGGACTTTCCCTCGGAAGTATGTATCTCGGTTTCAGGCTTGAAACATGGCGCGGCTTCGTCGGATAATGGAGACGTTATGAGAATCATGGTCAAAGAAGATGGGGATGGGTATCTGGCCCGTGTGCGAGGGTCACAGAATCTGTATGCCTATGGTCTGACCCAAGAGCAAGCCCTCGACGAGCTCTCCAGCGTCATTGACATGACGATGGATTACCACCTCGAGCAGGTGGATATCGAGCGACGCGCGCGGCAGGAACTGCTGAGCAGGCGCGCTGCCTATGCCGTATAGCTTCAGAGATATTGAGAAACGGCTGCGCAAGTTGGGCTACAAGGCTGTTCGCCAGAAGGGCTCGCATGTGCTGTTTTCCAATGGCGCGAATACATTCCCCGTACCTCACCATGCCGGAAGGGACATCTCCCCGGGCGTCGAACGGCAGATCGTCAAACTGCTGCAGATGAGCAAGGACGAATTCCGTCGGCTGGTCTGACACAGCTCCTCGACTCATGTCAGAGGGCACGGCCTCCTCGGAGGTATCACCGCGGGGCATGCATGATCCTGTTTGAGTTCACTTCGGATCATCTATATGCTGCCGGGCATGCTGAAGAAGGTGGATAGCGCTGCGGAGCTGGGTGTGTTCCGGTATGTGAATGCCGAGAAGGCTCCTCTCTATCGTGCTATCATGCGCCTCTTCGTCGACGCAAAGCAGCGGTTCGCACTCCATCTGAAGCCGGAAGAGGTTGTGTCTGGCTTGCGCGACGAAAGTGTCGCACCGGGCCTGGCGTGTGTGGAGCAGGTCGAAGCGGAAGCGGCGCTTACGCAGCTCAAAGAGTGGGGCAACCTGAAGGCTCATGCCGACAGCGCGGAGGTCCGCACGGTGCAGGATTTCATGCGGGCCCACCTGCTGTACCAACTGAGTGCGGAGGGCGAGGCGGCGGAGGGAGCCCTCGCTTTCTACCGGGAACAGATTGAGCAGCCTGGCGAGTTACAGGTCGCGGCCTTGGACGATATCAGCGCGCTTCTTTCTGAACTCACGGAACTCCTCGGTCAGCCGACACTGGATGTACAGAAGGTTCACACTTCCTGTACCGCCCTCTATGCCCGTTTTGATGGCTTGGCTGCCCGCGCCCGTCAATTCATGGGAAGTGTCCAGCGGGCGATTGACCTACAGGAGGGGGATGTGCAGGCGTTCCTGGCTTACAAAGGTAAACTCATCGAGTATCTGGAGCGGTTCATTGGCGAATTGATTGTGAAGAGTCCTCTGATTGCCTCACGCATCATTGCGGTGGATGGGGCGGGCATGACGCGGGCCCTCGACGCCATCGTCGCCCGCGATGTTTCAGATGCGCTGGATTCTCAGGCTACGACGGAGGAGCGTATCCGACGCGAATGGACCACGAAATGGGAGGGGCTGCGGGCATGGTTCTTTGGCAACGGTGGGGAGCCATCTCAGTCCGAGCGCCTACGCAGTCGTGCGCGTAGCGCCATTCCCGATCTTCTTGCCGTGGTCGCCGATCTCAATGCGCGCCGGGTGCGCCGCAGTGACCGAGCCGAGGATTTCCGTACACTGGCGCGTTGGTTTGCCGAATGTGAGACGGACGAGCAGGCCCATATTCTCTGGCGCTCGGCTTTCTGTCTCACTCCCTCTCGCCATCTCACGATTGATGCGGAGACACTGGCGCGCCGGGATGAGACCCCTGTGTCGCCGCGCACGAGCTGGCTCGATGCCGACGCTCTGCTGATCTCGCCCCATCTTCGTGCCGTAGGCCGTATCCGGCGCTTTGGTCGCCAGCCAGCCATTGTCGATGACTCCGATGCCAAGAGGCTTCTCGGGAACAAGCTCGCCGAGGAGAATCGTCAGTTGGAAGAAGCGCGTCGACTCATCGCTACGGGTGGTTTGACCCGCCTCTCTGATTTCGCTGTGTTGCCGCGTGGTTCTTTTGATCTGTTTCTGGATTGCCTGGGCGCGGCACTCGCGTCTCAGCGAGATCCTGCTGAGCCTGTGGTGACCACCTCGAGCGACGGGTCGTTGCGCGTCCGTCTCGAGCCCATTCCCGCTGCGCCATCGGTCTGTCTGAATACTCACGACGGGGCATTCCGTGGCCGTGACTGTCGTATTCGCATCGAGGAGGCATTCAAGCAAGCTCATGTAGAGGCCGACATGGAGTCTGATGCCGCGTGAGCAATATCGATCAAATTCGTGATCGCGAGGCTCGGGGTGAACGCCAGATATGCGTCCGCGCCTTGCTTCAGGATCCACTCCTACAAGCCAGTGGGCCGGACAGCGCGGTATACCGGCTGATACGACGTCACGCCGACTGGCTTCGCACCTGGTTCGCCGCTGAGCCTGCCTGGCCATTAGTCATCGAACGTGAGTACGCGCGGTTAAGCAAGATTCCCGCGCGTCTCAACGACGCATCATTTCCCGCCCGCGATCACAAAGGCATTTCGTTCAGCCGCCGCCGTTATGTATTGCTCTGCATGGTGCTGGCCGTTATCGAGAAGGCTGAGCGCCAGACCATCCTAGGGCATATAGCAGAACAGGTGGCTCTAAAGGCCCGTGGTGATGAAGCACTTGAGCATGCCGGAATGGATATTCGTTTCGAGCGTCGGGCGGAACGGCTGGACTTGATCGCCGTCATTCGAATCCTTGTTAAGCGCGGTGTACTGACCCGTATTCATGGGGATGAGGAGGGCTATGTTCAGCACAGCGGAGAAGTCCTCTATACGATCAACCGATCGGTACTGGCGCGTGTCGCGGTCATGCAGAGCGGACCCTCGACGTTGATGGACCTGCCCCCTGACGAGCGAGCGGTCAGGCTTCATCCGTCCGAGTTGTTTTCTGAGGGTGACGCGGCGCGGCGACGGCGCTCGCGTACCACGCTGACCCGTCTTCTACTCGACCATCCGGTGATCTATTACGCGGACCTGTCTGAGGAGGAGTTGGCCTATCTTCATTCCCAGCGTGCCCGCTTGACGCATGAGATCGAGGAGGCCAGTGGGCTGATCGCCGAGATTCGTGCCGAAGGCATTGCCATGGTCGATCCCTTGAGGAAGTTGACCGACCATGCCATGCCTGATGAAGGGACGATGGGACACGCCGCCCTCTTGTTGGCCGAGTTCCTGATTCCGCACATCGTTCCCGGTGACAGGAATGGAGGACCCGCTCAAGGTCTCGGGGTTTTGGAGCTACGGCTTGAGCAATACCTCGCTACGCGGGCCGCTGAACACAAGGGCCGCTGGCGGCGCGATTCACAAGAACCTGCCGGACTGCGTACATTGCTTGATGATGTCCTGTCTCGGCTCCAGGCGCTCTGCTTGATACGCCGCGACGAAGATACAGTCGTTCCCTTGCCAGCCCTCGCCCGTTATCGGCTTGATTCAGGAGCCTTCCATGGACAAGGATGAAACCGTGAGTGATGCCGACAACAGCACAGAAACCCAGCTCCCTCGCGCCGGACGCCGCGATAGGTGGCAGCCGCTCCGCAGCGGAGTTCTTAATCTCTATCGCTATACACGACAAGAGTTCTGGTACGAGCATGGACACCTGTTGCTGCGCGGCAACAACGGCACAGGCAAGTCGCGTGTACTCGCCCTGCAACTGCCGTTCCTGCTGGATGGCGAGATAGCCTCCCGCCGTGTCGAGCCGGATGCCGACCCCGCCAAGCGCATGGAGTGGAATGTCCTCATGGATATCCACGACAACCGTACGGGATACACCTGGGTGGAGTTCGGGCAGCAGACCGATGAAGGGGATCGCTTCACTACACTCGGCTGTGGCATGCATGCCACAAAGGGCGGGGATCTCAAGCGCTGGTTTTTTGTCACGAGTCAGCGCGTTGGAGAAGATCTGTTTCTCGAAACCGCCGCCGGAACCCCGCTTACGCGGGAGGCCTGTCGCGATGCGCTAGGCGATAAAGGTACGCTCTACACCAAAGTGGGTGAATACCGTCGCGCCGTAGACGATCACCTTTTCCATCTTGGCGAAGAGCGCTATGGTGCCCTGATTGATCTCCTCATCCAGTTGCGCCAACCCCAGCTCTCGCGGCAGCTTGATGAACGGCGCCTTTCCGATGCGCTCAGCAACAGTTTGCCACCGCTTGCCCCGAGCGTGTTGCACGATGTAGCCGAGTCCTTCAGGTCTCTCGAAGAAGATCGTCAGTCGCTTGAAAACTATAAAGCGGCTGTTGAAGCCGTATCCTCCTTTCGAAAGACCTATCGCCGTTATGCACGCATGGTCTCAGGAGCGCGAGCCGAAGCCTTGCGCAAGACTCACAGCCACTACGAGCAGGCCCAGCGAGACGTGCGCGAGGCCGAACAGAAGCGTATCGAAGCCGAGGCCGTCCGGCAGATCGCCCACGCCAACACCGGCACGTTAACGCTTGAGCTGGAGGCGCATCGCGCTGAATCCGACGCATTGCGTGCCAGCCCGGCCATGAAGCAGGCCGAACAGCTCGATCGTCTGGACAGTGACCGCCGCGCGGCTCAGAAACGCTTGGGCCGCGCCCGAGATGCTCTTGACGAGCACTCTCAGGAGCATGACAAGCGTCGCATCAAGAGCGCTGAGGCAGAGCGGCTAGCTGTTGCTGAAGGGCGCCAAGTAGACGTGACGCTCTCTCTCGCACACGACGCGGCTGAAGTGGTCGGGATAGCCGGTCGGTTCCAGAGCATTGTGGAGAGCGACCCCCAAGGGGACAACATCCGTGGTCCGCTTGAAGCCCTATCCGACCATATCGAGGAAAGCCTTCGTCACCTGCGCGGCATACAGAAGCAGATCATCGAAGCCGAAACGAACGAACGCCGGGCGGCTGACCTTGAGCAGCAACAGCGGGAACGGTTCGACCGTGTGCAGGGCGAGGCCGTGGAATGCCATCGCCAGCGACAGGCGGCTGTTGACGGATACCTCACGGCCATCTCAGAGTGGTCTAGCGAGCTCACACTACTAACCCTTCCCGATCTCGATAGCGTCCTTGAACAGACCGTGATCTGGAGCGAAGCGCTCGCGCCACCCCAACCGATTGAGGTCGCGGCGCAGGACGCCTACCGTGCAGAGGCGCGCGACCTTGAACGTCGCCGACTTGTCATTGAGGAGGAGCGGAAGTCTATCCGTGAACTGGACGCCGAGCTTACGGCAGAGACAGAGCGCATTGCCGCCGGGGTCGACCGTATTCCTCCCGTGCCTTATACACGAAGCGACACCGCCCGGGCCGAACGTCCTGGTGCTCCGCTATGGCGCCTCTGTGATTTTCGCGAAGACGTTCCCCTCGAACAACGTGCTCTGCTCGAAGCCGCCCTTGAGGCCGCCGGATTGCTTGATGCATGGGTCACCCCCAATGGCACCCTCCTTGACCTCGCGGCTCTCGACTCAGACGGGGATGCCCTCCTCGTGCCGGATTCACCGCGCTGTGAAACGGGTGACACCCTCCTGCATCTGCTCTGCGCCGATATCGATCCACAGGATAGCGTTTCTACGGATATTCAGCCCGACATCATTGAGGGTATTCTGGGGTGTATCGCTATTGAGCCAGGCGATCATCACACCATTGTTACCACGGATGGCTATTGGAAACAGGGCCTCTTGCAGGGGCGGTGGCAGAAAGCTGCCGCAGAATATATTGGGGCCTCGGCCCGAGAGCAGGCGCGCCGGCGCCGGCTCAAAGAGATCGAGTCTGAGCGCGCCTTTCTGCATGAAGAGGACACACGCTGTTTGGAGCGGTTGCAGAAGCTCGCTAAAGAAGAAGCGGCTCGACGGATCGAATACAACGCGCTTCCCGACTCACACCCCATCCTGGCTGCCGATCAGGACAGTCGGCGCGCCGATGCGGATGTTGTCCGTGAGCGCGAAGAGCTACTTCAACTCACGGACCGACTGCGTGAGCACCGCCAACAGCTCGAAACGGCCCGAAATGCGTATTTGCAGGCAGCGGTGGATCTACAGCTTGACGCTTGGATCAGTAATCTCGACGGGCTTGCCGATGCCTCCCGAGCCCTCAGTGCTGCGCTCAACGCGCTCTGGTTGACCCTGGAGCGGCACCACGCTACGCAGCAGCGTGCCGTGTCTGCCGCTGATGAACTGGGCCAGGCAGAAAAGCGACTCACGGAGTGTCAACATAGTCACCGTGATGCTGAAGTCGACAGCGCACGGCGTGAGCGAGAGTTTGAGACCCTCAGCCAAACAGCTGGCAAGGCGGCACATGAGATCAAGGTGAGACTCGATGCCGTGGCACAGCGTATCGCTGACACCCACCAGAAGCTGGAAGCCGCCCGCGAGAGTGAAGCCGTGGCCAGGGAGGCGTGGGCGCGCTGTGAAGCGGGTGAAACAGTTACCCGCGAACGACTCACAGAGGCGGGCGAGGAGCGCGCGAAGCAGCACCAGTCGTTCTGCGATTTCATCTCCACGAGTATCGTTGATGAAGCCGATCTTGCTCTAGAATCATCCCCTGATCCGGCGATGGCCAATGAACTGGCTGTCAACCCCGCTGTTGAATTTGCACGCGAACTGGATCGCCAGCTTCCCGACACGGTTTCATGGAGTGATGATGCGCGTGACCGAATCCACAACGAGCTTCAGCAACGCTTCCAGGATCTGCAAACCACACTCACCGCTCACCATTACTCTCCCGCCAGCGAAAGTCATCACGATATCACGATTGTCACCTGTCCTTATCAAGGGCAAAGCCGATCCATGCATGAGTTGGGACACTGCCTTGATGACGAGGTGAACCAGCGTAAGCAACTGCTTGATGCCAACGAGCGTGAGTTCATCGAGAACTACCTTATTGGTGAAATCGCTCACCACCTCCACCACCAGATCCACGATGCCGACAAGTTTGTTGCCGACATGAACGCTGAACTCGATAAGCATCCTACGAGCACAGGCATGCGACTTCGTTTTGTCTGGGCTCCGCGCACCGATGGTCCTGCGGGTCTTGTCGAGGCCCGCAAGCTGCTCGCCCAATCCCAGGAGATTCTCTCGCCGGGTGACCGCGATATGCTCGCCCGCTTCCTGCAGGCCCGTATTCGGGAGGTCGATGAGGAAACCGAAGCCATGGGGTGGGGCGAACGGCTGGAACAGGCTGTTGACTACCGCCGCTGGCATTTTTTCGGAGTCGAACGTTATCAGGCAGGGCGTTGGCAGAGACTCACCAAGCGGACACACGGTACGGGGTCAGGAGGCGAGAAGGCCATTGCCCTCACCATTCCGCAGTTTGCGGCCGCAGCCGCCCACTATCACAACATCCCCGAGGCCCCGCGTCTTATCATGCTTGATGAGGCATTCGTAGGGATCGACTCCGACATGCGTGGCAAATGTATGGATCTTTTGCACCAGTTCGACCTCGATCTTGTGATGACCTCAGAGCGAGAGTGGGGTTGCTACGCCAGTGTGCGCGGCATCGCCATCTACCAACTCGCTACCCGTCCCGGCATTGATGCCATTGCGGTTACGCGGTGGGTTTGGAACGGGGAACAGAAGCTGCAGCGCGACACGCCGCTTCCCGCCAGGCCGAGAGAGGCCGAAGCCAAGACAGACGTGGACCAATCCGATCTTTTTAACTGAGAGCGCATCGCACATGACCACCCGTTCTGACCGCCTGACCGCCTGTTTCGGAACGCCTGCCTGGGCGTGGATTCGTGATCGTCTGCGGCGCAACCTTACCAATGGTAGGCCTATTCCCCAGATGTGTAATTTGCAGAACCCGGATCCTTCCGAATGGGATGCGGCTACCGCGCTTCTGGGGCGCCCCGCCTCCCATCCTGGTAAAACGCTGCGTGTGCCGACGGCTGATCTGGAGGCCCGTCTGGTGCGGGCCGGTCTGTGCGGTTCACTGCGGGAAGCCCTGGAAACGCTGGACGGACCAATCCACTCTCGCCCCGCAGAAACCAGGCGCGCGAACGCGATTTGGGATGGCCTTGCCGCCATGTTTGATGCTGAAATCGCGCGATGGCACGCACTGCTGACCTCTCAACGCCCGGACCTTTCGGCGCTTGTCCTCTCTCTGATCAGTTTGCGAAGCACCCCGATACAGCTCGATCGTGCCGCACTGCGCACGCTCTGCCAGCGTGATACAGGCTGCGCTGGCGAGCTGCTGGCCAATCTCTCGTGCGTCTTCGATGTTCTTGCCGGTGCCACCCCTACGGATATTCCTCGCTCGCAGCTTGCCGCCTCTGCCTTGGGCGACAGCCACGCACTTGATCCCGACAAACTTCTGTTCCGGGCAATGGCCCGTCTGGCACAGCAGACCGATGTCTCGCCGCGAGACGTTTGGAAATGCTACCGCGTGCTTCCCGAGGAGGTAAGCAGTTCGGTTCTGGTCTTAAATTTTCGTTTCAGCGGCAGCCGACTAGCTGAAGCTATCAATGGCTTTGCCGATATGGGTGAGCCCTGCCGCCTTCTGCTGCGGCACTGCAACCAGCTGGTTCCGCACCTACCTCAGGACACCGTCGTCCATGTCTGCGAGAACCCCACTATACTTGAGGCCGCCGCCATCGAACTTGGGGCTGCTTGCCCGCCTTTGATCTGCACGGAAGGACAGCCCTCACTCGCCTGCCAAAAGCTCCTCATCGCCTGCGGCGAGCAGTCCATCCAACTATACTACCATGGGGATTTTGACTGGGGAGGGGTTCGGATCGCCAACTACGTTCGCCGCATTGTACCCACCATCAAGCCCTGGCGCTACCAGACAGACGACTATGACCGCCTCGACAACGGCCGTCCGCTTGAAGGCCTGCCCGTCGAGGCAGACTGGGATCCCCTGCTTCGTTCTGCCATGGCTACCAAAGGGAACGCTTACCACGAAGAACAGCTGCTCGTAGACCTCCTTGCGGATCTGCGCCACTCGACCACGCCATAGAGAGCCGCTGTCCGAAAAGATTCTGTGCACAAGCGGGCATTGCATCCGGCAGATGATCCTGCCAGAGTGAGGGGATGGTGGATGCGCGTTCGACAGTTATGATCTACACCGATGGCGCCTGTTCACCTAATCCGGGACCGGGCGGGTACGGGGTCATTGTCGACCGGGCCGGGACCCGCCGGGAGCTTTCGGGCGGATTCCGCAAGACAACCAATAACCGCATGGAGATGATGGCGGCAATTGAGGGGATCAGGGCGTTGCCGGAGGGGGAGCAGCCAGCCGTGACGATTCTGAGCGACTCGCGCTATCTGGTGGATATGTTCAATGGCGGCTATGCCCGCCAATGGCGTGCCAATGGCTGGCAGCTGGCCAGTCGCAAGCGGGCCGTGAATACCGATTTATGGGGCGCGTTGCTCGATCTCGTGGGCGACCGCCCGATCCGGTTTGAATGGGTCCGCGGCCACAGTGAACACCCCGAGAACGAGCGCTGTGATGCCCTAGCCGTGGCGGCGCGGCAGGGCGAGGTGCTGCCTCCTGACGAGGGCTACGAGGAGGCCTGCCGGGTGGCCCCGCAGCAACTGGGGCTATTTGACTAGAGCGGACAGCGCCACGCTGAATCCGCTCTAGCCCTTGAGAGGTCGCCGCCGATGATCGTCACGGTGCGTGCGAAAGCTGGGACGACGGAGGGATGCGACGCCCTCTTGAGCCAGGGCCAGGAATGGACCGATGTCGACTCCGGGCTGGCTGCCCACGAGCAGATAGACCGTCTCTCCGGCGACCCACCCCCCCGTTTGGAGGCCGGAGTGGACCTGCATTTCGGCCAGTTCGCCAAGCACGGCTTCGGAGATCTCGCTGGTCGGCAGCAGGAACGCGTGCACGACCTGCATGCGGTCGTTCGCGAAACAATAGAGTGAAACGGAACTATCCTGCCACTTGATGAGCTGGCATCCTTTCGGCATAGCGCTAGCGAACACGCCGGGCAGCAGGCTTCCGTTCATGCCGCCACGTGTGGTAATGAACTCCTGGAGAGACGCCAAATTGTTGTTCATAAAATCAAGCCTGACACCGCCAGCGGCATAGGAAGCCATGTCCTGGCGGAAACTGGCCACCGTGTGTCCCGGGGTGCTGGCGGGGCTGCGTCGCATCAAAAAGGCCGCGCTTCCCAGCATGATCACCAGCGCCGCCGCGGCGAGCAACCGCGGCCAATAGACCACATTTCGGCGGGGGGCAATCATCACCTGGTCCATAGGCGGTGGGGAGAAGCGGGACAGGGCGCCTCTATACGTGGCATCGAACTCGCACGTTTCGGCATACCAAGCCGCCAGTTCGGTGTCGGTCTCCAGTGCCGCCAAGGCGGCCACCAACTCGGGCGCAGTGGGGTCGTCTCGTCCCGGGCGATGGCAGGAGAGGATTAGCTTGTGGTCTTCAGATTTCATTCTGAACCTCCGTTAAGGAAGAAGTGACGGGGTGAGGGTCCCCGAGTGCCGAGTGCCGCGCGAACTCGGTCTTGAGCAATTGCCGGCCCCGATGGATGCGGGACATGACGGTTCCGGCGGGAATCGCCAGCACCTCGGCGATCTCCGAATAGGTCAGGTCCTCGACGTAGAATAGAGTCAGGGTGGCGCGGTAGGGGGCAGAGACCCGCTGCAAAGCCTGCATGGCCATCTCACCATCCAGCATCCGGCCGGCCTCGATGGGTTCGGCTTGGGGCTCCGGGTCATGCTCGCGGTCTTCAAGGTATTTGACGCGGTCCCGCCGTTTCATTTCCCCGAGGAATTCGCGGTAGAGCGTCGTGAACATCCACGACTTCGCCTTGGAAGGATTCCGGATTCGATCGCGGTGCTTGACCCACTTCAAGTAGGTCTGCTGTACGAGGTCCGCAGCAGACGATGGGCACTTGCTCAGGCTCATGGCGAAACGATAGAGACCCTCGTAGGCCTCTTCCGCTATGCGGTCACGGTCTCGTGTCCCTGCTACCACGCCAAAATCTCCCGTATACCCGCAGACCAGCCATGTGTTCGTGTCGGGTGCGCCGCGTCTTCCGCTGCACATTGGACAGTAGCAGTCCGGTCGGGTCGGGTCAACCGGTGAGTCACGTGCGGAGTGGCCGTCCCACGCGCGGTCCGCCGAGCACGGCTTCTGGTCATTCTGCCCCTCTGGGTCCGCGAAAAACGATAGTACGAGCCGTAGTGGGGTCAATGTTTGTATGGTTCCCAACGTGGTCTCCTGAGCTATGCCGCCCCGCTCTGGTGAGGCCCTCTGCCAGCAGGTACCCGCCACCTGACGGAACGCTGCCATTCGAAGGTAGGAGGACATAGAGGCGGGCTCTATTCCCGACTACGAGAGGAAAAGCGGGATCGAGACGCATTGTTTGGGTCCCCCAAGCAGGTCATTTTGGGCCCCTCTAAGTTTTTTCATCTTTCTGGGAATAGAGCGGCCCCGCTACGGCTCTAACCCGTAGAAACATGAATCAGAGACTCACCCATATCTAGAGAGAGCAGGAGGACCACCCCGATGATGCTGTCCCGCCTGTGCCGCCCGGCCCTGTGGCTACTGCTCGTTTCAATGCCTTTCGAGGTGCGCGGCCAGGTCGTCATTAACGAGATATTTCTTGATGGCGCTGACGACATTATCGAACTTCAGAACCAGGGCGGCAGTCCGGTCGATGTGTCGTCCTGGTGGATATGCTCTCAGCCATCCTATCATCAGATCAGCTCGCTGACGGTCTCCGGTTCCACCGTTATGGCATCGGGTGACCTCATCACCCTCTCTGGCGCGAGCCTGGACCTGAATGCGACCCAGGAAGATGTGGGTCTCTACACTACCAACAGTTTTACCTCTCCATCTGCCATGGAGGACTTTGTCCAATATGGGGCTACGGGCGACATCGGGCGCACGGATGTTGCCGTTGCCAAGGGCATCTGGACGATGACTGAAGCCGTAACCACACCGCCGCCAGGAGCCTCTATACAGTATGATGGTACGGGGAATGGCGCCTCCAATTGGGTCGTCAGCATCAACGCGAGCCTGGGTGTTGGCAATGCCGTTTCTGTGGCCGAGGCCCGAGCCGTCAGAATTCTTGCGGTCGAGGAGACGATGTCCGTCGATGCCATCGGACTTTCCGTTAAGACCATGTACGGTCAGTCCTATGCCATTGAGCGAACGGCTGCTCTCGCTCCTTCCGCCTGGCAGCTGGTGGGGGGTGGTATCGCAGGGAACGGCGAGCAGCAGAGCATCACCACGTCCGTCGCCACCGTCGCCGCTCCCCTGTTTTACCGGTTGCGAGCCACCGATCATTTGAACATTGGTAAAACGGCCACACTCATCACGCGTTATCATGGCGTGATGGGAACGTGTACCATCACGGATACCCATACGATCCAGATCAGCGATTTAGTCTACGATGCCACAGGGATCGATGTCCGCGTCGTGGTGTCACCGAACGCCAGCTTTTCACCCTATACGATCATATCCGGCGACCTGGTTCGCGCCTCGCCCTATGCCGGCGAAACGCTCGAGTTTGACCACACTGAGTCGCTCGACAATGTGAGCCACATCAGTATCTGGTGCGTCCCTGCAGGCGCCAGTTTTGGCGATGGGATGTTTAATTAGTACCGGGGCGGTTAAGGAAAGGAGCTCAGGCAAGGGAGATAGAGTCGCGTTGATCAGATGGAGAGAGAACAAACGAAAGGAATAGGATGAGAAAAGGAATAGCAGGTATAGTCTTGGGCACGCTGTGTGCCGTGATGATGGTGGGGTGTGATGGAGATAACGGCCCATCCCTTAGTCTACTGATCAACGGACTGGCTGACCTCGGGGCCACGGCCAAGTATGAGGGATGGCTTATCGTTGACGGTGTGCCGGTCTCAACGGGCGTCTTCGACGTGGATGCCTCGGGCAGCGTCAGTTCATCCAAGTTCGGCGTAAGTGCGGAGGCCTACGACCGAGCCACAGCGTTTGTTCTAACCATTGAGCCGTTTCCCGATACGGATCCGGCACCCAGTGATACTCATATTCTGGCCGGATCGTTCAGCGACATGATGGCAGATGTGAGCGTTGGCCATCCCGCCGCGTTGGGGAACGATCTTTCTGGCGTCGCGGGATCATACATCCTCGCCACGCCCACCGACGGGCCAGCCACGTCCGAGAACAGCGGTATATGGTTTCTCGACTTGAGCTCAGGAAGTCCTGCGCAGGGCCTGACACTGCCGACGCTGCCAGCGGGGTGGCTATATGAGGGATGGGCTGTGATCAATGGCACGCCGGTCTCGACGGGCACGTTTACGTCGCCAACAGGGGCGGACGATGCGGCGCCACACAGCGGCACGGCTCCGGGTCCTCCGTTTCCCGGGGAGGATTTCCTCGTGAATGCTCCTGCCGGCTTGACGTTCCCTACCGACATAGCAGGCGGCAAAGCGGTCATCTCGATCGAGCCATCGCCTGACAACAGTGCCGCTCCATTCCTGCTGAAACCGCTGGTGGGCGATATCCCCGCCGGTGCAACAGACCATGTCAACTATGCGATGGGGGCCAACCTTGGTTCGCTTCCTTCCGGTACCGTACGTCTGTTCATGGACTGAACAAGGGCAGGGTCGCGCCCGCTCCCGCGGGCGCGATCCATGCCGATTTTTAGGCGATTCTGGCGACCCGTTCCTCTTGCTTCCGAGGGCACGCTATGTATACTCGGCTCATGGTCGCACCACTCAAAAGAAGGCGCACTGAACCTATCGCCCCCGGCGACGGCGTTTCGTTCCTTCGTTAAGGTGTGACGTTATGGCAAAGCATTTCCCTCTTTCACTGCGGTGAGATAATAGGGATAAAGAGCGTGATAGGTCATGAGTCGAACCAAGGAATTCTTCAAGAGCGCTGTGATTGGTGGTCTGCTGGTAGTGCTACCACTGGCCATTTTTCTCTTCGTCCTGACATGGATCTTCGGATTGGTGCGGGCAGGCATCGCGCCCATCACACTGTTGATCATGAACAACTTCCCGCTGCGTGGTGTGGTGGTCGACGCGTTGGCGATCGCACTGTTGATCCTGGTTTGCTTTGTGGTCGGGGTGATGGTGCGGACCCGGCTCGGTAAGTGGGCGTATGCGGCTCTCGAGGCGAAGCTGCTCATGAAGGCGCCGGGGTACTCCCTGATCAAAGAGACGGTTGGTCAGTTTCTGGGCAACAAGAAATCGCCTTTCTCCTCCGTGGCGCTGGCCCAGATATTTGGCAACGATACGTTGGTTTCATCCTTTATCACGGACGAGCATGAGGATGGCAGCTATACGGTCTTTGTGCCTACCGGTCCCAATCCGACTTCCGGCAACATCTTTCACCTACCAGCGCACCACGTCCATCCGGTTGACGTTCCGATCGAGGAGACGATGCGCTCAATCATCAGTTGCGGCGCCGGTTCGTCAGCCCTCGTCAGCAGGCACCGCGCCGACGGCCCAGCCGTGAGTGCCGCCGCGATAGGATAACGGTCGCGGCGCTGGCGATGAGACCTAGCGCGGTCAGCAGATACCCGGTCCATTCGGGCGCAGTGGGAACAAAGCGAAGCGTCACATCCGGCTGGGTCGGCGTCACGAGCATGAAGCCCGGGGTGACCATGTGCACCGCCTCCGCCCCCGTCGCTTGCCAGCGCGGGTAGTAGGTGCACTTAACCAGGTGGGGCCGACCGACGGCTGTGGTGGTGAAGCGGATTGTGTCGTCGCTGATCTCTTCTTTCACAATGGGGTCGCTGGGGTAGAGTGTGGCGACGGAGCCGGGGGTGTTCGTCATGCCTGCCAGCACTTCCATGAACTCCGCATACGACAGTTCATCGGCGTCACCAGACGGCCCGGACTCACCCGGTTTGAGCAGCACAAAGGGCTGGCCGATGGCGTTGATGTGGGTCAGCCACGCGAGCCCGGCCTCCTGTCGCCTGGCGGTCCGCACCACCTGAGGGCGGTGCTGCGGCACGCAAACGTAGCGGCCGTCGTGCAACCGGTTCTCAAAGAGTTCCCATCGCTCCACGGTCCGCAGCGGCACCCAGTCGGGCGAGTCGCGCAGGGCCTGGCGTGTGCGCGATCCGCGTGCGATGAAGTGTGAAACGTTCATAAGGGTCAGGTGCTGGGTCGCATTCGTAAAATTGAAGGTGGTGGGTTGAACCAATGTCGGAAAGCCGGCGGTGGTGCGTGAGGTCTCGCCCTGGATGTAATAGGAAAAGAGGGCGCCCCAGGCGGAGTTGACCAGGCCGCCCTCCAGGACTGGTTTTCCGGCGAGGTGAGGCATGGCCTCGAAGATGCGTGATGAGCCGAGCGACTCGTTCGCCGGATGCAGATCGTTGGCCAATCGGCCGGGCGTATCACGCAGCGCATCGGCGAGGGTCTGCACCACATGGGCGCGTGGCAGGGCCTCGAGCCCGCCGTAATTCCAGCGTGCCCAGGTGCGGATCTGGTTGGGGCGGTCAGGGCCCCATGCCAGCAGCACGAAGGTCGCGGCTGCCAGGAGGGGGGTCGGCCAGCGGGCCTGGCCAATTAGCTTGCCGAGGCCGACCATGGCCAGGGCGGTCGTACTATAGACCATAAAGGGCCAGAGCCGTACGTTGACAAAGACGGGCGAGAGGTGGTCGCCCCAGAAGAAGAGGAGGGTCGATACCAGCATCATCCAGCTGGTGACGACGGCAAAACGCCGCAGGGCCGCGGGCCAGTGGCGCCAGCGCACAACCAGCCAGATCAGGGTGGCATCGGCCATGGCGGCGAAACACCACAGGAAGGGCGGAATAGTATCGACCAGATTGAGCGGCCAGTTGGCGCCAAAATCAACGGCATACTCCCTGCGCCACAGCAGCGGGACAATCCACCAGCTCATCAACAGCACGGCCAGTACCCCCTCGATGAAAAGAACGCGCAGGGCGCGGCGCACACCGGTGCGGGGGTGGCAGAATGGCAGCACCAGGAGGCAGAGGGCACCGACGATGGACGTGAAGAAGTGGGAGCTAATCATGAGGACCATGAGTAGCGTGGTGCGCAACCTAAAACGCCCCTCGTCACTGTCATGCAGGGCTGATGCCAGCATCAGCAGCATGATCGGAAAGCTGAGGCTGTTGGAAATCATACCGGCCAATGTGCTGTAGAGGTTGACGCCCCACATCACGTGGGAGTGGTCAAAAAGCAGGGGGATCATAGCCACGCCGAGGAGTGTGCAGATTTGCTGCGGCAGGCGCGCGAGGCGCCCAGCGCCCCACGCCGCGATGGGCAGAAGCATCACCCCCAGAACAGAGACCAGCTTGAGGGCAATATTGAGGGGTATCAGCGTGCTGAGCAGGGCGATGAGCACGTAGGGCAGCGTGAAGTAGAATTGGAAGGACGGGAAGCCGCACCACCATCCGCCCGCCCAGCTAACGAGGCGGCCCTGGCCGAAGAGGTGTGCCTTGAGATGGGCCGCCAGATAGGTGTGGGCCGGGGTGTCGCCCCCGATGACAAAGCTGTCGGTCAGGAGCAGGTGAAGCGGAAGATGGTGGAGCAGGAAGAGCAGGGCCAAGCCCAGTGCGGCACCGTTCACGACGAAAAAAGCCCTATTCAGCCAAGCGGGAGGGCGATGGCCCAAGCGCGGCCCCAGCAGACCGAGGAATAGGAGCAAGACGACGCCCCAGGGGGCCACAGCGATGAAGCGCCGGACCGGCAGGTCATCACGTGGGATGAGCGCTCGGCCCTCCACGACGCGTGAGCGATTCAGCCCGCTCTCTTCGTAATCGACCTGAGCAAAGAGACGGTAGGTGCCCCCGGGTGTGGCGGAGGTGCGTCGCAGGGGCCACTCCATATGCGAGTGCCCGTGGGGAGGAAGGAGCTGATCATGCTCGGTTGGCCCATCCACCCGCATGCCGTGCGGGGTAAACAGGGTGGCCTTAACGGCGCGGGGGACGGCGGCAGGATTGTGCAGGGAGAGCGTGACGGTGGCGTGCTGATCGAGTTGAACGTCGCTCAGTGTCAGCTCCGGCGGAGGCGGTCCGCGCGGGGGAATGGCGGTAACAACGGGGGCGGTTGCCAGCACAGAGAAGGGGAAGCCGTGGCGGTCACGGTAGTGCGTCTCGATCAGGAGGGTTTGTTCGCCCGGCCGGAGGGTCGGAGCTTCGAGCGTAAGGACCACGCCTTGGGTGGTGTCGGGTTTGAGGCGCGTCACTTTCGGGGCCTGGCCTTCTTGACCGCTGAGTCTGGCCGTGGCCTCCAGATCGTAGGCGGTGGCATTGCCGCTGTTGGAGAGGGTGACGGCGACGCTGAGGAGGCCATCGCGCAGGGCGCTGGTGGCCTGGCTCTCGATTACGATCCGCCCGGCCATCGCAGGGGAGAGACTCCCTAACACCAGCAGAACGGCCAGCAAAGGGGCAACGGCCGAGCTGTGTTGTGTATCAGGCAAATTCGATCTTGAAGCTGATGACATCCTCGTTGGGTGTACTTGTAACATTCGAATCACAATTTTGGAAGACATGTTGCATGGCGCGGTTGGCGAGCAGGACCTCGGCCGTGAAGCCGCTAATACCGTTGCGTCGAGCAATCGTGGAGAGATGACGCAACAGGAAGGAGCCGATGCCCTTGTTTTGCCAGTCATCGCGCACGACAAAGGCGACTTCCGCACGGTTGGTCTTGTCATCCAGATAGTAGCGGCCGATGGCAATGATCTCATCGCCGTGCGGTGAGGGCATGGTGGCCACAATCGCGACGTTTTGGCGGTGGTTGATAAAGACGAACTCTTGAATTTGCTTGTGTGGAATCACATGCGTATTCGACATGAAACGGTAGTAGATGGTTTCCTGCGAGAGGGCGTAAAAAAGCTCCTTTGTCGCGGCCACATCGGTCGGGTGAATGGGTCGGAAGTTGACCTGCGTGCCGTCGGGCATGGCGAGGCACGTCTTGAATTCGGGTGGGCCGACCACGAGCTTGTCCCCCATGCCGCTCATCTCGGGACGAACGTAGCGCGAGTCAATGGCTTGTTGTAGCAGTTGGGCACGAAACTTCGGATGCGCAATCGAGATCAGTGCAATGGCGCGCTCCTGCACACTCTTGCCGTGCAGATAAGCAATACCGAACTCCGTTACGACGTAGTGCACATCGCCACGGGTGGTGACCACACCTGCGCCGGGCTGCAGACAGCAGCTGATACGCGAGACGGTGTCATCTTTGGCCGTGGAGGGCAGGGCGATGATCGCCTTACCGCCATGTGAGCGGGCGGCACCGCGATTGAAATCAACCTGACCGCCGATGCCCGAGTAGAACTGGTTGCCCAGCGAATCGGCACAGACCTGTCCGGTTAGATCGATCTCGAGGGCGACGTTGATGGCAACCTGCTTGTGCTGCTGGCCGATAATGAAGGGGTCGTTGACGTACTCGGTGGGGTGAAAAGCGAACATCGGGTTGTCGTCGATATAGTCGTACAGCTTGCGCGTTCCGACACAGAAGCTGGCCACGAGGCGGCCTCGGTCGATGGACTTGCGCTTGCCGGTGATGACGCCCTCCTCGACGAGGGGAATGATCGCATCGGTCAGCATTTCGGTGTGGATACCGAGGTCATGCTTGTCGTGCAAAAATTCGAGGACGGCCTGCGGGACCTCGCCGATACCAAGCTCGAGCGTGGCGCCGTCCGAGACCAGCGAGGCGATGTACTGCCCTATCTTGCGAACGTTCTCGGTGGGCACCGGGATTGGAATTTCGATCAGCTCGCTGTCGACCGGGACCAGGACGTCGATATCATAGACGCTGATGAAGCTAGCGCCCTGAGTGCGCGGCATACGGGGGTTAACCTCGGCAATCACCATTGCCGCGTTTTCGGTGGCACTCTTGACGATGTCGACCGAGATGCCGAGGCTGCACAAGCCGTTGCTATCGGGCGGCGAGACCTGGATCAAGGCCACATCAAGGGGCAGCTGACCCGAGCCGAAGAGGCGGGGAATATCAGAGAGAAAAATGGGGGTATAGTCACCCATGCCCTCTTGAATGATGCCACGTACGTTGCTGGAGATAAAGAGGCTGTTGACGCGGAAGTTCTCGGTCATTTCCTTGACCGCATAGGGTGCATTGCCCAGTGCCAGGAAGTGGATGACTTCCGTGTCGGTCAGGGATGACGCGCGCGCGACCATGGCGTGCACAAGCGCTTGCGGGTGGGCACAGCCGGTGCCCACGAAAACGCGCTGACCAGGTCGGATCAGCTTGGCGGCTTCGCCTAGCGTAGCGGTCATATCGGCATAGGTGGTTTGCCAATTCGGATCCCATGTCTGTTTCTTGCTCATGTCAGCTTACCTTGGGTGCAACGAGTGTGATGCGGGCATCGGCTGCGACGGAGTCCTTCCCAACAGTGCCCACGATAAAGGGATTGATGTCCATTTCAGAAATCTGAGGGAAGTCCTGCGCGAGCTGGCTGATCCGCTGGAGGGCCGTCGCGATGGCGTCGATATCGACGCTAGCCTGTCCGCGTACCCCCGTCAGGAGCCCGAACGAGCGGGTCGAACGCAACATCTGGACCGCCTCGCTGTTGGTGATGGGGGCGATATGAAAGGTAACATCCTTCATGACCTCCACGAAGATGCCGCCCAGGCCGAACATAAGCATGGGCCCGAACTGGGGATCCCGCGTCATGCCGAGGATCACCTCGCGGCCGCGGCCACACATCTTCTCAAGATAAACCCCGTGCAGGTTGGCTTTGGGCATCCGCTGGCGGATACGGAGCATCATGAGATCGAATGCATCGCGCACAGCGTCAGCCGTGGCCAGGTGGAGCTTAACGCCGCCCATATCCGACTTGTGAATGATATCTGGGGAGGCGATCTTCATGGCGAGTGGGTAGCCGAGTCGATCGGCCGCTTCAACCGCTTGGTCGGCCGTGAGGGCCAGCGCGCCGGCGGGCACGTTAAAATCGTAGGCCCGCAGGATCTCCTTGGCCGCCGCCTCTCCAATCTGAAGCTCGTGGGTCTTGACGTGGCGATGGACGATGCGCTCGACTCGCCGCCGATTAACTGGAAAGCGGTTGATCACGCGCGGCGGCCGCCGCAGCCACTCGGCATACTCCACCATCGCTTTGAGGGCGGCCACGGCACGTTCGGGGGCCGGGTAGTCCGGCAGGTTGGCCGCGACCAACTCGTCACGCCCCGGGGTGACGTCTTTACCGCCCATGAAAGAGACCAGGATCGGCTTTTCGTTACGGGTGCGGGCTTGGATGGCGCGGGCCGTTTCCAACGGCTTCGTCATGGCCTGAGGGGTGAGAATGACGATGATGGCATCGACGGTTTCCTCATCCTGGGCGGCATCGAGAGCATCGGCATAGCGCTCGGGGTCGGCGTCACCGAGTACGTCGATCGGGTTGCCGACGCTGGCCGCAGCGGGCAGTTTTTTGGCCAGGGCGGTGGCCGTACTGCCGGTAAGAGTGGCGACATGGAGGCCGGAGAGCTCGACGGCATCGGCGGCCATAATGCCAGGACCGCCAGCGTTGGTGATAATGGCCACGCGACGGCCCTTGGGGAGCGGCTGCATGGCGAAGGCGGTGGCGTAGTCGAACATCGATTCAAAGGTATCGGCGCGGATGATGCCCGAACGGCGAAAGGCGGCGGCATAGCCGACGTCAGCGCCAGCAAGGCTGCCGGTATGCGAGGAGGCGGCCTTGCCGCCCGCCGCGGTTACGCCGGACTTGAAGATGACGACCGGCTTGCGGGCGGCGGCCGCTTCAGCAGCCTTTATGAAGGCATCTCCGGCAACAATGCTCTCCAGATAGCCGACGATGACCTTGGTCTCATCATCTTTGCCAAAGGCGGTCAGGAAGTCGGTTTCAGAAAGATCGGCCTTGTTGCCCATACTGATCAGCTTGGCTAGGCCGAGGCGGCGCTCGCTGGCCCAGTCGAGGATGGCCGTGCAGAGGGCACCGGACTGGGAGATAACCGTGATGCCGCCCGGTTCGGGCATATGCTTGGCAAATGAGGCATTCATGTTGTGGTGCGCGTTGATATGGCCTAAACAGTTGGGGCCTAACAGGCGTACACCGCGTCCCTTGCAGTAGTCGGCCAACTGCTGCTCCAGAGCCGCACCCTCGGGGCCGACCTCCTTGAAGCCAGCCGTGATAATCGTAATGGCCCTGGCACCCGCCGCAATGGAATCTTCCACGGCCTGGCGGACGAAGGGTGTGGGAACGGCAATCACACTCAAATCGACTGTCTTTCCGCTCGCCTTGAGATCCGGATAGCAGACCCTCCCAAGCACCTCAGTGGCAGTGGGGTTGATCGGAACAATCTCGCCCGCAAATCCACCCTTGATCAGGTTGGCTAGGATCTCATGGCCTACCTTGCCGGGGGAGCGTGACGCTCCGATCACGGCGATGGCGTCTGGTCTCAAAAGTGCATCGAGCATAGTAACTCCGCGGTTCTGGTCGATAGAAAAGACTGACTAGAATACCGTCTTTCCTGCCCGTTTCAAGTAGTAAGAAATGGAGTATACGGGGTGTTATGATCAAAAACGATCTTAAATAATAATAAAGCTTCATAAACAATTATTGAGAACCTCAAGTGAGTCTTGCAGTCTGATCGTGAATCGCTATATTCTCCTGTTTTAAGGTCTTTATCGAGTACAGGTGAATGATCCGGGTGTTCGCGGTTGTTCTGAGTAATCAAGGAGAGAGAGGTACCGATCATGGCAGAAGAAACCACGCAGGCCCCCGTCGGGAACAGTTATCCGCCACCGGCGGATTTTGCCGCCAACGCACATATTTCGTCGATGGCGCAGTATGACGAAATGTACCAGCGCTCTATTGCTGATCCTGAGGGGTTCTGGAGCGAGATTGCGTCTGAATTTGTCTGGAAAGAGAAGTGGTCAAAGGTCCGAGAGTTCACTTTTAACAAGCCGGTCGATATCAAATGGTTCGTCGGTGGCAAGACCAATCTCTCCGTCAACTGCCTAGACCGTCATCTTGAGACGCGTGGCGACAAGACCGCGATCATCTGGGAAGGCAATACGCCGGGCGAAGACGCCACGCTGACGTATAAGGAGCTGCACGCCGAGGTCTGTACGTTCGCCAATGCCCTTAAGACGGCTGGCGTGGTCAAGGGCGATCGTGTCTGCCTCTACCTTCAGATGCTCCCACAGGCGGCCATTGCTTGTCTGGCTTGTGCTCGGATCGGCGCCATCCACTCCGTGGTGTTCGGCGCGTTCAGCGCGGACGCCCTGCGTGATCGCATCAACGACTCGGAGTGCAAGATCCTCATCACACAGGACACGGCCCTGCGTGGCCCCAAGAACGATATCCCCATGAAGGCCAACGCAGACAAAGCCATGGCTCAATGTCCGAGTATTGAGACCTGTTTTGTAGTGAAGCGCACCGGTAACGAGGTCGCCATGCAGGCCGGCCGTGACGTCTGGTACGAGGAGGCGGTCGCTAATGAGCCGGCGGAGTGCGAGCCAGAGTGGGTCGATGCTGAGCATCCGCTCTTCATTCTCTACACCTCCGGTTCGACCGGAAAGCCCAAGGGCGTGTTGCACACGACCGGTGGCTACATGGTTTATACCGCGACCACATTCAAGTATATCTTCGACTATCATGAGGACGATATCTGGTGGTGCACGGCCGATATCGGTTGGGTCACAGGCCACAGCTATATTGTCTACGGCCCGTTGGCCACTGGCGCGACATCGATTATGTTCGAAGGCGTGCCGACCTACCCGGATGCCGGCCGCTTCTGGGATGTGTGTGATAAACACAAGGTCACCCAGTTCTACACCGCGCCGACCGCGATCCGAGCCCTCATGCAGAAGGGCGAGGCACTCATTGCCGCGCGTGACCTCTCGAGCCTCAAGCTGCTCGGCAGCGTGGGCGAGCCGATCAACCCCAACGTGTGGGATTGGTATCGTGACAACGTGGGTCACGGCACGACCCCGGTGGTGGACACGTGGTGGCAAACCGAAACCGGCGGTATTATGATCACCCCGCTTCCTGGCGCACACACCCTCAAGCCCGGTAGTGCCTCGCGTCCATTTTTCGGCATCGAGCCGATCATTCTGGATGATGACGGTAAGGAAGTCCCGCAGGGCGGCCAGGGCAAGCTCTGCATCAAAGCGGCCTGGCCGGGGATTATGCGCACCATGTGGGGTGATCACGAACGGTTCGTGCTGACTTACTTCAGCACCTACAAGGGCTACTACTTCACCGGTGACGGCTGCAAGGTGGATGCCGATGGCGACTACTGGCTGCTCGGCCGTGTGGATGACGTCATCAACGTCTCTGGCCACCGCATGGGCACGGCCGAGGTCGAGAGCGCCCTCGTTTCGCATCCGGCCGTGGCCGAAGCGGCTGTGACGGGTTTCCCGCACGAAATCAAGGGCCAGGGCATCTACGCCTATGTGACCTTGAAGACGGGCAACGCGTACACCGACGAGTTGAAACTCACGCTGGCCGAGCACGTCCGCAACGAGATCGGCCCGATCGCCCAGCCCGATGTCATCCAGTGGGCACCGGCGCTGCCTAAGACTCGCTCCGGTAAGATTATGCGCCGCATTCTGCGCAAAATTGCGGAAGGTGCCGCCGACCAGGTAGGTGATGTCAGTACGCTGGCAGACCCGAGCGTGGTCGAGCACTTGGTTGCCGAGTACAAGCCCCTCAGCCAAAAAGAGTCGGGCAAGGAATAGGGCCGGGTCGGTTGGGGCCACCTGTACCAGGATGAACGGCGACGCCTCAGGCGTCGCCGTTTTTGCGTTAGGCAGGTGTGGTGATTAAGCCCGCCGCTCCTTGATTTTTCTGCTTTTCCTGCACTGGGCTCACCGCATCATCTGTTACTGCGGCAGTGGTGATTCGTACGGCACACACCTTGTATTCCGGGATCTTGGCAATGGGATCGACGGCATCGTTGGTGAGAAGGTTGGCGGCGCCTTCGTGGAAATGGAACGCCATGAAGACGGTGCCGCGCGGGGAGCGTTCGGTCAGAACCGCGTTGGCGCGGAGGGTGCCGCGGCGTGATGAGACGGTGATAATGTCTCCATCGGCAATGCCCTGCTGTGCGGCATCATCGGGATGGATCTCGATCGGGACCGGCGGACAGATCGCTTCGAGCCCCTCGCTGCGCGAGGTCAGGGTTCGCGTGTGCCAATGGTAGAGATAGCGCCCCGTGGTCAGTAGGAGCGGGTAGGCACTATCGGGTTCTTCCGCGGCGACGCGAAATGGGGTGGCGTGGAACTTGCCACGTCCGCGCGTGAAAGTATCAGCATGTAGAAAGGTGGTGCCCGGATGCTCCGCGTCGGGGCAGGGCCACTGTAGGCCCACCTCCTCAATACGCGCAAAGGAAATGCCGCCATAGATGGGGGAGACGGTGGCGATTTCGTCCATGATGGTGGCGGGTGAATCGTAGGCCATGGGATAGCCGATGCGGGTGGAGAGGTCGCACAAAATGGCCCAGTCATCGCGCGCTTGGCCCGGGGCGGAGAGGGCCGCACGCACGCGTTGCACGCGCCGATCGGTGTTGGTGAAGGTGCCATCCTTTTCAGCGAATGAGGCTGCGGGCAGGACGACGTCGGCCATCTGCGCGGTCTCGGTCAGGAAGATATCCTGCACACAGAGAAACTCGATATCCTCCATGGCCTGCTGTACATGGTTGAGGTTGGGATCGCTGAGCATGGGGTTCTCCCCCATGATGTAGAGACCGCGCACGCCACCGCACCCGGCCGCGCTTACGATCTCAGTAACGGTTAAGCCGTTGTGGGGTGAGAGCGCGACACCCCACGCCGCCTCAAAGGTGGCGCGGATATCAGCGTCCTCAACATTCTGGTAGCCGGGGTACTTGTCGGGTAGCGCGCCCAGATCACAGGCACCCTGCACGTTGTTCTGCCCTCGCAGTGGATTGACGCCCGTGGAGGCGCGACCGACGTTTCCGGTCAGCATGGCCAGGTTGGCCAGGGCCATGACGTTGTCCGTACCGGTGGTGTGCTGTGTAATACCCATGCTGTAAGCGATAGATCCGCGCTCAGCGGCGGCGTAGAGCCGTGCAGCTTCTCGGATCTGTTCGGCGGGTACCCCCGTAATCGGCGCGGCCCACTCTGGGGTGCAGTCGGCCACACAGTCGCACAATGCTTCAAGGCCCTCGGTGCGGCGCTCAACAAAGACGTCGTCGGCCAAGCCCTCACTGATGATGACCTGTAGCATGGCGTTAAAGAGTGCCACATCGGTACCGGAGCGCTGACGTAGGTGGAGGGTGGCATATCGCGTCAAGTCAATGCGGCGCGGATCGGCCACGATCAAGGTGGCCCCGTGTTTTTCGACGGCAGCAATGATGCTCATAGCCGCGATGGGATGGGCCTCGGTGGTGTTGGATCCGGTCACAAAGATACAGTCGGCGTACTCAAACTCCACTTGCGGATTGGTCATGGCGCCGGAGCCAAAGGCGCGGGCGAGTCCGGCCACGGTCGACGCGTGGCATAGGCGGGCACAGTGATCCACATTATTGGTGCCGATCGCGGCACGAAAGAGCTTTTGAAAAACGTAGTTCTCTTCGTTGGTACACTTGGCGGAGGAGAGTCCGGCCAAGGCATCGGCGCCGTGCTCGGCCTTGATGGCGTTGAACCGGGTCGCCACGAGATCGAGGGCCTCATCCCAGGAGGCCTCTTCGAAGACGCCATGGCGCCGGATCAAAGGGACGGTCAGGCGGTCGGGCGAGGAGACGAAGTCCATCCCAAAGCGCCCCTTAACGCAGAGGCTGCCGCGGTTGGAGGGATTCGCCTTGTCGCCCCGAATGCGCACAATCTTGCCGCCACGCGTACCGAGTTCCAGTCCGCAGCCGCAGCCGCAGTAGACGCAGGTGGTACGGGTCAGGGAGGTGGGAGGGACGGTTTCGTTCTTGGCCCAGAGGGCGTTAACGGGACACCGGTCGACACATTCGCCGCACGAGGTGCAGATCGACTCCCGCACCGGGAGGTCGCCTGGGGCGGCGACGCGGCTATCGAATCCGCGGCCGGCGATCTCGATGGCACCGACACCGCGCAGCTCGTGGCAGGCGCGCGTACAGAGGCCACACAGGATGCACTTGGAGAGATCACGTGTGTAGAAGGGGTTGCTCTCGTCGAGGATGGGTTTGCGCACGGTGCGGCGGAGTCGGCTGCCCTTGATGCCGAGGAAGGCGGCAACATCCTGCAGCTCGCAGTTCATATTGGCGCTACAGGAGAGACAGACCAAGGGGTGGTCGGCGATCAGCATTTCGCAAACCATGCGCCGCACGCGGTTGACCGCGTCGACATCGTTGCGCACCACGAGGCCCTCCTCGACAGGTACGGAGCAGGAGGTCGGCAGGCCTCGCCGACCCTCGATCTCGACGATGCAGAGTCGGCAGGCTCCGTAGGGTTCCAGACCCTCAGAGTCACACAGGTGGGGGATATAGATACCGGCGGCCGTGGCCGCGCGAAGCACCGTATCGCCCGGCTGTGCGCTGACACTCTCTCCATCTATGCTAAATGTGATCACATCGGGTTCCCGTTCAGGTCTTCATGATGGCGTCGAATTTGCAGGTCTGGAAGCAGGCATCGCAGCGGATACAGGTGGCGGTGTCAATCGTGTGGGCCGCGCGCCGCTCGCCCGTGATGGCGCTGGTCGGGCAGACCTTGACGCAGGCCGTGCAGCCCGTGCAGGTCGCCGGGTTGATCGTGTAGCGCAGCAGACCTTCGCAGGTATGCGTTGGGCAGCAGCGGTCGTTGACGTGGCTCTCGTATTCGTGGCGGTAGTACTTGATCGTCGTCAAAACGGGGTTGGGCGCGGTCTGGCCCAAGCCGCAGAGGGAGCCGGCCTTGACGGCATGGGAGACTTCGAGCATCAGGTCGATATCGCCCGGCTTGCTGTCACCGCGTGTGATGCTGGTGAGAATCTGGAGGAGCTGGCGCGTGCCGAGGCGGCAGGGCACGCACTTGCCACAAGATTCGACCTGAGTGAACTCCAGAAAATAGCGGGCCACATCCACCATGCAGGTCCCCTCATCCATGACCACAAGGCCACCTGACCCCATGATCGCACCGGCTTCGGCCAGGCGCTCATAGTCGACCGGCAGTTCGATTAGATCGGGGGGGATGCAGCCCCCGGAGGGGCCGCCAGTCTGGACCGCCTTGAAGGCTTTGCCATCCGGAATGCCGCCACCGATATCGAAGATGATCCGCCGCAGGGTGGTGCCGAGCGGAACCTCGATCAGGCCGGTCCGGACGATCTTGCCCGCTAGGGCAAAAGTCTTGGTGCCGCGGCTTTTTGGGGTCCCGTTGGCGGTGAAAGCCGACGCACCGCGCTCGAGGAGCACAGGGAGGTTGGCCAGGGTCTCGACGTTATTGATGTTGGTCGGCTTCCCGTGCAGTCCACTGTGGGCGGGGAAGGGGGGGCGGGTACGCGGCATACCGCGCTTGCCCTCAATCGAGGCGAGCAGGGCGGTTTCCTCGCCGCAGACGAACGCCCCGGCGCCCTTCTTAATCTTCACGTGAAACGAAAAGCCGGAGCCGAGGATATTGTCACCGAGCAGGCCGTAGTCGGTCGCCTGTTTGATCGCCTTCTCCAGGCGCGTGATGGCGAGGGGGTATTCGGCGCGGACATAGATGTACCCTTCGCTGGCACCGATAGCGAAGGCGCCGATGATCATGCCCTCCAGAGTGGAGTGCGGATCACTCTCCAACACCGAGCGATCCATAAAGGCGCCCGGGTCGCCCTCGTCAGCGTTGCAGATCATATACTTCTGCTCGGATTCGGCCTTGCGGCAGAACTCCCACTTCAAGCCGGTGGGGAAGCCCGCCCCACCGCGACCTCGCAGCCCGGCGGCCTTGACCTCTTCGATCACCTCCTCAGCCGGCATTGCGAGCGCACGCGCCAAACCGGTATACCCGTTGCGGGCGATGTAGTGGTCCATGTTCTCGGGGTCAATACGACCAAAATTACGCGAGACCACGCGCACCTGGCCGTGCAACATGGGGAGGGCTTCAAAAGGAGGGAGGGCACCGTGGGCCTGCGGTCCCATGGTCGCCAGGGCGTCACCCTCGCCCGTCCCGTAATAGGTGGCCAGAATATCGCCCAGACGCTCGGGCGTCACGCGACTGAAGAGCAGGGGCGGGGCGCTGGCGCTGTGCAGTTCCATGAGTGGCTCTTCATAGCAGAGGCCAAGGCAACCCACTTGCGACACCTCAATGTTGAGGCCCAACGCCTCGAGGTGCCCCGGCAGTGCCCCGAGCAGGTCATCGGCTCCGGCGGCCTTGCCGCAGGTGCTGGCACCGATCAGAATACGGGGGTGGTGGCTGTCGAAGAAGGTGTGGCTAGCGGTTTCGGCCCTGGTCTGGATCTCGGCAAAGGTCATGTCAGTGTTTCCAGAATCTCTGTCGCCATTTCGGGTGTGACATTGCCATACACCTTGCCATCCACCACCATCACCGGTGCCAACGCGCAGGATCCGAAGCAGGCCACACGTTCCACGCTGAACTCGAAATCGGCCGTGGTCTCGCCCGGCTTGATGCCCAGTCGCGCCGACACGGTTCGAATGATCTCGCTGGCACCGCGTACGTGGCACGCCGTGCCCTGGCAAACCTTAACGATATGCCTGCCCTGGCGGGTAAGATGGAATTGGCTGTAGAACGTAACGACCCCATACACCGAGCTCTGGGGAATATTGAGATAGGCCGCCGTGGCACGCATGGCCTCGGCGCTGATGAAGCCCTCCAGGTCCTGAATGTCTTGCAGCAGAGGAATCAACTGGCCCTCCTCTGGATGATGACGCGCCAGGACGGCGTCAAGAGCAAGGGGCTGTTCTACAGTTGATGGCAAGAGGTGCTCCACGGTTGATGCGTTCTTACTAGGCGCACAGTAGCATGGTGTTTTGGCAGTGGTCAATGCGTGGAATGACTCCCTAAACTGCGGACTGGGGCGAGAAACGTGCCCGGGCAGCGAGGGCGGCGGTTGTAAAAAGCATCGATGGAGTTGTGGGGCGGTTGTATCGTCACTTGTGATGGCGCATTGGGTGACATGCAGCGGTGGCGAGGGCAG
>JABMPJ010000086.1 GCA_013203785.1 Lentisphaerota bacterium | reverse complement strand
CCGCACATGCCCGAGACGTGCACCCTCCTCGCACGCCCTCGGGCCGGGACGGCCCGGGGCTACGTGAGGCCATTAGCCTCCTACATTGTTCATAATCGTCATCGTACTCGGATTACGATGAGAAGAGGGATTACGATTGGGACCAATGCAACGAATCGCAGTTATGTTGCGCGCAGCATAATCGCAGATGCGCCCACACTAACACGACCTGCCCTTGCCTTGGTCACGGTTCAGAGCTATCGTGGGCCCTTACAGGAAAGTGCCTGAGTGAAAGCAGGAGATTCATGCGGCCTGATCGTGGACAGACTGTGAGCAGAGTGAGCGCCTTGCTCTTCCTGTGGGCCCTTCTTGCCATGGCGAATGGTTGCCGCAGTGTGCCGGTCTACCAGCGCGCCCGGCTGAGTGATCGTCTCATGAGATTCGATGCGGATCCGACCGCCGAGGAGCTGCGCCAGCACATCCTCTCCCCGCGCGAGGCCGCGATCGGCGGCTACGCCACGGCCGGAGCGGGAGGATGCTCGTGCAAGTGATGCATTTCTTGATGCGCCTGCGCTCCACTATTCCCATCCTGCTGGCCCTTTGTGGGACAGTCAGCGCCTTTGCGGGCGACGATACGCCCGCAGCGGCTGATGCGTTGAGCATCCAGTTTGGGTATTATGAGCAGGATGATGGCAGCGACGAACGGGGTGGGCAGCCCCAACTGGATGAAGAGGCAATGGTCTACGAAGCGATCATTGTCTATGACAAGGCGCTCTCTGAGAGCGACCGTCTAAAAATGAAAGTGGTGGCCGATGTCATCACCTCCGCCTCCCAGACGCGCGAGCACAACCGTAGCTTTCGGATTTTACAGTCCAGTCCCAGCGGCAACAAAAGACTGGAGGGCGGACTGGAGTGGCAGCGCGCGCATGAGGCGAGCGGGGTGGGCGCCAACCTCTCGTTTGGTGGCGAGTGGAACGCCTACTTCTCTCTGGGCTATGGCTGGAACGGCTGGCGGCGCTTGAGTCCGGACGGGCAGACCGTGCTGAGTGGACGGCTGCAGGGCTATACGGACTATTTTCAAATCAAACTGTATGACGGCACCGAACCGGGATGGGACACCCGCCAGACCGCCACCACCGAGCTGGGGCTGACGCACATCCTGACGCCGCGGACCATCCTCAACCTGACCGGCCACTACACACACCAATCCGGCTACCTCGCCACCACCTACAACTCGGTCTACATTCTCGGCTTGGAGGAGGCTGAACTCCTGCCCTCCGCGCGCAACCGGGGTGCCGTCGCCGGAAGGGTCCGCCGCTCTCTGAGCCGCTGGAATGCGGTCGAACTGGGCTACCGCTACTACCTCGATGACTGGGGCATCGACAGCCATACGGTGGAAGCTCGCTGGCTGCAGTATCTCTTTGGACGACGGGTCATTATCGAACCCAACTATCGCTTTTACAGCCAGCAGGGAGCACGCTACTTTGCGACCGCCTTCAGCGACCGCCCGCGCTTTCGCACCTCCGATCCGGACCTCGGTGAGTTTGATGCCCACGGATGGGGCGTCGATCTGCGCTGGGTCGAGGCGCCCCTCTGGCCGGGTGGGGCACGGCGTGGCGATGTATCCCTTGGCTTCAGTCAGGTCTCGCGCAGTGATGATCTGGAACTCTTCTGGATTACGTCCGGCATTACCATGAGATTTTGATGCGCGCTCTACGCTTCGCTCTGCTGATTCCCGTCCTGGCCATGGGACAGATCACGCTCCCGCCCGTCGGCCCCGATGTCCATCGGCGCGATGTTGAGATGATGGGGACGCAGGTTGGCATCCTCGTCATCCACACCAATCGTCCCGCGGCTGAGGCGGCCATCACGGCGGCACTGCACGAGATGGAGCGCGTCGAGAGCCTCATGACGGAGTGGCGCCCGCCGGGAGATATCTACCGGGTCAACCAGTCGGCCGGCGATGGGCCGGTCACGGTTGACCATGAGGTCATCTCCCTGCTCCTGAAGGCTCGTGCCCTCTGCGCACTGACGGATGGAGCCTTCGACATCACTTTCGGCCCGCTCGCGCGAGTGTGGAACTGGAAACAGCCCCCGTCGCAGCTTCCCAACCAATCCGTGATCGAGCGTGCGCTGGCACTCGTGGGCGATCAGCACGTCATCATCGACGAGGTGGCCGACAGCGTGACCCTACCACAGCGCGGCATGTCGCTTGGCCTGGGTGGCATTGCGAAGGGTTATGCGGTGGATCGCGCTGTCGATGTATTGAAGCATCACGGCATGCAACACTTTGTCGTCAACGCAGGAGGCGATCTGGCGGCTCGAGGCCGCCATCACGACGCCCTATGGCGGATCGGGATTCAGCATCCGCGAGAGATAGGGCGCCACATCGCGATGCTGCCAGTATCCGGCGGCGCAGTCGTCACCTCCGGTGACAACGAACGCTTCATGATGATCAATGGTAAGCGCTATGCGCACATCATCGACCCGCGTAGCGGCTGGCCAGCCAATCATTGCCAAGCGGTAACGATTCTGGCGCGCAACGCCACCCAGGCTGACGCGCTCGCCACAGGGGTGTTTGTATTGGGCCCGGTGGATGGACTGGCTTTGGTCGAGAAGTTGGAGGGGGTAGAAGGCCTGATCGTGGATGCGAACGGTGAGGTGATCCTCTCCTCGGGTCTGCGAAAGGGGCAGCCGCTCAGATCAGCCGATAGCGTGAGCGGACCGCATCGCCGCTGAGCGCTTTGCGTGGCAACGCAGAATGGGCGCATCTGCGATACGAGGCATTGGTTCCAAACGTAATCGTAATCCTGCTCGTAATCGTAATCCGAGTACGCTTACGCGCAGGATTACGATTATGAAGAATAAT
>JABMPJ010000085.1 GCA_013203785.1 Lentisphaerota bacterium | reverse complement strand
TTCCGGAATCTGGCGGATGTAGTGCCGGGTTCCATCTGCATGCTCCTCTGTCTTGTCTGGCTGCAAGACGGCAATGTCAGCCCATTCGCGCTTGATTCCGCGCTCAGTCAGCATGTCCACAAAATGTCCCGTGTCTTCCATTGGCTACATCGTAACACTGGTGACAGTGATTGTCATGATTTCATTCTGCTTCCAACGCTTCGGCTCTCGCCGTTGGTCGCTTGCCTAGGACGCAGCCATACCGATCCTGCACAGATGAGCGCATAAAACTGAGGCGCGCAACGCTCGCCAAAGAAGTCCGTAGAACCCTCTCTATACCCTTCAGGGTTCCTGGTACCGCATCATCACTCCCCCATAGGCATTGCGCACTCCGCGTCCATGTCGACAAGCAGTCTATCCGACAGGACCTCGTCCCAAGAGTAGCAGTCGCAGGTCGCCGCATTTCACCCACCAGCATGAGCAGCCGCCACAAGTTCGCGTATCTCGACGCAGGAGGAAAGGCAGCCTGCAGGTCGCTTCTCCAAGTACTCCAGAAAGGAATCCTCATACCATAAGGCTACCCAACCAGATGTCTGACAGCTTGGTCGGAGCGATCTCTGACGCATACCCAGTGTCCGTAAAGCGATGTTTATGGACATGCGTACCGGCGAATGTGCAGGCTGGATATTCTCAGGCGGCACGCTAAACACTGCGACATTGAGTAGGCGGCATCATCGGCCAGCGCATACCTGGTTGCGGCTATTTGACTACGGGAACTGGCGCTACCACTCCCGCCTTGGCCTTTTTGGCGTCATATGGCACCTCAAACACGATTGGGTGTTGAGAACGGACCCAGGGCCCAAAGGCGACAGCATGAAGCCGCGGTAAGTTTGGAATCAGTGCCACATGCGCTGGCCCAAATATATTCTTCAGGAATCCCAAACTCGTATCATCATAGCACGTGAAGCTGATTATGGTGTTGCATTGCGTCAGAACAGTCTTGCTCACGGTCGCGGTGCGCTGGGCCAATACAAGGAGCCCGACACCGAACTTCCGGCCTTGAAGTGCAATCTGGGCAATCTTGCCCACGAGGCCCTTCGAATCGAAATCACCAAGCCCCATGGTGTTCGCCTCCGGCATCACCGTATTCGGTGCACTCGCTCATGCTGCTGTAGCAGCTGGGGTTTGAGTCAGTTTTGCAGTCAGGATGAATTCCTTAGCCATACGGCTTGCAGTTCGTGCGAGATCATCTATAAACGGTAGCAGTGTCAGATGAAGCCAACCACTAAGAGGTACTCTATGTTGCCATTCAGTCGCTATACCTTTGGAACTATGTCTTTAGGACGTAAACCAGTAGAGACCACTTTAGATATGAAGGTGGTGCGGCGGGCCATGGAAGCCGGGGTCTGGTTTCACAGCAGTCCGACCTACAACAATGGGTTTACCTTTATGGTCTTACGCCGGGCTTTCGATGAGGATCGGCCGTCGGTTCCCAATATAATCGTCAAAGTGCGCGACGCAACGCCGGAACTTATGCGGTTTGAGGTAGAGGATAGTTGTCGACGTCTTGGCGTTGATCGATTGGATGTGGCGCAGCTTGTGTCGATGGATCCGAAACCAGGAAATCTCGTTGATCAGCTACGGCAGGGCGGAGGCCCGCTCGTTGAAGAGTTGGCATCTCTGCGGGAGCGCGGTTTGGTCCAGAAGGCGGTGATCTACATCACGCCCCGCAATGCGGATGCGGCCGTTGATGCGGCGGATAAAAGTCCGTTAATCGATGGGGTCACGCTTTATTGGAATGCGGTACAGTTTGATGCGACAGAGGCCGCCTGGGCGAGAATACATGCACTGCAACTACCTGTGCTGGCGCTGCGGACGTTGGGCGGGAGTGCTACCGATAAGAATTATGCAGAGAAGCAGGAACGCTTACAGGCCCTCGTGGCGCAGGCAGATTGCTCCAGCACTACCGAATTCAATTTGCGCCTAGCGGCCAGCGACGATGCGGTGAACACCACGATTGGGGGAACAGGCTCACTTGAACACCTTGAAGAATTTCTCGCTGCTTCACAGAGCCCAGACCCGCTACCAGTGGATGTCTTGGAAGCGACTCACCGATTACAGATAGAAGTGGCGCCCGTCCGATGAAGCACGCCGATTGGCAGGGGCTCAGGGATCACAGCTATGTCCATAAATTTCGCTTTACAGACCATGGAATGCCCGTCTCTCGTTCCGCCTGCCACGAGTGACACGCACATCAGTTCCAGCCACTTCGCATCGGAGTAACTCTCCATCTGAGGTACTATGCTAACTTGGACATCCCCTCCTTTGAGCCATGCGTAGCCATGCACACACGCTAGAACGGGGGATTGCAGCGTCCCGTCCTTTGAGAATTCAACTCCGTGACCTGCGCCGTGGTGAAGCTCACTGACCTCATGCCATGCAATCTTCATGCAGCTCCCGTCATTGCCCCGTGCATCGGTAAATCAATGGGGCATCCGCCTGCCATACTGGTTGCGAAATCCTGTCGCATTCACGAATATTCCAACACACTTGAAGCATAGAGCATAGAGCACGAGGAGGAGGATATCTATCCATGCGTGTGCGAAGATCTCCGGGCCAAATGCCAGAATCAGAACAAAGAGCAAGCCGAGATAAACGTGGTGGTAAAGCACACTGGCCAGAAAACCCCACCGCCCCGTCGACAGGACATTGGTTATAGCCAAGGCGAACAGAACAACAGAAACAGCTAGGACAATATACCAATTTTCAAGCCACCCATCTTTGATCGCTACCCACAGCAAGCGGCACGCTTCCCTTTGACCCTCAGCAAGGCCATCGAGCAGCTGCTGCACAAACTGCTGTGGATAATTCTCACCCGATAACGGAGTAGTGCTCGTGTTCATTGGCTGCGATCCTAATCAGAACCACACAGCACTTCAACGATAGATATCCGACAGGCTGCCAATGTCCATAAAGCCCCATTTACGGACCACGGTGGTGACAATCGGCCGACGGGCGGGTAATGTCTCATCCGTAAGTATGGACTCCGCTACGCTGCCCTGCGGCAAACCGGATGGAGCGGGGAAAGGGCGATTGCTTCATTTGACCAATACGGTACACGCGTCGGGCGCGAATGCCAAGTGTGGCGCGCCGGACGCGGTCTCACGGCAAGTGCGAGTTGAATCACACGCGGTATGTGGTATGTTGACGGCGTTTGAACCACGAATTAGACGGTTGAATGTGATACTTCCTTATCTACTTGCAGCTTTCATCATAATGCCCATCCTGGAGTTGAGCGTGCTGTTCAAGGTGCACGACTACATGGGCCTGGGCAACACACTTGCGATCGTGATCTTCACAGGTGTGATCGGCGCTTTCCTGGCAAAGGCGCAAGGCATGCTGGTCATAGCTCGCATACGCCGTGATCTGGCGGAGGGCCGAATGCCAGCGCCGCAACTGATGGATGGTGTAATGATCCTGATCGCCGGCGTGTTGCTGATTACTCCCGGGCTCATCACCGATGCCGCTGGCTTCCTGCTGCTGGTACCCGCAGTGCGGGGTGCGATACGGACGTGGTTTCGTCGAAAACTGGAAGAGAAGATGCGCAACGGTTCTGTAGAAACCACCATGTGGCGCTGGTAGGTCGCGGGGGTATTCTACGGTGAGGGCGGTCAGTTACCGATCGCGCAAGAAGAACTTGCGATCATAAGAATGGAGCCATCGGTATGAAAGAGATCATAACGAAGACGGTGACGATGCTCTTCCTCTTCAGCGTTGCGACCGGGTGCATTGGAGTTGTGGCTGGTTGTGGGAGCATCATTCAGCGGCAGAGCCATTTGTTAACCTACCAGATTTGCGTACCCGCCGGCTGTCCGCTGCCACCCAGCACAAAGCTGGATCTCGTCACCAGCGACAATTCGGCGGGCGCACGGGTATCCAACTGCACCGTTACCGCGAAAGATGAATCTGTCGTATACCAAGCATCAACGCTCATCTTCCCCAGCAAGAACCGGTATTTGGTCATCGCACCACCGGACGCCGCAGCACAGGTGTTCGCCATTGATCATCCAAGGATACCGCACCCAACTGAGTGGGTGGCGTGGCAGCCCCCTCTCTACACGGATACCTCAAGGATGCCATGGTGGAATGCAATGAACGATCAGGGCAAAGATCAGCGAAATACCGACATCCCGGATGACTGCGCGAAAATCCGATTCAAGGTGGAAGCATGGCACGGAATGGATGCCGTGCCACGAATATCAAGATGAACGCACTGCATATCGGCACCTGTAGTTGGAAATACCCCAGTTGGCGTGGTCTGGTCTATTCCGACACCGCCAGCCCGAACTACCTGGCCGAATACGCGCAGCAGTATGACTGCGTAGAGGTGGATCAGTGGTTCTGGAGCCTGCACGGCCCCGACAGGGTCGTCCTGCCGAAGCCCCAGGTGGTCGCCGAATATGCGGCATCCGTGCCCGACAGCTTCCGGTTTGGTATCAAGATGCCCAACGCGCTGACGATGACCCACTTCCGGCCTGAGAAGAAGGCCGATCCACTCGTGCCCAACCCGCATTTTCTGTCCCGAGACCTGCTCCTGGCCTTCCTTGACCGACTGGAGCCGATGCGCGGTAAACTGGGGCCGCTTATGTTTCAGTTCGGCTATCTAAACAAGCGTATGGTGTCATCAGAGCAAGAGTTTCTGGATCAGCTCGGTACATTCGCCTGCCAGCTTCCGGCCGACTACACATGGTGTGTCGAGAGCCGTAATCCAAACTTCTTGAGCCCGGATTACTTTCAAATCCTCTGCGAGCACCGCATGGCTCACGTCTTTCTCCAGGGCTACTACTTGCCGTCGATCTTTGGCATCTACGAGAAGTACGCTGACCAGCTCGCAGATGCCGTCATCATCCGCCTGCTCGGTCCGGACCGGCAGGGCATAGAGGAGCGAACGGGTAAGGATTGGTCGAAGATCATCGAGCCCCGTGACGCCGACCTGGATGCACTGGCCAACATGTTGAACGCCTCAGGTATCCGGAGCCAAAAGCAGTGGCTGTTTGTGAACAACCACTTCGAGGGCTGCGCACCGTTGACGATTAAGCGGATACAGGACCGAATGCCAAGGGAGACGGCATAAAGAATCAGTACGTTGGCGACATTAACGACTTCCTGAAATACGGACTGTTGCGGGTCATCCTCAGAGAAACCACGCTGCGCATCGGTGGCTGGGGTTGTACGATTGTTGAACTGCGTGCGGGCTGAGTGAGTCAAGTGCTATGCTGATCAGGTCTCTACTGGCTATCTTTCCCTGTGAGGCGGTCGGCGTGATCGGAAAGTAACTATGGACTAGCTGTGTTGTCCGGCTGCCTCCTCCGCTGCGCTGCGGACGAAGCCTGGTGGAGGCGGGGGGAATCGAACCCCCGTCCGAGATAGAGTCACTAGAGCTTCTACGCGTGTATTTCGCCTTTAATTCTCGTTCGCATGACTGCCGGCAAACGGGGCCATCACATGAACCAGCGTTCTGTTAGTTCTCGTCCTTCGCCCCGAGCGCACGGGTTAGAGACCAGCCTGCTGTCGTCGCCCCGGTCCGCCTAACAGGCATCAACGGCGGGACGTCGCGGTATCTAAGCCGCGAGAGCTAACTGAGAGTCAGCATTTAATGTTTTTTCCCGGAGGATTAACGAGGCCAACCGAGATCCTCGACGCGCAACCATAGCTTCAACCACCCCGTCGAAACCTTGGCGCCCCCATACGAAGTGCGGAATGGTATGTCCGGAGTGCGGTCGAAACCGCAATCACAAGGGGAGTGTAGCGCCATGCTGGTGCCGGAGTCAAGCGGGCCGGTGGGCAGGCAGCGGCGAAGAATCGCCCTGGAGGTCGGAGGTCGGAAGCCAGAGGTCGGCTAACTGGATGATTTTGGGGCGTTGTTGAGGAGTTGGCTTGTGAGGCCGGGCTGAGTTAGGATGTCAACGGCTACGAGATGGGCGCTACAG
>JABMPJ010000008.1 GCA_013203785.1 Lentisphaerota bacterium | reverse complement strand
TGGCCCTCCAGTGCACCTGTATACCGCCTTTCTCCGATGTTCTAGCCCTGGAGGGACGCGCTTTGTCGCGTCCGGAGACCGAGGCATGCCAAAGAAAAAGACCATGGCAAGGTCTCCGTCGCAGGTACTTGGCGCTTGATTGAATCGCCCCGTTCATGCGAAGCGACGGGATGGCGGAGCGGGCAGTGGAAATCCAAACTGGTCTGCGGTCGCCAACTGGGACGGCGACACCACGCTGCCGACCACGAGTGATAATGCGTACTTGGGCAGCGCGTCCGGCATTAGTTCGGCGGCCGGTTTGATCAACACGGCGGGCATGCCGTGCAGCACTCTCTATATGGGTTACGCGGCCCCGCAAAACGGTCGTTTGAACGTGACCGGCGGTGACTTGACTGCGGTGGTGTCCGCGTGGGCTTGGTAGACAACAACCCCACAGGAACGGTGGTACAAACGGGGGGTAGCATCGTGAACGCGGGGGGAATGAACCTCGCCTTCGCTGCAGGATCCGTCGGCGAGTACACCATGAGTGGCGGCTCGCTCAGCACCAAGAAGTGGGTCAGCATCGGGAGCCACGGTAAGGGCCGTCTTATTCAGTCCGGTGAGCGCGTCACCTTTCTCCCTTCGCCATTCCGACTGGATGGCTCTGTTCGCCAAGCGTGAGTCGGGGCTTCGTTCCGTGCGACTTGCGTCGTCCATCTTGAGTGCGCGAGAGCACCAAGAATGCACGCACCGAGCCTGCGGAAGACCTGTCTGAAACAGACACAATTGATACGATTGCGGACATAGACAATTACTGGCAGTAAGCTATAATTATTACCAAGTTCTACTATAATTATTATCAGATATTATAGGGGTGGAGGCGCGATATCCGTGACGCTACGGGCTTCAATGAGACGATCGCGACGAACGGAGAGCCGACGAATGGGAGCGCAAGCATAGGGATAAATAGGCATCGGCATGCACGTATCTCGTTTCACCACGGCGTTGGTCTTGGCCATATCGGCCGGATGGTCTGAGGGGAGTTGTTCGAGGTGGGTCATTTGCATAGGAGGTACATGATGGGCAAAGCATGGATGCGATACGTCTGTTGGATTGTGGTGTTGAGTGGATGGACGAGCATGGCATCGGGCCAGATCACCGGTATCACGGCCACGGCGTCCACGGAATGGGAAGCATGGCCCGGCGGTCACGGCTATCGCGCGCAGAACACGGTCGACGGCAGCGGCATGACGGGCGACCTGTGCAGCAATGTAACCTATCCCAACAAGATGTGGGGCACCGCCAACTGGCAACTGACCGGTTGGATCAAGTTCGATCTTGGTGCCAAGCATGGTCTGACGCGCATGCGTCTCTGGAATGCCAATGAAACGGGTTACACCGGCGTGGGTGTCAAAACCGCCGACATTCTGGTCTCTCCCACGGGTGTTGGCACGGTGGGCGAGGGCATGGGCGATTGGACCGTCCTGATTCCCGACTGCACCTTCACGAAGGCACCAGGCACGAACGGTTACGTGACGATCGACGATATCCCTCTGAATGAGGTGACGCGTTACATTGGCATAGCCTGTAAGGAGAATTACGGCAGCACCGTAAGGATTGGATTTGGCGAGGTCGAGTTCTACGGCGTGCTTCTTGATCAAGCGTCGGCTGTCACCGGCATCACGGCTACGGCGTCTACGGAATGGGAAGCATGGCCCGGCGGTCACGGCTATCGCGCGCAGAACACGGTCGACGGCAGCGGCATGACGGGCGACCTGTGCAGCAATGTAACCTATCCCAACAAGATGTGGGGTACCGCTAACTGGCAACTGACCGGCTGGATCAAGTTTGACCTTGGCACCTCGCAAAAGCTGAGCTGGATGAGTCTGTGGAACGCCAATGAAACGGGCTACACCGGCGTGGGTGTTAAGACCGCCGACATTCTGGTCTCTCCTACGGGCGTTGGCGAGGTGGGTGACGGCATGGGCGATTGGACGGTCCTGATTCCCGACTGTACGTTCACGAAGGCGCCGGGCACGAACGGCTACGTGACGACTGACGACATCCTTCTGAACGCGACCGCGCGTTATGTGGGTCTGATGTGTGAAGAAAACCATGGCAGCTCCGTAAGGATCGGTTTTGGTGAAGCTCGGTTTTACGGCGAAAAAGCGTACCAGGCATCGCCAAGTGTAGGAGCAGTCTCCTACACCACTATCCCGATGGATCCTCAAGGTGACTTTGTGCTCCGGCTGAACGTGCCTGGCACTTCGCATGCCGGGCTCAGCGCGGAATCCTTCGCCCAGACGCTTACCATCCCAATGTCTGGAGCCGACAGGTCGATAGAAGCCTCCATCGACCTACGCTGGCAGGATTTGCCGACACCGCTCCCGTCTCGTGCCCAGCGGTCTTGGGGCTATACGTTCTATGTGGGAACCAATGCCACCACCGGCACGTTCATGTATCCGTGGAGTGGGTCTGAGTTCGCGGTAAGTGCCGATGACTTTACGCGTATCACCCAAACCTTCACGCTGCCGCATCTCGCGCAGGATCCCTCGACCGGAGGCTATGTTGAAATAACCGAGTGGGAGCTGTACGAAGATCACACGATTGAACTCACCGACGGCACAACCCCGTTCGATGCCTGCGTGGTGGATGTCGACAATATCACTCTGCGCGAGTTGCAGAGCGGACCCAATCTGAACTACAACGGTGCGATTGTCGGGACCCCGGCCGGATGGACCATGGGAAGCTATCCGGGGACACTCAGTTTGCTGACCATCCCCAGCAGTTTGCCCGTCCATACGTATGTGGCCGTGCCCTCGCCCGGAACAGCCACATACACCTCCGTATCGCTGGATCAGGGCGGCTATGCCATGCGCTATGCTGTGCCGGCGACGACGCAGACACGTCTGCTGCCCATGCCAGATGCACGGCGCGTCAAGGTGGATATGAATGGAAGCGACAAAACCATGGTTTCCTCGATGGACATGCGTTGGCAGCAGCTGCCCAGCCCATTGCCGACAGGCCGGAATCGGTACTGGGATTGCCAATTCTATGTTGGGAGTGAGATAACAGCATGCGTCTTGTCGCTACCCTGGGATTGGAGCGAGTTCTCTGCCAGTACAGGCGCTTTCACGCGTTTTTCACAGACCTTCACATTGCCGCATCTGGCCTACGATACGACAACCAGCAATTACGTTGAGATTTCGAGTTGGACACTAACCGAGAACCGAACCCTGCAATTGCATGACCCCGGCGGTTTCAGTAGCTGCACGGTGGATGTCGACAATATCAGTCTAGGCGAGTATCCCGACGGTGCCAATCTGAACATGAATGGAACCATTCAGGGGACGCTCAGCGGATGGGAGGGCTGGCACGCCCTGAGTCTGGTCGCACTCCCGAGCCAGACGCCGCCACAGGCGTTGACCGCCATGACGCGCCGGGCGGTGATGGATGAACCACGCTTGAACCAGAACGCCTTCGTGCACCATACCGAGCGGCTGGCTGTCTGGCTGGAAAGCAACGGATTCGAACGATTGGACGGCTATGCCATTGCGGACTGGATGCGCGATCGCATCAACGAGACCAACGCCTACGGCAGTGTGGTGGTTGTGTCTCGCGGATTGGTTCCCGAGGCGTTCGTGGGCTTCGAAGGAAAGGACGTTCCGCTCTGGTATGACTATATTTATCATGGCGGTCGGCTGGTGCATGCGGGTGGCATTCCCATTTACTCCGAGTCCGTGGCCGGTGAAGCCGCGACAGGGCCGGTGAATAGCCTGTTCAACATCAATCCGCTCCTCGCGACGGCGGAACAGTGGGGATCGGGAATCTACTGGAATCTAAACAATCCGGCCGCGACGCTAACGGCCGACGGCACCAACTGGGGTTTTGAGATGTCTGATTCCAGTTCGCGAGGACTGCGCGTGGATGCCGCCACCCTGGTGTTTTCATCGTTCACGCCGGTCGGGGCCTCGATGGCTGGCGCGGCAAGCTGGTTTCGCAACGTCAACGCGAGCATGCCCTCGAGCGGGCTGATCAAACTACGGCAATATGCCGACTATAACGTCGATGCTGAGCTGCGTCAGATCTGGCGCGCGGCAAATTATGTGGGGAGCACGCTGACGCCCCCGACCAATTATCCACCCATCGTCACCACGACCCCGCCCCTCACCATCGATACGTTCGCAGGGGGTATGGACGGCCGCCGCGAATACGTGCGTGGGGAGGTTGTCGCTCTGGATGTTACGGTGCAGGCGTCGCTATACGCGACCTCCGTCGCCCTGACACTCAGCGAAACGAACGGCACCCCGCTGTGGTCGGAGGACGTGCTGGTCAGTAACAACGTGGCCAGCTTCATCCTGGATACGGCCCCGTATGCCTATGGGCCTTATCTGCTGACGGCGACGGCACTGTCAGGGACCACACCGCAGGGCTCCGTGACGGAGACGCACGGAATTCGTTACAGTCCGCCCGCTACCTTTGGCCTGGAGATGTATCTCAATAGCCAAACCCATGCCCTCCGGGCGGAGACGGTGGACCGCGTCATCGCAGGTGCAGGGATGGAGGTGCACGCTCCGAACCTGGACGCTGCATTTGTCGTGGATGCGATCGTTCGCAACAACATCGGATTCTCTGCCCGAACCCAGCCGGATCTCTGGATGGGTATCGTTGCGGATCCGACCACACATCCTGAGTACTTCCGCCGTGGGCCGGATGGCGAGTTCGTCCTGAGTGGAGGTGTGCCCCTTTTGGGTTTGACGCATCCGGATATCCTGGAAAATTCGGTCCTGCCGGTGGCCACGGTCTTGGAAATGGCGCTCGACTTACCGTCGTTTCGTCACACGGCCTTCTGCAACGACGACTTCAATCTCTGGTATGGATGGGACTATCAGTCGCGTGTAACGGACGAATTCACCGTCGATACAGGCTTGACGGCACCGACGAACATGACGCTCCCCAATGCCTACGGTCCGGTGGCCGATACCAACGCCTGGGTGAGCTGGCTGCGTTGGACGGTCTTGAATGTCGCAGGGTTTTACAATCAAGCGGTAAAGGAAGCTGCACTAGGCGTTGACGCGGACATCGTCATCGGACCGATTCCGGCTCCGGGCAACCATCCGTTCGTTTCGATGTGGAGTGCCGCACAGTACCCCACCTACAACTTTGGCAGCGATGGACTCAATATGGTGTCGAGCTATTTTTACAACGCCTTCGAGTATCCGCCTTTCATTGCGACGTACTGGATGCAAGTGGGGCGTATGGGGCATCGAGGGTTATCCCAGTGGCAAACGGCGGATATGTGGTTCACGGCCGCTACCTATCGCAATCATCTGTTCCATTACCTTGCCGGTGGAGTCGATGGTCTGGCCTACTTCACCTATGATTGGCGTCGGCAGGCCGCATGGGATGAATGCCTGCGTCTGGCACCCGTGTTACGCCGCGTGGGACCGGTGCAGACGCAATTGGAGCCAGCAACACCTCGCATCGGACTTCTCAATTCCTTCACCACGCACTGCTTCGACCCCAATCAGTCGCTGAGTCTGGCCTACGCCTACATGAACCTCATGCAGGCACACTTCAGTGTAGAACCGGTGGCTGAAGAGGAACTCGTCGCCGGGCGGGCAGACCAGTACGAGGCGATTCTCCTGCACGATGTCGACTACATCGGCCAATCGGCCAGCGATGCACTGACCACCTTTATGAATGGTGGAGGAACCGTACTGTTAGACAACACCATTCCATTCTATCTACCTGGGGCCATACGTATCAACGTGAGTCTAGGCCACGGTTGGGTAACCGCCGTGGGCCCTCTCCTTTTCGGGTCGAGCAATATCGTTGAGGCGGTGCAAACGGCCGTGTCGCCGTATGTCGCCCCGGACTTCTTGTGCTCTGACCTGGAGCTGGTGGCTACGCCGTTTACGGTGGGGAGCGTGAACTACACATGGTTCGTGGATTCCATGAACCAGTCGGACTATGGCGTGTGTCGACAGATGCAGGCCATCCTGACGCTTCGCGACGAACTGATCACGTGGGAGGCCGCTCGGCTGGCACAAGGGCCATACCAACCAACCGTCACCTTTGCCGACTATCCCGGCGTGCCTTATGATCTGGTGCGAGGGACGCAACTGGATGTGACGGCCACGAGCGCCGGATACGAGGTGCCGCTCAGCATGGACTGGGCCGGCGGATCGCTCGTGGCATGGCTGCCGAGCGAGATTACGTCGCTCACCAGCGGCGGGCCGACGACAGCTGCTTACGGCTCGTCGGCCAGCTTCACAGCATCGCTGTGGATGGGCTCGACACCCGCGCCTGGCGCGTTGCCCATCCAGTTTACACTGGTAGATCCCACGGGGCGGACCAACATTCTCTCGCAGGTCGTGGCCACCACCAACGGGACAGCCACACTGGAGTGGTCGCCCGCCGTGAACGATGTGCAGGGAACCTGGGCGTTGGCGATCGACGATTTAGCCAGCGGAAGAAAGACGGTGCGGACCATTGATCTGTGACTGAAGAAGCCGACGGGATCCTGTTTGAGGATCGTTCGGCGATCTCTAGATCCGCCGCAAGTGTGTGTAAAGTATCGGCGTGGGTGCGGGTGCGTCAGGGGGGCGTAACCGCTGGAGACAAGGATGGCCAGAGAGGCCACAACAGCAAGAAGAAGGAGACACATGAAGAACAAGACATGGCTACGGTACGGGTGTTGGATTGCGGTGTTGAGTGGGTGGGCTAATGTGGCCTCAGCCTACGTCAACGTTCTGAGCGCCACGGCCTCTTCGGAATGGTCGCTCTATAAGGCGCAGAATACGATCGACGAGAGCGGAATGAGCGGGGACCAGTGCAGCAATGTCACCTATCCCAATAGGATGTGGGGTACTGACGGTGGTGCGGTGACAGGCTGGATCAAGTTTGACCTGGGCGCCCGGCACAGCATTACCAATATGCGGCTCTGGAACGCCAATGAGACAGGCTACATTAACGTAGGTGTCAAATATGCTGATATTTTGGTCTCTCCCACGGGAGCGGGCCCAGCCAGTGAAGGTATGGGAGACTGGACGGTCCTCATTGAGGACCAACTGTTCACGCAGGCACCCGGCACCAGTGGGTACGTTACGACGGACAGCATTGCCCTGAGTACAACCACGCGCTACATCGCCTTGGATTGCAGCGAGAACTATGGGAGTTCGACCCGGATCGGCTTTGGCGAGGTCCGGTTCTACGGCGAGAAGGCACCCTTCGATTCAGGGCTATCCCTTATCACCGGTGTAACGGCCACGGCGTCCTCGGAATGGTCGTATTACAAAGCGGTGAACGCAGTCGACGACAGTGGAATGACGGGGGACCTGTGCAGCAATATCACCTATCCCAATAAGATGTGGGGTACTGATGATAATGAGGTGACGGGCTGGATCAAGTTTGACCTCGGTGCGCTCTATGCGCCCTCCTTCATGAGGGTTTGGAACGCCAATGAGACAGGCTACACTCATGCAGGTGTCAAATACGCCGACATCTTGGTCTCTCCTACGGGCGTGGGCCCAGCCAGTGAAGGCATGGGAGATTGGACGGTTCTGATATCAAGCAATCGGCTGATCCAGGCCCCTGGCACCAACGGGTATGTCACGGTAGACGACATTCCTTTGGACACGACCACGCGCTACATCGCTCTGGATTGCCTTCAGAACTATGGCTACGCATACAGGATTGGTCTCTGCGAGGTCCGCTTCTACGGCGAACGTGCGTATGAGGGGACGGTCATCAGCATTCACTAGTTAGAGGTCGTCCGAAAAGGGGCGGGACCGCAAATACGGGACGGACCATATATATACACCCCCCCCCCCACAACCTCGGGTACCGCACTCGGAAACGAGGAGATGAGACGTCTGCCACACGAGGACTGCGCCGAGAAGACATGTGAAACACTCATCACAGGTCATCGTGACCGTCATATCACGGAAGTCTGGTGCACGCGGGCACAGCTCCGTCCCGTTGGGTTATACTGGAACCCTCTACGGCCTCGGTCAGGCCGCCGCGGGCAATGTTGTCGGGCTGGACCACATCCCAGATCACCTCCGTCCGAGAAGTAGCGCACTCGGCAGCGGATAATACGCCCCTTATGTGTCTTATGTGTGCACCGATCGACGGCCCTGCTGCGCTAATTCGACCTCGCTATCGTCTATCATTGTGAGTGTGTCAAAGGAGACCCCTTGCCGTATGCGATCCTGGCCCATAACGGAGATCCATGTCAGCGCATTGGGTCTGCAGCCGCAGTCTCATAATAGGACGGATGCGCAGAGCGCACCGCAGTATGTGTATAACGGCCTGCAGAAAAGCTTTAGCATGTACGTGACTTCATCCGATCGGAACAACCGGTTTGTACGGTGTTCCCGTTCTCCATACGTAGGCAACGCGCGCTGCCAGTTTCCTGGCGATACGCACGATGGCTGCTTGTTTTTTCATTCGACTGGCGAGTTTACTGAAGGCTCTGAGAAGTTCCGGGTCACACCGGATAGCCACCCAGGCCGCTTCAATGAGCAGTGGCCGCAGCGCACGGTTACATCGCGGGGTAATTCCGGTGGCCTTCTCATCTTCCCCCGAGCTCTCGGTGGAGGGAATCAGTCCAAGAAAGGAGTTGAATCTATCGTTGTTGGCAAAGCGGCCAATGTCCTGAAGTTCGGTATAGAGCATAAAGGCAGTCTTGGGCCCTATGCCAGGAATCGTTCGAAGCAGCTTCGTAATGCGGGCGGCCTCACCTTCACTGCAATGGGCTCGGAGCTTGCGAATAATGGTTGCCATGCGCCGCGATTCCTCACGCAAGGCTTCAAGCGTGATCAACAGGCAGTCCGAGCCCGGGCCTGGTTCGGAAGAGAGCCCTTCCAACCGCTTAAGGAATGCTCCCGACCAGCACCGATAGACAGAGTCCTCCACCACTGGGATCCCGTAGTACTTGATGAAACCCTTGATGCGATTCTTCAACCTTCGTATATGCGAACTGCTGCGTTCTCGCAGCCGGCACAGCGACCGAAGTTGTTCTATCGCGGGGTCGGAACATGGATGGCATTGAGCTCGCCGTTATCGAGCCCTCGTGCGAGCTTACGCGAGTCGCGGGTGTCATCTTTCTGTCGGCGCTCTTTGTCGGACGTAGGCACATCAGCAGCATGCGTCACAATATTGGCAATTCCAAGATCAACAAGCTGTCGGTGTGCCCAGAACCCACTGAATCCCGCTTCATAGACCGAGCGGTAGGATCCTCCTGGGTAGTTCCTCGACATATGCGAATACAGCTCCCGTGGATCGGGAGGCATCGCCATGGTTCTCACTTCCGTGCCCATCGTTCGAATCGTCACTCTCCAGCTCCGATGGTGGACGTCGAGACCCAAGATGAACTCTTGACCATCAAACCGCACATCACTGCGTTTAGTCTCCATGGCGCTTTCCTTTCCTGTTGCCTGGTCGCAACGTTTATACCTAAGGAATCGAAAGCGCCTTTCTCTTTTCAATGCAAGAACTATTGTGCACCGAGAGCTAGCATAGGGTCTCGTACACGCGAATCTCTTCCCTTCCTTTGTGTCGGGGCAGGAGTAGTCACTATCTGCAAGGACTTACGCAGCCAGAAGAATCAGTCCTGGTGTGGCGCTATCGCTGGCACTTGGCGCTTGATTGAATCGCCCCGAAAGAGTATTCGATCTACGCATGAAACGACCAAAACCCCTGATCCAAAAACGAGATAGCCATAACGTCTCCCGCAAGGACATCGATCCGGATGCCGTCAAGGTCCTCTATCGGCTGCACGACAGCGGCCATATTGCCTACCTGGTGGGCGGCGGCGTACGGGACATCCTGTTGGGGCGTAAGCCTAAGGATTTCGACATCTCTACCGATGCGCACCCCAACCGCATCAAGCGTCTCTTCCGCAATGCCTTCCTGATCGGCCGTCGCTTCCGTCTGGCACATATCAAGTACGGCGACACGATCATTGAGACCAGTACGTTTCGGCGCGAACCCGAAGAGGATACACGCAAGAAGGGCGAGTTCTTCCACGAACGTGACAATACGTTTGGTACTCCCGAAGAGGATGCCTATCGCCGCGATTTCACGGTCAATGCCCTCTTCTACAATATCGCCGACTTTTCGGTGATCGACTACGTCGGCGGACTTAAGGATCTGGATCGTAAACTGATCCGCTGCATTGGTACCCCCGACCTGCGCTTCAAAGAAGATCCGGTGCGCATGCTCCGCGCGGTGCGTTTCGCAGCCCGGATGGGCTTTTCAATTGAATCGCGCACCTGGCGCTCAATGCGACGCAATGCCTCCGAAATTTTGAAGACCGCGCCGCCCCGTCTACTGGAGGAGATCTACAAGCTCTTTGGGTATAGCTCTGGTGCCGCCTCGTTTGCGTTGCTGAAGAGCTCGCGCATGATGGCTGAGATTTTCCCCGAGCTGGTGGCTTTTCTGAAAGCCCGCCGCTGCCGGGCCGCTGACTTTGAGGCTTTGCTGGAAGCGCTGGATGCTCACGGAGACGAGTACGCCGCCCCTAAGGCCGAGCTGATTTTTGCGGTTCTGCTCTATGGCATGTTCGAAGTGCGCCATGCCGAGCATGTTGAGCGCGGCGAAAGCCCTGGCCACGAAGTGATTCGCGATATGCTGGAGCCGTTGATGCCGCGCCTGCGGATTCCGCGCGCAGTCGGGGACCGTCTGGTCCATATCCTGGACGCCCAGCACCGCTTCGATGAGAAGCCCGGCGAGAGGCGCTTCTCGCGTGAGCGCTTTGTGGGGCAGGAGGTCTTCCAAGACGCCCTTGATTTCTTTGCAATTCGTACCGCGGCCGGTCAGGGCGACCCGGCCATACTCAAAGATTGGCAGGATGGGGTAGCGGCGGACCCGCCGCCTCCGCACGCCTCGCGCCGCACGGCGCGCCGCCGCCCACGTCGTGGCCGTCGGTCGCCCCCGAAAGCCGAGTAACGTGAAAATCAGCGAACTGTTCTACTCCCTCCAGGGCGAGGGCATGCTCAGCGGCATGCCGTCCGTCTTTATCCGGTTGGCTGGCTGCAACCTACGCTGTGGGTGGTGCGACACGAAGTATGCCTCATGGTATCCGGAGTCGGAGCCCTGGTCGATGGAGGCCATCCTCGAGGGCGTGGAACTGTATCCGACGCGCTATGTCGTGATCACGGGCGGTGAGCCGACGATTCATCCGGAACTTGCTGAGCTGACCCAAGAGCTGAAAGCACGGGGAAAGCACATCACGATCGAAACCAACGGGACGTCTTTCATGGAGGGTGTTGCCTGCGATCTGATCTCCATGAGTCCCAAGCTCCGCCACTCGATCGCGGATGCCGAGATGTTTCCGGAGGAGGCGCGCATCCAGATGGAGAGGCGTTGGAACATCGCCTCCTTCAAGAACTGGATCGATCACCATGACTACCAGCTTAAATTCGTCTTCACCTCCGCGGCGGATGTGGAGGAGATTCATGAGCTCGTCGGCCTGATTGATCGACCCATCCCAGCCGATCGCATCATGCTGATGCCCGAGGGCATCGACACCGCGGCGATAGGTCGCCGCGCACCCGAAGTGGTCGAGGTCTGTCGACAGCAGGGCTATCGCTACTGTGCGCGCCTCCACATCGATCTCTTCGGAAACACGAGAGGAACCTGAGATGCCCTATCGCATCTGTAAAATCATTGAGGTGGAGAGCGGGCATATGCTCTCCAAGCACCCCGCCAACTGCAAGTTCCCTCACGGGCATTCGCGGCGAGTGGAGATGGTCCTCGAAGCCGATGAACTCGACTGCAACGATATGGTCTGCGACTATTTTGCCGTCAAGAATGCGTTGGTGACCTTCCTGGACTCCTTTGATCACGCCATGTGCATGAACAGCGACGACGCCATGTATCCGGTCTTCAAAGAGGCTTACGGCGAGCGTATCATTGAGTTCAAAGGCGAGGACCCCACCACCGAGGCGATGGCGCGGATGATTTTTGATCGTGTCAAGGCGCTGTTGGCTGACTACGCCACACGCAGCGAGGGCGAGTACGTCATTGCTCCTTCCGTGCGCCTGGTGCGCATTCGGTTGTGGGAGACGGCCAGCTCCTGGGCGGAGTACGAGGGGTAGCCGTGGCGATGGTTCAATCGACCGAGTGAAACTCACTCGGGATTTCACGCGCATCCAGCCAGGCGTCGAAGGCTGAATCGGAATCGAATCGCTCCTTAACCAACCAGAGCAGCATCGTGTCCTTGTAATCAGACGAGACGATACGCCGGTACTCAATATCGCCCGCATATTGTCCGGTGGGGTCGCCGATCGAGCGCGCCTCCACCTCCGACTGTCCTCCAAGGACAAAGTCGCCCGTGTCGCTAACGCGCACAACGAGGACCTGCGAGGTTGTGCGTTCCACTTCCAGTTCGGTGAGTTTCGACATATGTTGACACCTTCAAGTTGCTCTTGAGGGGCAATGAGCCCCCTTCACCCTCTACACCCTTTTCTGCCTCCGCTTCGCCTCGAGCGCCAATCTCCTGTTGGATGATTCCGCTCATGCGAAGCGATGTCTATTCGCCGTAAGGGACCCAGACGTTCTTGATCTCAGTTGCCTTGCGCAGGAACTCAAGGCCTTGGCCGTGGCTCGGGCGGAACCAGTCGCGGTGGAGGCCGTGGTTCAGCCAGGTCCGTTTCATGTTGCCTGCCGCCGCCTTCTCAAGTAGCCCGCAAATATTCTCTTGGCCGAAATACCAGAGGCCGTTGACCCCGTCATGCCGGGCGAGCACCTCGGCCAACTCGACCTGGGAGCCGGTTATGATGTTGGCGGCCCCGGCAGGCAGGTCGGAGGTCTCTAAGACCTGATAAAAATCGGTTGCGGAGAGCGGGTGCTTCTCCGATGGGATGATGACCACATGATTGCCGCGCGCCAAGGCGGGCATGAGTGTGGAGACAAAGCCGAGTAGGGGGTATTCGTTGGGGCAGACGATCCCGAGTACCCCGACCGGTTCGGGCATGGCCAACGTGACGTTGCGGAAAGGGGTGTGGTGCACACGGCCGTCATACTTGTCGGCGTAGGCGGCGTAGTAGTAGATCCGCTCAATGGAGAGCGCAAACTCTGCCGTTGCCGCATCGACCGTCGCGCCGGTCATCTGTCGAATTCGGTCCACAAACTCCGCTTCGCGCCTGGCCAGGTTTTCGGCGATATAGAAGAGTACCTGCGCGCGGGCATGCCCGGTGGCCGTCTTCCATTTGGATGCGCCAGCCGCGGCTTCGACCGCGTTGCGGATATCTTTGCGGTTGCCAGCGCCCACATCGCCGATGGTTCCGCCCCACGGGTTCTTCACCTGGAGACTGTAGCCGCTGTCTGGGCGGGCCTGCTTGCCGCCGATAAAGAGCTTGGGGGTCTGGTCGATCGCGGGCTGTCCCGCGGCTATCCCCGTCGGTTGCGCTTTATCCTTCTCGATGGGGAAGGGACGTTTGCGAAACTCGTGATACCAGCGTGGCTTGACGAATTCGATCAGACCTTCCATGCCGCCCTCACGACCGTAGCCAGACTCTTTGTAGCCTCCGAATCCGGCGGCGGCATCGAACTGATTGGTGCAGTTGATCCAGACCACGCCTGCTTCAAGCTGGGGTGCCATGCCGAGGGCGAGATTGATGTTTTCGGTCCAGACACTGGCCGCCAGCCCGTAGCGCGAGTTGTTGGCCAGAGCGACGGCTTCGGCGGGCGTCCGGAACGACATGCTGATCAAGACGGGGCCGAAAATCTCCTCAATCGCAATGGTTGACGCGGGCGTGACGCCGGTGCACAGGGTGGGTGGATAGTAGAAGCCCTGGCGCGGCAGACGTTGCGTAGGCTGCCAGATCTCAGCACCCTCCTTGGCACCTAGCTTGACGTAGCGCTTGATGGTCTCCAGTTGGTTCTGATCTACCACGGCACCTATATCAACGGCTTTGTCGAGTGGATCGCCCACGCGCAGCTTCTCCATGCGTGCCTTGATCTTGCGAATCAAGAGTTCCTCGACGTTCTCCTGAACCAGCAGGCGCGAGCCCGCACAGCAGACCTGGCCCTGGTTGAACCAAATCGCATCGACCACGCCCTCCACGGCACTGTCCAAATCGGCATCATCAAACACGATGAAGGGCGACTTTCCGCCTAGCTCCATGGTCAATTTCTTGCCCGACCCGGCGGCGGTCTCGCGCAGGCCGCGGCCGACGCTGGTGGAGCCGGTGAAGGTGACCTTGGCGACATCGGGGTGCTCGGCCAGGGCTTGGCCGGCGACGCTGCCTTTACCGGTCACAAGGTTGAGGACGCCGGGGGGGAGTCCGGCGGCGTCACAGATTTCGGTGAAGAGCAGGGCGGAGAGCGAGGTGAGCTGGGCTGGCTTCATCACCACGGTGTTGCCGGTCGCGAGGGCCGGGGCGACCTTCCAGGCGAAGATGAGGAGGGGGAAGTTCCAAGGCACAATTCCCGCCACGACGCCGAGGGGTTCGTAGTCGGGCAGCTCCTCCTCCATCAGCTGGGCCCAGCCAGCGTGGTGGTAGAAATGGCGGGCGGCAAGCGGGATGTCGATGTCGCGTGATTCGCGAATGGGCTTACCGTTGTCAATCGACTCCACCACAGACAGCAGACGGGCATGCTTCTGGATCTGACGTGCAATGGCATAGAGATAGCGCGCGCGGCGGTGTCCGCCAAGGGCGGCCCAGGCGGGCTGGGCTTGCTTGGCGGCGGCGACGGCGCGCGCCACATCGCGGCGCGACGCCGAGGCGATACGGGCCAGCTCCTCACCGTTCGCGGGGCAAACGCTGGTCAGATAGGCCTGTGGGCGCGGCTTTTGCCACTGGCCGTCGATATAGAGCTCGAACTGCCGGTCATGTTGCTCCAGCCATTCGTCGACATTGACCCGGCTCTCGGGGGCCGGTCCGTACTCCATCGTTTCAAGTATATCCCTCACCTTCACACGAAGTCTCCTTATCCCATGGGATGCCGGTGCAGGGCCGAGTAGCGGCCGGTCAGATGAAATTCCAATTGCCGTTCGATGTCGGCCAACAGGCTGCTGGCTCCGACGCGGAAGAGGTCCGGCTGCAGCCAGCGGTCACCCAGCTCCTCTTTAATCAGGCTGAGCCACTGTAGAATCTCTTTGGCCTTGCTGATGCCGCCCGCAGGCTTGAAACCGACGATGTGCCCCGTTTGCTCCTGATAGGAGCGTATGGCACGGGCCATCACCAGTCCCACGGGCAGAGTGGCGTTGACCGGCTCTTTTCCGGTGGAGGTCTTGATGAAATCGGCACCGGCCATCATGCAGACCATGCTCGCCTTGGCGACCGTGCGTAGTGTGGCGAGGTGACCCGTGGCGAGGATGGTCTTCATGTGGGCGCGGCCGCATGCCTGGCGGTAGGCTTTGACCTCGTCGTAGAGGGCCTTCCACGCGCCGGTCAGTGCGAGGTCGCGTGAAATAACAATATCGATCTCTGCGGCACCAGCCTCCACTGAGGCATGAATCTCTTGGATCCGCTGGGCGAGGGGGTTCATGCCAGCCGGGAAGCCGGTCGAAACGGCTGCGACCGGAATGCGCGTGCCTTTGAGTACGGCGACGGCGTCGGCCACGCGCTCATGGTAGACGCAGACGGCGCCGGTGGTCAGCCCCAAGTCGGCCACACCGAGGCCCTCTAGGACATCGGTACGGATGGGGTGCTTTGCTTTGGCGCAGAGGCGCTCGACGCGGCCAGGCGTGTCATCGCCCGAAAGCGTGGTGAGGTCGATCACGGTTACCGCCTTCAGGAGCCAGGCGATCTGCCACTCCTTCTTGACGGAGCGGCGCGTCCCAATTGTGGCGGCGCGGCGTTCGATCGCACTCAGATTGGCGGGCAGATAGCGAAGGGCGCGAGCGTCGAACCGCGTGCCGGGATTGCGCTTGATTCGCTGTGTGGTTGCGCTGATAGCCGACCTCCTTGTGGCTGACGATAGGGCCGCAGGGGGGGCGAATTCAAGGCGAAAACAGCCCCCCGCGCAGGCATATGGTCTTTTCCTTTGGTCTGCTTCGGTCTCCGGACGCGACAAAGCGCGTCCCTCCAGGGCTAGAACATCTGAGCATGGTGGAATACAGGTGCATTGGAGGGCCA
>JABMPJ010000084.1 GCA_013203785.1 Lentisphaerota bacterium | reverse complement strand
GTCCGGGGCCCGCCCGGCCACGATACGCCGGCATATTCCATCATGGAGGGACGCGCTCTGTCGCGTCCGGCGACCCATTGGTTGCCATAATGCGAATTCCCAAAATCGTGCAAATCTGGTTGACCCCCGACCCATGATACGTATAAACAACTGCTTGTAAGCCATGATTTGCATCACTTAAGAATAGACGGAGAGACCTACCATGAGCGAAGCCAAGCTTGAATCAACCGAGACCAGCGGTATTGAAGCAGCGGCGCAAGAGTCACTGCGCAGGATGGGCCGCCGCAGCCTTCTCAAATCACTCGCCACCGTTGGCGGCGTCGCCGCCACCGCCTCCCTACTCCCCTCCGAGTGGGTACGCCCTGTCCTCGATCTGGCCGTGCTGCCCGCGCATGCGCAGTTGAGCCAGCAGGACAACGTCACCTTTCTCAACTGTGAAGGAGACGTGGGACAGACCACTTTTTACCCAACCTGTACTGTCACACCAATCAGAGTGGGCATCTCGATGACGCTGACCATTCTGATCAACGGATCGGAAGTGGACTCGCTAGCAGCCCTGACCGACGCCGGTGGCCAGGCATCGCTGATCATTGACCCGTATGCCTCTTACAGCTGGAACGGCTTCGACCCCCTGATCCTGCGCTGGAGTTTCACCAATCCTCTCAATGGCTTTGGTAGCTGTGAAGAGGAGTTCGGGGGCGACGAAGAAATACCCGAGTAGATCGACTCGATCAGCATACGCACTCCAATTCCACAGAGGCCCGTGCGGCCGGGGGCAACGCCTTGCGATGATTCCACCCCTTCTCGCCCTGTGTGCCCGTGGAGTGATGCCCGACGCACTCCTTCCCCCATTGCGAGAGGCCGCCGAGGCCTTCGCCGATTGGGCCGCGCTGCCTGCCTTGGCCGAGGCCCACGGCTTAGGGCCATTGCTCTATACCCACCTGCACGACACCCGAGTCGACATCCCGACCCCCACGATGCAGGCCCTGCGCGCACTCTACCTGCGCCACCGCAGCGCCAACGCCATCCGCCACGCAGAGCTGGCCACACTATTCAAGGCCACGGAGAAGGCCGGCGTCCGAGCGCTCCTGCTTAAGGGCGCCGCCCTCTCGTATATCGCCTACCCGGATCCCGCCCTCCGCCCCATGCGGGATATCGATATCCTTGTGCCACCCGATGCGCTGGAGCGCGCGCGGGGCATCATGACTGCCCTCGGGTTTAGCGTTCCACCCGGTGAAGCGGCAAGGCTATCGCCTCACCACCATCACCTCCCCGTCTACGCCAAAGAGGCAGGGGGCATGCTCGTCAGCATCGAGATTCACCACCGCCGCTTGATCCACTCCCACGCAGCGGATGCTCAGGCGGATTTTGATGCGCTATGGGCTGACGCCTTCCGCTTCGAGATCGACGGCGTCACGGTCAGGACTCTGCCTGTGGAGGAGATGCTCTGGCACACCTGTCAACATGGCCTGGCCTACCCCATGCTGCTCGAGCCCTTTCGACTCAAGGATTTCGCCGATATGGTCAGCCTGGTAGAGAAGCACCACGACGCCATCGATTGGCCCCAACTCACGTCGCGTCAGCCGTGTCTCCTCGCCGCCCTCCAGATGGTACACTATCTGACACCGCTCAGCGCCCCAGTGGCCGCACGGATTGGAGTCCATGATCATGCGCCGCCCTGCGGCGTGGGCGAGCTTTTCGATGGCGCTCCCCGGCAGCAATGGACGGTGCAGCGAGCCAGTGGCAAGAGCATCGTGCAACTTCTATGCGACACATTCATCCCCTCAGAGTGGTGGTTGCGACTCTACTATGGTATACCCATGCATAGAGCCGTTCGGTGGCATCGCACCGTGCGCCATCCGCTCCATATGCTCTGCTGGGGATGGCGATGCTTGTTTGAAATCGTGGCACGTAATGGAAGGACGGATTAGGTGAACGACCATGACATCTGCCGCCGCCCCCGGCAGAAGGAGGGCTATCGATTGGAGCAACTCGACGACGAGCTTCTGCTCTACCATCTTGGAGAGACCACGGTGGTCTATTTCAACCAGACCGCTTCCCTGGTCTGGCAACTCTGCCAAGGCGACCGAACCGTGGGTGAGATCATCGATCTGCTTTGCGCCGCGTACCCCGAGGCGGCTGACCGGGTGCGTGTCGACGTCAGCGAAACCATGACCCATTTTCTCGAGGCCCGTTGCATCGAGTGGACCTGACCCGCACCATCACGCCATGAAGTCTGTCATCATAGAATTCGCAGGCAGCTCACTGATCCTCGCCGCTGAGACGCAGCGCGCCGGGGAGATCCTGGAGTTCCTCTACCTCACGCTACCGGGCGCCCCCGCTCGTCGATGCTCCGTGCCGGAGTCGCCTGAACCGGGCGTCACTCTGCTGATCACGAGCCACCCCGCCGACAACAGCTTTGAGCTCTATGATGGTTCCACGCGACTGTTTGTATCACAGGCACCAGGACCCATGGCCGAAGTCCTACAGGGCGAAGTCTGCCGCCGCCTGGCAGCCGATAGCCAAGGCGGCCTCGCCTTTCATTCGGCCGCGTTGGCCCACCACGGCGCCGCCGTGGCCTTTCCCGGCATGATGCAGCAGGGCAAAAGCACCCTCACAGCCGGACTGGTTGAACAGGGCTGGACCTATCTCACCGATGAACTCATCTTCTGGCCCAACAGCGCGACATGTCTCCAGGCCTTCGTTCGACCACTCAACCTGCGCCACGCCGTCCTGCACCTCTTCGCTAAACTCTCGCAGCAGCAGCCCCCTACCCCGCTGCGCATGGATCATGCGACGGGGACACTCGTTCACCCCGCCCTCCTCGGCTGTGGCGGCAGCACCTCAGCAGCCGACCTCGCCCTGCTAATCTTTCCCCATTACCAGCCCGCCAGCCCGCTCTGCATCACCCCGCTCACGCCCGCTCAAGCCGGACTGGCCCTCATGGAATCCCTCGTCAACGCCCGCAACCTTCCCGAGCACGGTTTTCGTGAAATCACCCAACTGGCCCGGACCGTCCCCGCCTACCACCTGATGTACAGCGATCTGCAAGGCTTGGGCCGTGCACTGGAAGGACTGATACCAGGCCAGTGAGGGATTGACATCCCGCGCCTCCGGACCGATTATCAGCCGCTACATGGCCACTTCATCACGACCCAATTCGGCAACCGAACGACCGCAACCAATCGACCGTCTGGTCTCGCTTCCCGAGGCGGCCTGCACGGCTTTTGACCAGCACCTTGGCGGGCGCTTTCGCGACACCTTTGTCACCTCTGACCCCCCCGGCTCCCAGCTAGGATCGGGCGGCGGCACGGCCCATCTCCTTACTGCGGCCTGGCAGGGCAAGCATCCGGAGCGCTCCTTCGGTAGCTGGCTGAACGATACGCGTAAACTCATTATCCACGGCAGCGGACAGAGCCGTCGTCTGCCCGGCTACGCCGCGGCCGGCAAACCACTCACCCCCATTCCAACCACCCCCGGTCGCTCCGACCAACAGCCCGACCACTACCTTCTCGACCTACAGATCCGCACCTACGAATCCCTCCTGCGCCATGCCCCGCCGACCTACCGCGTGATGCTGACCTGTGGCGATGTCTTCATCGAACACAACCACTGGCTGCCCACCTTCCCCGATGCCGACGTCATCATTTTTGGCCTCAAGGCGTCGGCCGAGGAGTCGAGCCACCACGGCGTCATGCTCTGCCCGGCGAACGACCCGGGCACACTCCACTCTTTCGTTCAAAAACCCTCCCCCGAGTCGCTCCACGCCTTGGGCCAATCCTTCGTCTATACGCTCGATACGGGCATCTGGCTGTTCAATGAGCGCGCCGTCATGCTGCTCATGCAGAAATGCGGATGGGATCCCGCTACTGACGGTTTTAGCGGCGACGGCCCCTCCACCTACGATCTCTTCTCCACATTCGGCCCCGCCCTGGGCCAGGAACCTCACGAGCACGATTCAGACATTAGCGCCCTGACCTGCGCCGTGATTCCCCTCGCCGAGGCCCGCTTCTACCACTTCGGAACCAACCGAAGTCTGATGGCCTCGGTGCGACACCTCCAGGAGCCCGCCTTTGAGCAGCGCTCTTTTGGCCACGCCTCCTTTGACCCCCCCAATCTGCCAGTCATCCAACATGCCACTGTTGACGCCACCATCCGCGCCGGCAATCGCCACCTCTGGATTGAGAACTCCACGATTCCATCCGATTGGGTCCTCTCCGAACGCCACGTCCTGACCGGCATACCGGCCAACGATTGGGCCCTCTCCCTCATGCCGGGCTGTTGCATCGATGTCGCACCTCTGGGTGATGGGTGCTTCTGCCTGCGCGGCTACGGGTTCGACGACACCTTCCGCGGCCCCATTGCCGACCGCACCACGCCATGGTTTGAGCAGCCTGCGGCCGATTGGTTCTCGCAGCGCGGCATAGACCCCGCAGAAGCCGGTATCGATAGTGAGGCCGACATCCAATCCGTTCCGCTCTTTCCTGTGCTGTCCGCGGCCGAGGCCGACCCTCTCTTTGTGGCTTGGCTCTTGGCGGCTGACCCGGACGATCAACCGGAGTGTCGCCAACGCTGGATCACTGCGGAGCGACTCTCCGCCCGTGAATTGCTGGGACGCACCTCCGTCACCGATCTGCTCCGCTCCCGGCAGGCCCGCCTGCGTGCTCATTGGGCGGACCTCGACGAAGCCACCTGGTTGGAGCGATGCGTAAGCCATGACCTGGCCGCCGCCGCCAAGCTCTTCAAACGTGAAGGCCTGCCCGCAGGTGCCCTGCCCGGCAACGGGGATGGTGCCCTCGGTCTGAACCACATGCATGACCGCATGTGGCGCGCCACACTCGCACGGCCCGACGACCCCACCGCTGCCGCGCACTTTGAAGCGCAGGCCTTCGGCGCACTGCGCCACCTGATCGTCAGCGAGATGGAGCACAAACCTGTGCAACCCCATCGCAACCTGTTGGACGATCAGATCGTCTGGGGACGATCGCCGATTCGACTCGACCTCGCGGGTGGATGGACCGACACCCCACCCTACTGCATTGAGAACGGGGGAGAGGTCGTTAACTTGGCGGTGGACCTGAACGGTCAACCACCGATCCACGTCTTCGGCAAGATCTGCACGACCCCGCATGTCGTCCTACGCTCGATCGACCTCGGTATCGATGAGGTCATCACGACCTACGACGAACTGACTGGCTACGCCAAACTCGGCAGCGGCTTCGCGATTGCCCGCGCCGCCCTCGCCCTGGCCGGCTTTGAACCCCGCTTTCATGCCGGGCGCACCTACGACCATCTACCCGCGCAGCTCATGGATCAACTCGGCGGCGGGATCGAGCTCAGCATGGTATGCGCCATCCCGAAGGGGTCCGGCTTGGGAACCAGCAGTATTCTGGCCGCCACGCTGCTGGGCACCATCGGCGAACTGTGTGGGCTGGCCTGGACCCGTGACGATGTGTTCCAGCGCACCATGGCCCTCGAGCAGCTGTTGACATCGGGAGGCGGATGGCAAGACCAGGTCGGTGGCATTACCCCCGGACTCAAGCTGGTGGAAACCCTTCCAGGCCTGCCACAGACCCCGCTCATCCGCAACCTTCCCGTGAGCTGGCTCGACGAGCCCGAAACACGCAACTGTATGCTGCTCTACTACACCGGACTGACGCGTGTGGCGCATGACATTCTCGGTGAGATTGTACGCGGCCTCTTTCTGAATTCGACCAGCCGGTTGAGTATTATTCGTGAGATCGGCACCAACGCCCACTACGTTGCCGACGCCGCCCAGCGCTCATCGTGGGAGGATCTGTGTGAAGCCGTACGCCGCAGCTGGGCACTCAACCAGCTCCTCGATAGCGGCACCAACCCCGCGCCCGTTCAGGCCGTGATTGATCCGGTCAAAGACTACCTGGGTGCCTGCAAACTGCTCGGTGCCGGAGGCGGCGGCTATATGCTCATGCTCGCCAAGGACGAATCGGCCGCGCGTGCCATCCGCCGAACCCTCAACGACAACCCGCCCAACGACCGCTCCCGCTTTGTCGAACTCGCCATCTCCCGCAGCGGCTTTCAAGTAACACGGAGTTAGTCTGTGTCCGCCTACCGTTAGCCCTCAGGATAGTCACCCAATTGTGGCGACAGGTGGATGTAGATCGACACCCATGAGGAGTCACCATGCCGAACTCTAAGAATAGCACGCAGCAACTGGCAAAGGCGTACGCCGACCGGGGGGACCCGAACGGGTGGTTCGAAGCATTCTACACGCGGGCCGAAGGCGACATCCACAACGTGTACTGGGCTGACTTGAAACCGAACCCCTCGCTCGTTGATTGGATCGAAAAACATTCTCCGCTCGTGGGCAAGCGCGCGATTACGATTGGTTGTGGTCTGGGCGATGACGCCGAGGTGTTGATGCGGCATGGCTGTCGCGTCATCGCTTTCGACATCTCCCCCTCGGCTATCGCCATGTGTCGACAGCGGTATCCCGAAAGCACAGTCGACTACCGTGTCGCCGACCTGTTCAACCATCCCGCAGAGTGGCAACGTGGATTTGACCTGGTATACGAGTGCAACACGATCCAGATCCTGATGGGAGAGAGCCGGGCGCGGGCCCTTGAGGCCATTGCTGATCTGGCCGCACCCGGAGGTGACATTATCGTTTCATGCCGAAGTCGGAACAAGGGCGAACAGGTGGACGCATTTCCTCTGGCCCTGGAGCGGGACGAAATTGACGGATTCCGGAGGACCGGTTTGTCCGAAAGGTCTTTCTTGGCCTACGATGATGACCAGGATCCGCCAGTGCCCCATTTCTTTGCGGTCTACCAACGTCCGCCGGAGAGATGTTCCGATAGGCCGTCTGCTCAACCTTAGGCTTCCCATGCGGGCCGTTCCAGCGTACAACCTCCCAACGGTTTATAGGGCTAGTTGTGAGGAGGAGTGGTGCCAGATAGAAAAGAGTGGTCAACCGACGCGGCGGCCGAGCTGTATGGGGTCAAGAACTGGGGTGCCGGCTATTTCAGTGTATCGGCGCAGGGCGAAGTCCTCGTCCACCCGCGCGGCAACGGCGGGGTCTCGGTCAGCCTGTATGACGTCGCACGCGGAATACAGGAGCGCGGCTTCGATCTGCCTGTCCTCGTGCGCCTGAGCGATATCCTGGACGCCCGCATCAAGCTGCTGCATGAGTGCTTTGCTTCGGCGATCCGTGACTACGGTTACCACGGTGTCTACCGCGGTGTCTACCCCATCAAAGTCAACCAGCAGCAACAGGTGGTTGAAGAGATTTGTGATTTTGGAGCCACCTATCACCACGGGCTGGAGGCGGGCAGCAAAGCTGAATTGATCGCGGCGATGTCCTTTCTCGATGACCCGGAGGCTTATCTGGTGTGCAACGGCTACAAGGACTCGGAGTTCATCGACCTCACGCTATACGCACGCCAGATGGGGATCCGCTGCGTCATTGTGATCGAGACCGCGTCCGAGTTTGAGTTGATCCTCGAGCGCTCCAAGGCCCTTGGCATACGCCCCTGTCTCGGCGTGCGGATGAAGCTCTCCACCCAGGCCAGTGGACACTGGTCAGAATCGGGTGGCGAACGCAGCGTCTTTGGTTTGAACACCGCCCAAGTCATGGATGTGGTCGACCGCCTGCGTGACGAGGATATGCTCGACTGCTTTGAACTACTGCACTACCACCTCGGCTCTCAGATCCCCAACATTCGTGATATCCGTGAAGCGGTCAAAGAGGGCTGCCGCATCTATGCCGGCTTGGTCGCCGAGGGAGCCAAGATGGGCGTGATCGACCTTGGCGGTGGGCTGGCCGTCGACTACGACGGGTCGCATACGGATTTTGCGGGAAGCTGCAACTACGGTACGCCCGAATACTGCTCGGCCATCGTTGAGGAAATAATGAGTATCCTCGACGATGATGACATCGCGCATCCTAACATCATCACCGAATCCGGCCGGGCTACGGTGGCCTACTACTCCATTCTGCTATTCAATATTCTGGATGTCAGCCGCTTTGAGTCGCACGGGCTGCCCGATACGCTACCTGAAGGCTCGCACGAGTTGTTGGCGAACCTGATGGAGTCGCTACACACGTTGAAGGCGGACAATGTTCAAGAGATTCATCACGATGCCCTCTACTATCAGGACGAGGCGCATGAGCTCTTCAAACGCGGCGGCATGACGTTGCGGGAGCGGGGGCAGGCCGGTCAGATTTTCTGGCACATCCTGCGGCGCATTGCCACGCTCCTGCGTGATCTCGACTATGTGCCGGATGAGTTCGAGCATCTCGACAGCGTGTTGGCCGACATCTATTACGGCAACTTCAGCCTCTTCCAGTCCCTTCCTGATTCATGGGCGATCGATCAGCTCTTTCCGGTTTTGCCGGTACACCGGCTCGACGAGCGTCCCACGCAGCAGGCCATCCTGGCCGACATCACCTGCGATTGCGACGGCAAGATCGACCGCTTCATCGACCTGCGCGACGTGAAGCGTACGCTCCCCCTGCACCGCCTTAAAGCGGGCGAGGACTACACCCTGGGCGTCTTCCTCGTAGGGGCTTACCAGGAGACGCTGGGCGACCTGCACAACCTTCTGGGCGATACCAACGTGGTCAGCGTGAAGATTGATTCAGAGGGGCAGATTCACTACACCCGCGAGATCCAAGGCGACAGCGTCTCCGACGTGCTGACCTATGTGGAGTATGACCCCAAAGAGATGGTGCGGCGCATGCGCGCGGTTGCTGAGCGTGCCGTCAAGAGCGGCACCATTACCCCCCCTGAGCGGCGCGCCATTATGGACGCTTATGAGGGGGGGCTGCGCGGCTACACCTACTACGAGAGGGAGAACTGAGCGCATGGGCACGATACTGATTATTGGAGCGGGCGGCGTGAGCGGCGTGGTGGTTCACAAATGCGCGCAACACCCCGAGGTCTTTGAGCGTATCGTCCTGGCCAGTCGAACCCTCAGCAAATGCGACGCCATTGCCGCACAACTCGTAACTCCAATTGAGACCGCGCAGGTCGATGCCGACAATGTCCCCACGTTAGTGGCCTTGATCCGGAGGGTTCAGCCCGCACTCGTGCTCAACGTGGCCCTACCCTATCAGGACCTGCACATTATGGACGCCTGTCTCGAAACCGGTGTGCCCTATCTCGACACGGCTAACTATGAGCCACCCGACACCGCCAAATTTGAGTACCGCTGGCAGTGGGATTACCATGAGCGTTTCCGAGAGGCCGGCCTGATGGCGCTGCTGGGCTCTGGCTTCGACCCTGGGGTCACGTCGGTTTTCTGTACCTATATTCAGAAGCACTACCTTGATCAGATCCACACGATCGACATCATTGACTGCAATGCAGGCGACCACGGCTATCCCTTTGCCACCAACTTCAATCCCGAGATCAATATCCGCGAAGTCACCGCGCGCGGACGCTACTGGGAGCAGGGCGAATGGCGCGAGACCGATCCGCTCTCCGTCGCACGGCCCTTCGACGTGCCGGAGGGGATCGGCAGCCTCAACATCTATCTCATGTATCACGAGGAACTGGAATCGCTCGCACGTCATATTCCCCATCTGAAACGGGCCCGCTTCTGGATGAGTTTTGGGGAGAGCTATCTCAAGCATCTCGAGGTCCTTCAGAATGTCGGCATGACACGCATAGACGCCGTCGAGTTCAACGGTCAGAAGATCATCCCACTACAGTTCCTTAAAGCCCTTCTTCCTGATCCCGCCAGCCTCGGCCCGCGCACGGTGGGCAAGACCTGTATCGGCTGCCAGATCTCGGGTCTGAAGGATGGCGCGGAGAAGACGGTCTATATCTACAACATCTGCGACCACCAGGCCTGCTATCGCGAGGTCCAATCACAGGCGATCTCCTATACCACCGGCGTCCCCGCCATGATCGGTGCGAAACTAATGATGAGCGGCCTCTGGCAGGGCGATGGCGTCTTCAATGTCGAACAGCTCGACCCCGATCCCTTCATGGCGGAACTCAACCGTTGCGGGCTGCCCTGGCAGGTCATCGAGCAGGCTGTCGTGGACCTCGATTCATGAACCTCTATGCCGACATTCAGACCCCGGCCTTCGTCGTAGACGAGGCCCAGATACGCCGCAACTGTGAGCGACTGGCCACCGTCAAGCACCGCACCGGCTGCACCATCCTGCTAGCCCTCAAGGGGTTTGCCATGTGGTCTCTCTTTCCGGTCATCAAAGACTATCTGGATGGTGTCTGCGCCAGTTCACCGTGGGAGGCGCACCTGGGACGGAACGAGTTTGGTGGCGACGTACACGCCTTTGCGGCCGCCTACGCTGAGAGAGACATCGCCGAGTTGATCACGCTGTGCGATGGCATCGTCTTTAACTCCTTTGCCCAGTGGGAGCGCTTCAAACCCAGCCTCCAAGCGGCGGAGCGGCCCATCCGCGCCGGCTTGCGTATCAACCCCGAGTGCTCGACCCAGCTCCACGCCCTCTATGATCCATGTGCCCCCTTTTCACGCCTCGGTATCACGGCCGACCATTTCAAAGGCCAATCACTTGACGGGATCACCGGTCTTCATTTCCATACGCTCTGCGAACAGGATGCCGATGCCCTCGCTACCACCCTCACCGCCGTAGATGAGCGTTTCGGCGAGATCCTGCCCCAGATGGAATGGGTAAACTTCGGCGGCGGCCACCACATTACGCGACCTGACTATGATGTGGACCTCCTCTGCAACCTGATTACCGCCTTTCAGGACCGCTACGGCGTGCAGGTCATTCTGGAGCCGGGCGAGGCCGTCGCGCTCAACGCCGGTCACCTCGTGACGCGCGTGTTGGATGTGGTGCACAACGGCATGCCGATCGCCATCCTGGACTGCTCCTGCACCTGCCACATGCCGGATGTGCTTGAGATGCCCTACCGGGCCACGGTCAGCGATGCCGGTCCGCCCCACTTCAAGCCGCACACCTATCGACTCGCCGGCTTGAGCTGCCTGGCGGGCGATGTCATTGGAGACTACTCGTTCGACCATCCGCTCCAACCGGGCGATCAGCTTGTCTTTGAGGACATGGCACACTATACCATGGTCAAAACCACAATGTTCAATGGCATCCAGCATCCCAGCATCGCCATCCAGCGCGGCGACGCGATTGAGGTGGTGCGGGCGTTCAGCTATAGCGACTACAAGGAGCGTCTCTCATGAGAGACTTTCTCGAATCCGAGATTCCCGACCTACCGCCCGAGCGCAGCCTCTTTCATGTGATCCCGGCCCCCATGGAGACCTCTGTCTCGTACGGCTCCGGCACGGCCAACGGGCCTGCGGCCATCCTGGAGGCCTCCTATCAGCTCGAAGCCTTCGACGGAACCAGCTCTCCCTGCGAGCAGGGCATCCTGACCACAGCGCCCTGCGCGGACCTCGACGCCATTGAAACCGCTGTTCGTCATGCACACGCGGGCGGCCACTTCCCGATCCTGCTGGGTGGCGAACACACCGTCACTCTCGGTGCCCTGCGCGCACTCAAAGCGGCCGGTGAGACGTTTGGAGTGGTACAGATCGACGCCCACGCCGATCTGCGCGCGAGCTACGAAGGCTCCGCGCTGAGCCATGCCTGCGTCATGCGGCGCGCTCTGGATGACCTCGACCTGCCCCTCTTTCAGATCGGTGTGCGCGCCCTATCACTCGAAGAGCACCAGCTGCGCGAGACGCGGGGGGTCGGCCACCTCGATGCAGCCACCATCGCGTCCAGCGGTATCCCCACCCCGCTCCTGCCCAATGGGTTCCCCGCCAAGGTCTACATTACTCTTGATGTTGATGGCCTGGATCCATCCCTGATGCCGGCCACCGGCACGCCCGAGCCGGGAGGACTGGGCTGGTACGACGCCCTCAAGGTGCTCGCGGCGGTTATTTCCACCCGACAGGTCATCGGTGCCGATTTCGTGGAGCTGGCCCCGATCCCCGGCTTCCACGCACCTGACTTCACGGTCGCGCGTCTCGTCTACAACACGATGGGTTTCATCAGCCGCGCTGCGCGCCCGTAGCCCCACGCGCATAGTCCGCAGCCGCTACTTGACAGGCAACGTGGCGGGCTTCATATGCTGACCGCTCTGGATACGAACGGCCTTTTGCGTTGTCAGGGAGAGCCCGCCCTGCACGGATTTCACCGTGGAGACCATCAACTGCCCGCGATCTATCTGGTGCGTAATGGTTAGCGTGGCGTTCGCATCGACGGTGATCGTCGGCCGTATCACACGCACCACCGATCCCAGGTTAAGCGGTGGGTAGTGCTCGCCCGATGGGTAGTCCGTGACACAGAGGAAGAGGTAGTCTTTACCTTCCCGTGACCAGTGGCGCAGACTGCAGCGGCGCTCCACGCCAAGGACACCGGGCAAGCGGACTTTACTCTGTGCCAGCTCCAGGCCCGGCACGACATCCACCATCTCCAACTGGGAGCGCGCCACTCCATCACCATCCTCAACAAGGGCACGCACAAAATAGCGCCCGGGGCGCCCCATCTGAAAACGAGGGGTCAGATCAATCACAAACGCACTAGTGGCGCCCGCGGGCACCTCGACACGCGGCAATGCTGGCGCGTCTGATGAGGGTACGACCCGCTCGTCGTTCGCGCACTCAACATCCCACAGCAGCGTTGGCGCCGTGGCACCATCGCCGTTCAGCGTGAATGCTTGGGAGGTATTGTTTCGTATCGTAACATGGGCCATGAGGGGCTCATAGGCGAGTACAGCAGAGGTTTCAATATTCAGCTCCACCTCGACTTGGGCACGAGCCGATCCTATCGTTAGCGCCGCCAGCAATCCCATGCTCAGGAAGAGAGCTTTACACATCATCCACCTCAAATGCCCGTTCGGTCATGTCCAGAATCAGATGGAGGATCACCTGGTGAGCCTCCTGAATTCGCTCCGTCGCCGCACCGACTACAATCAATTCGTGATCACAGCGACCAGCCAAAGGACCGCCGTCGCGCCCTAGCAGCGCTATGGTGATGAGGCCTAGCCCACGGGCGACCTCGACCGCCTGCTGCAGGTTCGCCGCCTTGCCGCTTGAACTGAAGAGGACCAGCGCATCGCCTTCGCAGCCGAGCCCTTCGATCTGCCGACTGAAGATATAGTCAAAACCAAAATCATTCCCGATACAGGTCAGCGCCGTCGGGTCCGCCACCAGAGAGATGGCTGGCAGCGAACGACGGTTGTGCCGGAAGCGGCCCACAAACTCCTCGGACATGTGCAGGGCCTCAGCCGCGCTGCCCCCGTTGCCCGCCGTGAGGATTTTGCCGCCCGCTTTCAACACCCCCACGACGGCCTGGCCGATCGCCTCAATGGCATCCACCGAATCCGCCAAGGCCCCAATCGTGGCCGCACTAACCCCGATCGCGTCCCTCATCCACTTGCTGTTTTCACCCATCACCACTCCTTAAGCTCCGCCCGCGCTGCGATGCGCGCGATTGCCTGCCAAAAGGTCAGCGCATGATACAGAGCAATACGGGGACCACCGACCAGGACAAGGTAAGGAGAATCTGCCTGAAGCAGGCATAGGTGTCAAGTATCCACCGTCCCGGTGGTGACGAGGCTGCCCGTCAGCGTGCTGGCGTACAAATCTTCCGCGCTGGCTCCTGCGTCGGCATAGGAGCTGCCCACCAACACGGCCACCGGATGGATCCCGTTCAGCGTCATGACGGGCGGAAAGGTGTCGGAGAACTTCGGAGGGACAGGCTTCCATATATATTTCGTGGACAACAGGATCTCGGAAGGATAGAAAGCATTTCTGACTGGCCGGGCACCCTGAATGCTGAAGTCGGATGAAGAGCTTGAATAGGGGGCGGCGGATGAGAATGGGCAACCCAGCCTTCGCGCGTTGCGACTACGGCGGGCAGACTCGCTCAACAAAGACGAGCATTCGACAGCCATACGTGCTGTCAGCGGTGAAAGCACGCAGCGAAAAGAAGGGAGCGGGCGAATGCATTGGTTGGATTGGATGGTCATCGGCGCCTACTTCGCCGGATTAATAGGTATCGTATGGTGGTCATCTCGGAAACAGGATACGTCGGCGGACTACTTCCTGGCGGGCCGCAACATCGGCTGGTTTGCGATTGGTAGCTCGCTATTCGCCTCAAATATCGGTTCTGAACATATCGTCGGCTTGGCCGGGTCGGGCGCGTCAACCGGCATGGCCATGGCGCATTGGGAGATGCATGCATGGGTCATGCTGCTGCTGGGCTGGGTGTTCGTTCCGTTCTACTACCGAGCCACCATCTTCACGATGCCCGAATTTCTCGAAAGACGCTTCAACTCAAAGGTGCGCTGGATACTCTCGGTGGTGTCGCTCGTGGCTTACATCTTTACCAAGGTGTCTGTCACGGTCTATGCGGGGGCGCTGGTCTTCCAGGTCCTGCTGCCGGAAATGCAGCTTACACTCTTTGGCCATGTCTGGGGACCGTTTTGGATCGGGGCTTTTGCAACAGTGATTCTCACCGGTATCTATACCATTTTCGGCGGATTGCGTGCGGTACTCTATACCGATACTGCGCAGGCGTTCATTCTGCTTGTGGGCTCGTTCTTCATAACCTTCTTCGGTCTCAAGGCGCTCGGAGGCTGGGGAGAACTGCGGGCGGTCTGTAGTGACCGTGCGGCGGAACTCGCACTGTGGCGGCCGATGGTACAGGCCGGCAGCGAGCTTCCGTGGTGGAAGAACGGCGACTTTCCTTGGCTCGGAATCGTGATCGCCTCTCCCATCATCGGCATCTGGTACTGGTGCACCGATCAATACATCGTGCAGCGAACGCTGGCGGCCAAAAATCTGACGATGGCACGACGCGGCGCGATATGGGGCGCGTTCCTCAAAGTGTGGCCGGTCCTTATTTTCCTCGTTCCAGGTATGATCGGTTGGGCACTGCACCAGAAGGGCGTCCTGGTCATCCCGGCCAAGGTGGTTAATGGCGAGACTGTTGCGGCGATTGATGGCGACCAGGTGTTCGCTACCATGGTGATGAACCTGCTCCCGCGAGGGCTGCGGGGTCTTGTCGTGGGAGGCCTTCTGGCGGCCTTAATGAGCTCGCTCTCATCGCTATTCAACTCCTGTGCCTCGCTCTTCACGGTCGATATCTACGAGAAGATCCACCCGGAAGCATCCGAGCGGCATCTCGTTACGGTCGGGCGTTTGGCAACCGGAGTCATTGTTCTTCTCGGAATGGCCTGGATTCCCGTCATGTATAAGGTGGCAGGCGGCGGACTCTATCAGTACCTACAGAGCGTGCAGGGCTATCTTGCCCCGCCAATCACTGCGGTCTTCCTACTCGGGCTCTTCTGGAAGCGGATCAATGCGCAGGGCGCCCTGTGGGGGCTGATCTGCGGATTTGTGCTTGGCATGCTCAAGCTGACGATTCAAGCTAATTTCAGTACGATGGATCCGACTAAAATGGCTGATCCGGCGCTCCTCTCTGCGATTGGGGATTTTAACTTCCTTTATGCATCGGGGGCACTCTTTGTGATCAGCGTTGCCGTGATTATCGCTGTATCCTTCCTCGGCAAAGCGCAGGATGAAGCGTCCATTGCAGGACTGACCTACGCGTCACTTAACAAGAAAGAGGTGCGCGAAACCATCGGCCGATTTGACGTCATCCTCACCGCTGCAACCATGGCACTCGTGTTGGGCATGTATCTCTACTTCAGCTTCTGGCTGAGGTGAGAAGACAGAGCCACTGTTGCTCGTTGCAAAGGACTGAATGGGGCCGTCAGGGACTGCGGAGGGCAACAGTCCACCGATAACCCGTCACTCCCGCCGAACCAAACTGGAGAGACCTGGGATCTGTAAACGGTCGGAGCATTCCTCCCCTCGACGGCCCAAGGAAGGCCTAATAGGAAGAGCACGACGCGGTTCGCGAACACGACAAACAGTGACGGCCGCAGAATACGCCACATGCATGCGACGGCTCATAGCCGCGCTCGACGCTACAGCCTCGTAAACGTGAATGTCCCGACGCCCGCCAGCCAACCAATCGGCGCAATGGGCTCGGGTGGTACGGTGGGAAAATCCGCTGCGTTGTGGCTGGCACCGCTATCCGTACCGGCATCGTACCCGTCCAGCGTCACCACCAGCGACTCGACCCAGTCGCCGTCTTCCATCAGGTTCAGCCCGGCCACCCCGACAAACCAGTCGGGGCTTGGAGCAATCATACTCACGATGGTCACAAGCGGACAATCAAGCGTAGCCGTAAACGTGAACATGGACGATCCAGGTGACGGGTTGATCCCGTCGGCCAATATGACGCTGCATGCCGACCCGGCGGTGCCAAGCACGTTGAACTCATTCTGTAGTGAATTCCTCGCCCCACGCTCGGCCACGTCCTTGATCCCGATCGAGGCCAACGCCCCCTCAGCCCAGATCACCGCAGCGGCCGTGTGCGTGCCACCGACGAGACCGGACAGGTGCGGTACCGGCGGAAAATTGTCGTGCGTCGCCGCACTCCATATTCCTTCGAAAGTCACATGATAGTTAGCCGACGCATCTGGCATCGGTGGCGGCACAACGTTGTCGGTCGATTCGTCGCAAGATGAAGCCAGCATGACCGCCGATACAAGCAGGCAAAGGGTTATGAATTTGTGCATGTGCGTCTCCTGAATTGCGTTGATAATATCACGCCACCGGTGCACAAGCAAACGCAATGGGTTGCTAACAGCGGCGAAGAATCGCCGCAGGTGTTAGGCGTTAGGGCACTTGGTCCCGTCCTGAGTTAGGATGTCAACGGCTACGAGATGGGCGCTACAGCAAGCGGGCTTGCTACGGAGGCTGTTGGCTCTGCCGATCCGCCAAGAGCGAGAACCGGATCTGACCTGGCATGGTCAGGTGGCGAGGACCGCGGAGGGACGACCGCGGAGGGACAGGCCATCAGTACAGCAGCCCAGCGCCTGCTGCCCCGGGGGGGAAATCGCCGTTCTGAGCTTGGGGAGGCTGGACACGCATCTTATCTAATTCTCACCATTTCCGGTCATCCGGGAGCCAATACGGTAGATTGTGCGTGGATGAGGACGGCCACGACTACTTGTAAATCATTGGAAATAAGCGTGATGCACAACTATTCGAGAAATAGTTACAACTTTCTTCCGGAAATGGGGGCTACTCGTTGCTTCAAGGGTGTGTAGGGCGCGTTGTCGCTGCCCGCCAACCACCTAAGGAAGAGAGCAATGAGAGTGTCTCGGATCAAGGAAACGGGCCCCGCCCACTACCACATCATGTCCCGGATTGTGGACCGACAGATGCTCATGAATCCCAGTGAAAAGGAGTGTTTTCGGAAGCTTATGCGCGCCGTCGCAGCCTTCTCTGGCTGCTCAGTTGTAACACACGGTATTCTGACGAACCACTGGCACTGCCTTTTGCACGTACCAGAACCACAGCCCGTCACCGATGAGGCATTGATGGTCCGGCTGGCCAATCTCTACGACAGGGCCGAAGTGCGCGGCATTGCAGAATCCCTGCAGCACTATCGGGACCGCGGAGAGCATAACGCCGCCGAGGCGCTCAAGGCCCGCTACACCGACCGCATGTGCGACCTCTCCGAGTTCGTCAAAACCCTCAAACAGCGCTACACCCAATCCTACAACCGCCGCCACGACCGCAAAGGGACGTTGTGGGAGGAACGGTACAAGAGCGTGCTCATTGGCGGACGTGGTGCCCTACTCACCGTAGCCGCCTACATCGATCTCAACGCCGTACGTGCCGGTCTTGTCGAAGATCCCGGCGACTACCGCTTCTGCGGCTACGGCGAAGCCGTGGGCGGATCACAGGTCGCCCGCGATGGCCTGACGCACCTTTTCGAACATCTCGACTATAAGGCCGACTGGAGCGAAGTTGCCCGCCTCTACCGCCAACAACTCTTCGTCCGCGGCGAGCAGCTCGCCGAGGATAGAAAGCCAGGATTCAGCCCCGAAACCGTCCAGGCCGTCCTCGATGCCGGAGGCACCCTCTCGAAGGGACAGGCCCTGCGCTGTCGCGTACGCTACTTCAGCGACGGCGTCATCCTCGGTAGCCGCAGCTTCGTGGATGAGGCCTTCGCCCGCCACCGCGAGCACTTCAGCGCTAAACGAACCACCGGTGCTCGCCCCATGCGTCACGGAGAATGGGGTGGACTGTGCACGGCCCGTCGTCTGCGAATGAGCGTGATCCAACTCCCCCACTTCGCTTAGGACAGGTAGTCCACCGGTAACCAGTCACTTCCGCCGAACCCGGCAGGAGATGCCCGGGATCTGTGAACGGTCGGAGCAGTGCTCCCCCTCGGCAGCCCAAACCAGGTCGTCTTAGCCAAATCAGTACACCACTCACCCAAGAAATGGGTCAGAGAAGGAAAAATGGCACATCGCCTTCACAGCGGGACTGTCCCTTCTCGCCGCTTCTCGCCCTTGTCCTTACCGGCTTCGATGCCGTCGCCCGTCCTGGGGGCGATTCTGGGAAAGTGGTTGTCTATGGTTGCTTAACTCGGGTGACCACCCATAAAACACAAGGCGACAGGTTGCGGCATAACGAGACAAGCCGAAAACGGTTCAGCACTGCAAACATTGCCTAAAATGCCGTTTTTACTTGGTGCCCGGGGCGGGAGTCGAACCCGCACGCTCTTTCGAGCAGGGGATTTTAAGTCCCCTGTGTCTGCCATTCCACCACCCAGGCATTGGACCCGCTATTTGTGGGGGGGGGTCATAGTGCCAGATCCCGACGTGAAAATCGACCCCTTATCGCCAGACTGACCGCACCTCGAATTGCGCCACATTAAATG